>JAZOLQ010000046.1:0-30331 GCA_045653185.1 Eubacteriales bacterium
TCAAGCGTTTCAAGCTCAAATTCCTGACGCTTACGAGTGATCTCTTTATTTATTGTAGTAATGTAGCTCTGAAGCTCTGTTACAGGGTCTGCGTTCTCGTTGAATGCAGCGAGGAACGCGAAGTTGGTGTAACGGTCGATAATATAGCTTCCGGGGTAGTTAGGAATAGACGCGAGCTTGTTGAACTGGAGTGAAAGCTGCTTGTATTCCTCAGATGTCCAAGGCATACTCTCAAGAGCGTTGAGGTTTGCGGTGGAGTGCTTAGCGGAGGGACCCATGATAGCAACCATCTCGTTGGAGTAGTCAACCTGACACTCAGCGCCCGAATGCCACTTCATAAACTCCCAGCCCGCTTTCTTATCCTCACATCCTGTGATCATGGATATCGCGGTAACGGTAGAAACCGATACGTTGTTTATATTGCCTTCTTCATCTGCGTAACCGGGCATCGGGTAGAAGCCCCAGAGACCTTCGATCTCGGTTGCGAATACCTTGAGCTGGTTATAGGTCGTTGTGTAAGCCGCAAATCCGATAGGCATTTCACCTGTTCTGAAACGGTTTGCGAAGTCATACTGATAGGGGAACGAGTACATCGTGAACATGTTACACATTGTATCGAACGCCTCAAGACCTACGTTGGAGTCGAGGTTTATTCTCATACCGTCGTCAGCATAAAGCTCTCCGCCCATCTGGTAGAGGAATATCTTATAGTCGGTATGCATTCCTATCATCATATTATTAGCCTGAAGCACAGGGATAGCTTCAAGAACGTCATCCCATGTACGAGGTACTTCTATCTCAAGGTTTGCAAGAACGTCCTTACGAATGAACATCATGTTGAATACCTGAGTCTCGGGAAGTCCGTAGTAGTGGAACTCTCCGTCAGAGTTCTCAATTCCAAGAACTATCATCGCAGGATCGTTAAATTCCTTTATAGCCTCGCTGAAGTCTTCCTGATCGTCAACAGGAAGGAGCGCGCCTCTGATAGCGTAGTTGATTATCGTACCCTGGTCAAGACCGATGTATACGTCAGGACCTCTGCGCGAAAGTATCGAAGGAAGAAGTGTTCCTGCGGCAACGAGCTTGAGGTCGACCGCGATACCCGTGTTGGGTGTGAAGTCGTTATTGATAAGGCTGCGGAGGACTTGAGACTGGTCACGTCCTGTTGCAAGCCATACCTCAGTAGCCGCGCCCTCTTCGATCTCCTCAAGAGAGCCCATACGGTCGTAGTTTCTGAAGAAGCTCTTCCAGAATTTCTTAAGCTCAAAGCCGATTCCCTTCCAGAAGCCCGCCTTTGCCTCGGGAAGCTCTTCGCTCTCGGACTGAACAACTATATAGTCAAGCATGAGAGGCTGTGTCTTCGCATCTCCGAGCCAAGTACCGAGCGAACCGATGTTAGTCTTGAGCTGATCGAGGTTCTTTGCGACCTGCTCCTCATCTGTTCCCATTGTGTGGAGAAGACGAGCGATCTTTTCAAGAGTTGCCGTCATCGAGGACTTATTGCCCGCGACCCCCGCAAGCTTCTCGGCAACCGCGGTAAGCGTACGAGACTGAACGATAAGGTCTATCATCGTGTCAGGAAGCACGCGGTTAAATCCGTAGTCACGGTTATCATCAGGCGACGAACCCGTGAGCTTTATAATATTGAGGTAGTCTTCGTTGATCGCGTCAAGTGATGCCTGAACGGTATTTACTATATCGCCCATGTTTCCAAGCGTTACTTCAAACTTGAGCGTATAAACAACGCCTTCCTTGAAGTAGAACTTGAAGCTGTCGCGAGTACCGTCGTTGAGGCAATTTGACTGCCAATCATCAGAAAATCCAAACTGAAGATTTGCCGCTTCAGCAAAAGGAATTCCATTGTAGTATCCTTCCTCGCCCTCGCTTACAGTAGAATCACTGTATATCGAAAGGCTGCGGGATACGTACATACCGTCAAGCACGTTCTGACGGAAGCGGGTAGCTATCTCATAGAGACCGCTTGAGCCAACAGTGAACTTATAAGACAGCCACTGTCCCGCGCCCTGCCACTTTTCACCGCCAACTGTATTGAGCACAGCTCTGTCAGCCGCGCTCGGCGAGTTGATCGCGCTACTCTTATCCTCAATAGGATATATTGTCTGTGTGGAAGCGTTCGAGAAGTACTCGGCTTCGATCTTTATCTTATCGCCGCCCGCAGGAGCGTTCTCGTACTGCTTGATGTAATCATCATAGCTCATTGCGCTCTCGTGAGGCTTGAGCGTGATGCTCTTGATAGCGATAGGCTCGTTAACAGCCTCGAGCGAGAGAGTTACAAGACCGTTCTCGTCGGGAGCTACAACGAACTCAAAGCTTTCCTCATAGAAGCCGTTAGCGTCTCTGAACTCGTAAGTAGTCCACTCAGGAGTCTGAGCAAGACTTGCGCGGAGCTCGTTCTTATCGATGTCTATCGTAAAGAATCTTACCGTCTGCTCGTCAACGAGCGAGGAGATATCCTTTGTCCAGTACGCAGGCATCTTATAGACTATGTAAGTTCCGTCGCTTCTCTGCTCCGAGCGAGCGTCAATTCCCATTTCCTTCGCCTTGGAAAGATAAGAATCCGCGCTCTCACCCTCAGGAACGAGGAACGCGCCGTCAGAATAAACGTTCGACCAGATCTTAGAAATGGTCAAGAAACGCGCTTCCGCAAACGGAACAGCTCCGTTTATCATAAATACTCTCTCGATGGACGTAGACTTTTTAACCACGGGATAGTACTCGATAGAGATGCTGTACTTAGCAGCAGTCTTTACCTCGTCCGTCGTCCACGACACAGTTCCGTTGCCGGGGAGATAGAGTCCTGCAACTCCATCGTACTCCGCACGGTGAGCAACGTTGTCGTTATCCACGGGAGCATTGTTCTGATTGTAGACCGTACCGTCAGCCATGGTGAACGTAAAGCTCTCCGCAGCGTCGATAACGATCGGGCTTTGTGCACGCGCGACTCCTGCGTTCTCTTCGAGGTAGACATTATAGGGAATAGCGTTAAGCAGTTCCTTGATGTTGCTCAAAGATTCTGTGGTAGTCGACTCGCCCGCAGCCTGAGCCGCGCTTGCGCCAACCGTACCAACAAGCAGAAAAACAAACGCGAGTACAAACGCCGTCACTCTTTGAATTTTCGTTTTTCTCATTAGAAATTCCTCCTACTGAATTTGATCGGGCACAACGTTTTCACGCTTGCCCTCCGATGCTGCAATCGGTTCTCATCTGTGTCCTTCGGAGCAAGCCGTCGGCATACGGCGAGCCGCCTTAAGAAAGCAACATCGGACAGAACTATCGGTGCTTATTCGCATCGTCAACGGGCAAAACCTCAAAAAGGGCAGAAGTTGCCCTATTTTTTTCGATTTGCCTTAAAATCGTACCCCTATCTTACCACATCGCCTCAAAATTGTCAAGCCGTTTCCTTACATTAATAGGAACAAAGACCCCCTCAAAATCGCCCTCATATCTACCCTTCGACGCCCTCCCCCAGACCCCCTACCGTCATTTTGCTATTCGATTTTCTTAAGGCATTTTAAAAGTAAATCTTATTTACTCTTTTTGTTCTCTTGTTGCTTCGCTTGCGCACTTTTTGTGCAATTTGGCAAAGGCTATTATTTCATTTTCATAATCCAAGCCCAAAAAGTAAGTAAAATTTACATTGCCAATTTCTTGCGTCTTTTCTTCCTTCCAAAAAGCTCCAAACAGCTTGTAAATATTGCACAATTTCTAGCGTTAATTTTCTACATCTTGCAATAAAGAATTTTTCTTTAATTTTTTCAATTTTTCGCTCCGATATTGGCAATTTTCTTGTTTTTCTTGATTTTTATTACTTTAATTCCTATTTTTTACATTTATGTTTTTTAAATACAATTAGGACTCGGAGGAAGCAGTTTTTAGTCATAACTACCAGCCGTGCCGGTGGCTTGCGCAAGCTCCTCGGGGCATTTCACACGCTGAGCTTATAGGCTCGTCGAATTATCCTATCCGTCACTTGCAGTAGTTGCCCTACCGCCACAGATGCGACGATCACTTGAAAATTGCCTTCCCCAGTGGGGGGGAGGTGGCAGCCGCAGGCTGACGGATGAGGTGTCCTTATCGCAAAGGTAACTCCTCATCCACCACTACCGTGGTCTCCCTTCTCCCACAAGAGAAGGCTTCTTGGTCTCTCGCTTCACTCGGATAAATAAACTGAGCAAAGCTAAAGCTTTTTAGAAGCACCGGCACTGTGAAGCGCTGGCGGTTTTCATGATACAAATAAACAGTAGCTTTTGCTCCGCAATCGAGCAAAAGCTACTGTTTTGGTATTTGTATTTAATTTTTCAACACAAATTTTACCTAAGGAAGCCGTTAACAATTTCCTCTTCAGCTTCCTTTTCGGTAAGTCCGAGAGTCATGAGCTTGATAAGCTGTTCGCCCGCAATCTTTCCGATAGCAGCCTCGTGAATAAGAGAGGCATCGGGGTTTGTCGCAAGTATCTCGGGTATAGCAGACACTGTCGCGTCGTCCATTATTATGGCGTCACATTCTGTGTGTCCCGAGCACTTGTTGTTGCCAAGTATCCTTGAGACAAAGACCTGCTTGGATCTCTCCTTCGCCACTGAGCGCGAAACAACGTGCGCTCCCGAATTCTCGCCGTTCAGTTCCACCTCAAATTCAGTTCTCGCAAACTGTTCTCCATGTGTCATTATCTTCTCATGAACGATTATCTTGCTATCCCTTCCAAGCACAGCCTTCGTCGTCCTGTCGGTAGAATCAACACCCTTTATCTGAACAGTCTCCATTTCAAGATACGCGCCGTCAGCAAGCTCCGCGTAGGTCGTGGGATTCATCACGTTCTTTCCCATTCCGTCTCCCGCGCCGTAGTGCTTCTCAATGTACTTGACCTTGGCGTTCTCCGCAAGATAAAACGCGTGCACTCCGCTGTGCTCCGATGTCTCAGCGCCGCTGTTGTGTATTCCGCAACCCGCAACTATCGTAACGTCGCAGTCGCGCCCGATGTGAAAATCGTTGTAAACAAGCTCCTTTATGCCCGTCTGCGAAAGCAGAACAGGAATATGAACGCTCTCGTTTTTCGTTCCTTCTTTAATATAAATATCTATTCCAGGCTTGTCCTCTTTTTTAACGATATCAATGTTTTCAGAGGAGTTTTTGCCGTGCAGATTTCCGTTTATCCTCAGCGAATAAGCGCCCTGCGGCACTTCATGAATGCCCGCGACCTGCTCAAGAAGCTCTCTTTGTATCTTATCCATCACGGCACCTCCTTTGTAAATCTGCATCCCGCCCGAACGTCAAGAAGCTTGGGCAGAACGTCTGCCTTCGAGCCGTATTCAACAAGCTCGCCGTCCGCAAGAACTATCACCTTGTCGGCGATGTCAAGTATTCTCTCCTGATGCGAGATGATGACTATACTTCCGCTTGTCCTCTTGTGCATGTTTTCAAAAACCTTTATAAGATTGTTAAAGCTCCAAAGGTCGATACCCGCCTCGGGCTCGTCAAAGACAGAAAGCCTTGTGCCGCGCGCGTTTATCATCGCTATCTCGATTCTCTTGAGCTCGCCGCCCGAAAGAGAGCCGTCCACTTGGCGATTTATATAATCCTTCGCGCAAAGACCGACCTCCGAGAGATACGCGCAAGCGTCAGCAATACTTGTACTCTTGCCCGCCGCAAGAGATATAAGGTCCTTAACGGTAATGCCCTTGAAGCGAACAGGCTGCTGAAAAGCAAAGCTTATTCCCGCCTTCGCGCGCTCGGTTATTCCCTTTTCGGTTATATTTTCGCCGTCAAAGAATATCTCGCCCTCAGTAGGGAGAATTATTCCCGCTATAAGCTTTGCCATAGTCGATTTTCCGCTTCCGTTAGGGCCCGTGATAGCCACAAAGCGCTCGTCTATCGTCAAGCTTATATTTTTAAGTATCTTGCGTCCGTTCGGCGCGGTGTAAGATACATTTTTAAATTCAAGCATATTAACCTCCGTCCGCCTCCATGGCGGTATAAGCTCTCGAAAATTCGATTTTCTCAAGTGTTTTATAATTATATATCATTTTGAAGATTTTTTCAAGTACAAAAAATCAAATAGCAAATCTTTTTGATTTTTTAAAAAACCAAATTCAAAACTCTTGTGATGTATTTTGCAAATATAGCTTTTGTTTACCTTATGTTTTAATTGTTTTTAGATTTATATTCAAGTCGGATTTTACAACAGACAAGGTCCTTTCAATTTTCACCTTTTCGCCTTGAGAACTCGCATCCGCAATAGTCCTGTCGGTAAAGCGAGTAAATTTCCGAGAGCTCACATGACCTTTTGTACCCGTTTTTCTTCTTAAAATCCGAGCAGAGATACTCCACTTGGTATTTTTCACAGAGCCCAGCGCCTATCTCGTTGAGCCACGCGGCATTTTTATAAGGACTTATCGAAAGAGTGGTAGTAAAATAGTCAAATCCGTGTTTTTTTGCGTATTCGGCGCTTTTCTCAAGCCGGAGCTCATAGCATCTTCTGCACCTCGCTCCGCCCTCGGCTTCGCCCTCAAGACCTTTTATGCAGTTATAAAATTCATCACTGTTATATTCTTCGTTCACAAGCTTGACCTTCGCTTCAAGGCCCATCTCGCTCACAAGCCGTCCAAGTTCGTCGGCACGGAAGATATACTCCTTCTCGGGAGTTATATTGGGATTGTAAAAATACAGGGTTATATCAAAATACTCAGACAAATACTCAAGCACGTAGCTTGAGCAAGGAGCGCAGCAGGCATGGAGCAACAGAGATTTTCGTTCTCTGTTCCGCGCTATTTCATCAAGCTTTTTATCAAGCACAAGCTGATAATTGATTTTATTCATACCGTCGCTCCCCTCTCTGTATATAATTTTTCAACACGTATTTAAAGCTTACATTCAACATTCATTTTGCCGTCCGACCATATATTATCCTCGACGGTCTTCAATATTATACCACCTTTTCCCCTCTTTTACAATAGGTGAGCAAAATTTTGACAAAGGTCGACAGATTTTCATATACTTCTTTAATGACAGCGCAACGCCACGCGTAACCGCGCTGAAAATCAGAAAGGCAGGACATTATGTTTACAGAAAACGACTTTATGACTCCCAAAGAGAGAGTTAACGAAGCTCTCCGAGCGCGAATGCTCGAAGCTCAGAACGGCGAGTGCCGTGAGAGCTGTCCCTCTTGCGAGAGTCAGCACAGCTCGCATTCGGGCAAAAAAACATGGGGACTTGAGGACTACCCCCTCGCCTCTGTCTACGCTCCGCTTCAGAGCTGGAGAAATCTCTACGATGCCGAGGCAGGCCTCTCAAGAGGCACTATCTTCAAGGAGCTCGACCTTCCCTTCCTTTGCGGAGAGCGAAAAGGAGGTAATTGCCGTGGTAGATAATTACAGACTTTCAAGATGCGCAAGAGGCTCGGCTTCTTGCCTTGGCGGCTCGGGCGCGCTCTCACCCACGCCAAACTGCTCGCAAAACGGGGCGCAAAACGGCTCGTCAAAGACTCTTATGAAAAGGCTTCGCGCTCTTGATTTTGCGCTTGCCGAGACAGTGCTTTATCTCGACGTTTATCCCCATTCAAAGCCCGCCCTCGACTACTATCACAAGCTGCTTTGCGAGCGCGAGAGCATCGTTGACGACCTTGCGCAAATCGGCATCGCGATAACTTGTAGAGACAATGTCTCCACAAGCAACTGGACTTGGACCGATTCGCCTTGGCCTTGGCATCCCGATGCGAACTGAGAAAGGAGAAAAGATATGTGGACTTACGAGAAGAAGCTTCAATACCCCGTAAAAATTAAAAATCCCGACCCCCGACTCGCCACCGTGATAATTTCACAGCTTGGCGGTCCTGACGGCGAGCTCGCCGCCTCTATGCGATATCTTCATCAGAGATATTCCTGTCCCTACGACAAGGTGACAGGAATTCTGACAGACGTGGGCACGGAGGAGCTTGCCCACCTTGAAATGATCGCCGCAATTCTTTATCAGCTCACGAGGAATCTCTCCGAGGAGCAGATTGCATCCTCGCCCTTTGCGACCTATTTCGTCGATCACACCACGGGCGTCTATCCCGTCGCCGCCTCGGGCGTTCCCTTCGACATGAAATACGTCGGCGTGAAGGGAGATATCCTCACAGACCTCAACGAAGACCTCGCGGCAGAGCAAAAGGCTCGCACGACCTATGACAACATTCTCCGCCTGTGCGACGACCCCGACGTGCGCGACCCGATAAAATTCCTTCGCGAGCGCGAAATCGTCCATTATCAGCGCTTCGGCGATTGCCTGAGAATCGCCCAAGATCATCTTGATTCCAAAAACTTCTACGCTTGCAATCCTTCATTTGATAAGTAAAAGTTACTCTGCGTTAAGGAGATTTATGCGAGAACCTTTTAAGGAAAGGTTCTCGCCCTCTCCAAACCTTTTTTGAAAAAGGGTTTGGCTGTCTAAATATTGTTTTGCTAAGCGATATCTTTCTCCCTAATCCGGAAACACGGCGGAGCAGGCACTGCCTGCTCCGCTGTTTTTTGTTTTATGATATTTTAAGTTTGGATATACGCTTATATTTTTTCAAAAAGTGAGACTAAGTGGGACTAAGTGAGACTGTTTGGGACTTTCTTCTGTGTTAATATATAGCTGTAAAAACAAAAAATCACGGAGGAAAACATGGCAAAGACTAATCTTGACAGCGGATTTCTTATATTATACGACTGGCTTCCCGCATTCAACTCGCTCAGCGGGGACGAGCTGAAAGGGCTTCTTTTCGCGCTTATCGAGTACCAGAGAAACGGCACTCCCCTGCCCAACTTCGACGACCCTATCACCGCCATTTTCGCGCAGATGATAGCTCCCACCATAAAGCGCAGACTTGACGGTCTTGTGAGCGCCTCGAAGGGCGCAGAGAGTTCACGCAAGGATACCAAAAAGAGCGCCTCACCGTCAAAAAACACAAGGGTGTCGGGTAGGGTGGAGGGTAGGGTGGAGGCTACCCTCCACCCCAGAAAAGAAGAGATAAGAAAAGCAGAGCGGAGCGGAGCTGAGATAAGCGGAGCTGACGGTATCCCCCGCGTCTGTGACGCCCTTGTCTGTGACACCGATATCTCCCCATCCGAATTCGCGCAGAGAATTATGGAAAGCATCTCAACAAGCCCTTAAAGCAAGATGCTCGATATTATGAATCATAACCGACACTCAAGGACATCTGTCCCTGCAATACAAACTTGGCGCAAAGCCACAGGCTTTGCAGCTTTCCTCAAAAGCTTCTCGCGCCTTTCTCCCAAGACAAGCTAACTATCCTCTGTAAAATTTGTATTTATTTTCGACGAGTTCTTGTAAATATAAGAAATATGTGGTAATATATATATAATTACACTGATTTTTGGGGGTAGAAGATGCTTTCAACTGTTTTCAGCGCGGGATTATTTGGAATAGACGGCTACATAGTGTCAGTCGAGTGCAACGCCCGTTCACGTATTCCCTCATTTGAGCTTGTCGGTCTTCCCGACCTTGCTGTGAAGGAGGCTAAGGAGCGAGTGCGCACGGCTTGCGAGAACAGCGGATTTTTCTTTCCCTCGCTCTCTCTGACGATAAATCTTGCGCCTGCCGACAGAAAAAAGGAAGGCTCGGCGCTCGACACCGCGATACTGCTCTCTATCCTTCGATGCGGAGGAATACTGCGCCACGACGTCGATTTTTCGGACAAATGCTTCACGGGCGAGCTTTCCCTTTCGGGAAAGCTTCGTCCTGTCAAGGGAGTTCTTTGCATGTGCGCCTCGGCAAAAGCCGCGGGGCTTCGCGAGTTTTACGCTCCCGCAGAAAACGCGGCGGAGGCTTCTGCCGTCGAGGGCATAACCGTCTACTCTGTGGAAAATATAAAACAGCTCGTTGACCACCTCAACGGAACAGCTCCGCTTAGACCTGTTTCTTACAGCGCCTCCTCCGACTACGACGCTGAGCTTTCCTCGCTTCTCGATTTTGCCGACGTAAAGGGTCAGGCAATGGCAAAAAGAGCTATGGAGATAGCCGCGGCGGGCGGACATAATATACTTCTCATAGGCCCTCCGGGAACGGGAAAATCCATGCTCGCGAAGAGACTGCCGACTATCCTCCCTCCGATGACCTTTGACGAGGCGATAGAGACCACCAAGATACATTCGGTGGCGGGAACTTTGCCAGAAAAGGTGTCGCTTTTGCGTTCAAGACCCTTTCGCTCTCCCCACCACACGATGAGCACCGTCAGCCTTGTCGGCGGCGGAGTAAATCCTATGCCCGGTGAGGTGTCGCTCGCTCACAACGGAGTTCTCTTTCTCGACGAGCTTCCCGAATTTCCAAAATCGGTCACAGACGCTCTGCGCCAGCCCGTTGAGGACAGGCAGGTAACGATAACGAGAGCCAACGGCAGAGTTACATATCCCTGCTCCTTTATGCTCGTCGGCGCTATGAACCCCTGCCGATGCGGATATTTCGGTCACCCGACGCAAAAATGCACTTGCTCCCCGCTTGACGTCAAGCGATATATCTCGAAGATAAGCGGTCCTATGCTCGACCGAATAGACATACAGATAGAGCTTCCCTCGCTCTCATACGACGACATAAACAACAGCTCCGAAAAACCCGAGACCTCGGCGCAGATACGGGAGAGGGTCATCGCCGCAAGAGAATTTTTCAGAGCGAGAGTGCCGAAGGGCAGTAAGATATTCTGCAACGCTCAGCTGAACACATACGAGATGGGGCGCGACTGCAAGATGACGCCCGCGGCGGTAAATCTGCTCCGCACGGCTTATCAAAAGCTCGGTTTGTCGGTGCGCGGATACGACCGAATATTGAGGGTCTCCAGAACCATTGCCGACCTTGACGCAAGCGTCTTTATCGACGCGAAGCACGTCGCCGAGGCGATACAGTACCGCAGTCTCGATAAAAAATATTGGGGCTGAGATAATCTCTAAAGGAAACTAAAAGGGGGAAATAAAAATGCCGAGCCTTAACAAATATAGCATAGTTATATCCGCAAACGCCTCGTACAGCGAGCTGTCGGCGGCAAAATTCCTTGCTTCAAATATCAGCTCGGCAACAGGATATCAGCCCGAGGTATACACAGACGACACCCCCGCAAGACCTTACGAGATAGTCGTGGGTCAGACCTCGCGCGAGATATCCGAGGGAGTGAGCTTTGAGCGTTCGGCGGACAAGGAGCTCGAATTTGAGCTCAGATCTGTCGGCACAAGGCTTTTTGTGACGGGCTTTGGCATCGTCGGCGAAAAAGCTTCCTCTCCCTTCAATTCATACGCGATGCTCGACGACGGAGCTATCGGCACGTCTCTCGCCTCCTACCGATTCATTGAAGAGACCTTCGGCTCGGGATTTCTCTTCCCTGCCGACATCTCGATGATGTCCGACCTTGACGCCTCGGATATCGAGATAGACAGCCGATATGATTTCCTCTTTACAAAGGCGCTTTTACGCGCCGAAAGACCCGAAAAATTTTCGGGCGCGGCAATATATTCCGTACCCTCGGCAGACGACCTTGGCGCAAATTCAAGCTGTCTTATATTCAAGTCGGAGAACGGAAGCCTTGCTGTCTACAACGGCGGCTCTGAGCAAAATGCCGAAAGGCTTTGCGAGCTGCTTGAGTATCTGGGCGGCAACAAGGACGAAAAGCCGCGAATTGACGCTTGGTTCATATCTATGCCCTCTCCCGAATACTCGGGCGCGCTGTGCAAAATATCCGCAAGCGAAAAGCTTCGCGAGCGGCTTGATATAAAAAAGATATGCTTTAAGCTTTTGGACGACAGCTTTTACACCTCAGGCTGCTCGGGAGCTAAGAGCGAGCTCTCTCTTTTCTGCTCGGCGCTCAGAGCCGCCCCCTTCTCTCTCGGCTGCGAATTCGCAGAGGCGGATATCGGCAACAAGATAAGCGCGGGAGACTTTGATTTTGAGGTCATTTGGTCGCCCACAGAGGATATTTTGGCTCTGCCAAAGCTACAAATAAACGACGCATCGGCGCTCTTTAGGGCGACACACAAAAAGTCGGCTCAGAGAATTTTACTCTCGGGGAACGCAACTAATCTCGCCTCGGACTATACGACGAAAATCGCCCCCGAAAAGCTTGCCTGCGAGCTTCTCGTCCTTCCAAACCACGGAAGAGGGGGAGTATCTCCCGACTTTTTCAGACACGCCGCCGCTGAAAAATATCTCTACCACACCGCCGCCGCAAAATATTACGGCGACAACGGCGAGGGATTTGCCGCAAGCGCAGACTCGATGACCCGAGTAAGAGGATATATGAGCGAGCTTGGCGTAAAGCAGAACGGCATTTTGAAGGATATTTGGGGCATCTTGTCGCTGAGTATCCCCTTTGATCTATAACAGGAGGACGGCAAAATGGCAAAGCTTAGAGATTACAAAAAAATAGTAATAGCAAAAAACGCCACATACAACGAGCGCCGCGCCGCTATCTTCCTCTCAAACACGATAAAACAGCTCTCCTCTCACCGCCCCGAGCTTATATTTGACGACACTCCCCCTTCCGAGCGCGAAATAGTTATCGGAAGAACTGCCCGAGAGGAGCAGTGCGCTGTCTCCTTCCTTCGCGGCGAGGCGAGGGCTAACGAATTTGAGGTGCGATACCTCGATGAGCGCCTCTACCTCACAGGGCTCGGCACGCTTCCCGAAAAGAACGAGAGCACACCCCAGAGCTCGCTGTCGCGAGACGGCGCTATGGGAACGATATACGCGGTCTATTATTTCGTTGATAAGATAATGGGGCACAGCTTCATCTACCGCACAAAGCTCGATATCTATCTCGGAAGCGTTGACATTGAGATAGACGAGAGCTGCAACCGCCTCCACACACACGAGACGATAGTCTCAAGCTCGATAAATTCGATAAAAAAGACAGACGGTACGATGATGTATTTTTATACCTCATTCTATTCCGCTGTCGGCGGTCAGGGGATAATATTCAGGACAAAAGAAGGCAAGCTTGTCGTTATCGACGGCGGTCTGCCAAGCGGCACTGAGGCTTTTTTGGATATGATAGACGCGCTTTGGGACGGCGAAGGCAAGCCTGTTATCTCGGCGTGGCTCTTCTCGCACATGCACGTCGACCACTTTGGAATATACAGAAATATCTGCCTTTCGCCCGAGTATATCTCGCGTATAAGGGTAGAAAACTTCTATTGCGACCTTCTTGACGACGATTTTTATATCCACAAGACCTATGAGCCCTCGCAGATGCACGTCGAGGTAAGACGCCTGCTTATGACCGAGCACGAGGAGCTTGGAGTAAAGGTCCACACCGTCAGGAGCGGAGAACATATAAAGATAGACGAGCTTGATTTTGCCGTCGTTCACACTCCCTCGGACGTTCTTGACAAGCCGCTCAATCCCAACGACTCAAGCGTTGTCTACAAGCTGACGGTAGACGGAAAGCAGACTATACTCTTTCTCGCCGACGGCGAGGCAGTGGTGTCCGACAGACTTCTCTCGGCTCACCGCGGCGAGCTGAAAAGCGACGTAGTTCAAGTCGGACACCACGGCGTCGCGAACGTATCCGGCGAGTGCTATAACGCAATCGGCGCAAGGGCGTATCTCTATTCCTCAAACCTCTCTACATGGTATCTTGAATGGGGCAACGAGATATGCGGCTCGCACGACCCCGGTATGAAGAGGCAGCACTACTATATGAACCGTCTCGGCGTTGACGAGCGAAACGTATATACCTCTTGCTACGGCACTCTCGCTCTGCCGCTGCCGCTTGAAATAAAATAATTAAAGTAAACTCTGACGCTCTCCCGGCATACCGCGTCCTTCGCTTCGCGCCGCCGAGCGTTACCGTTTTCAGCTTATAAGAAAGGCATTTTCCATATGGATCTTAAAAAGCTTATAATAAGTCTCTGCTCCCTTCCCTCAATTTCGGGCCATGAGCTTCGCTCCTATGGGGAGCTTATATCGCTTGTCGGCGAATATTTCGACGAGGTCTCGCACGATGCCGTCGGCAATATCCTTCTCGTGCGCCGCGCGAGAGAGAAAAAAGGCGCGAAAATACTTATCGACACCCATTTCGACGAGATAGGTATGCTCGTCACGGGTATTCACGAGGGCGGATTTCTCAGCGTCACCTCTGTCGGAGGGCTCGACGCCTCTATCATGCAGGCAAGCGACGTCGTGATATACGGCAAAAAAACGCTTCGAGGTGTGGTATGCTCGACTCCGCCTCATCTCAGCTCCCCCAAAAAAGAAAAGAAGCTCGCAGATATCAGCGAGCTGTTTATAGACACGGGATATCCCAAGGAAGAGCTTGAGGATATCGTCTCGGTCGGCACGCCTGTGGGCTTTGCGCCGCGATACACCGAGCTTCTCGGCGACAATCTTGCGGGCAAAAGCTTTGACAACAAGGCGTGCGCCGCCGCCGCGATACACGGCGTTGCCAAGGCAGACGCCTCGTCGCTCGCGGGGGACGTTTATCTGCTTCTCTCCTGCCACGAGGAGACTGTGAAGATAGGCGGCGTCGCCCCCGCGGCATTCTCGGTATCCCCCGATTACGCCATGGTAATAGACGTAAATCTCGCGCGTGTCCCCGACACTCCGAGATATGAGACCGTGGAATTCGGCAAGGGGGTCTCTATCTCGATATCCCCCATCACCGATAAGAAGCTCACAAGAATGACAGAACAGCTCTGCCAAAAGAAGCAGATACCCTTTACAAGAGTAGCCGCCCCCTCAAGCACGGGAACGAACACCCCTGCTCTTAATCTTGTGGGACAAGGTGTCCCTACAACCGACGTCGGACTGCCCCTCAAGAGCATGCACACCTATAACGAGGTGATAAATATGGGCGACGTGAGGGCGCTCTCCTCGCTTGTGCGCGAGTTTGTCTCGTCCGATAAGATAAAGGAGGCGTTTTGCGAATGAAAAACACTGCTAAATACGAGGGCTTAGACCTTATTCGCGAGCTCTGTCTCCTTTTTGGCCCGTCGGGCTGCGAGGACGAGGTCGCGGAGTTTATAAAAGGACAGATATCCGACGTCTGCGACTCGCTTTATTCCGACCGTCTCGGAAATCTCATCGCCCTTCTCGGAAGCGGCGGGAGTTCCCGAAGAAAGCTTATGATATCGGCGCACATGGACGAGGTCGGATTTATGGTGACCGACATCGACGGGGACGGATATATCCGCTTCGATACTGTCGGCGGAATTGATGAGAGCGTCCTCTCGGGCAAGCATGTAACGCTTGGCGACGAGGCAAGCCGTGTGAACGGTGTGATAGCCTCGAAGGCTATCCACCACAAGAAGCGCTCCGAAAGGCTTGACATCACCCCCGTGACCTCTATGTATATCGACGTCGGTCTCTCAACTCGGGACGACGTTCTCAAATATCTCAACGTCGGCTCTTACGGAACTTTCGACTCGGAGTTTATCGCCTTCGGCAAGGATAAGACCAAGATAAAAGGCAAGGCGATAGACGACAGGCTTGGGTGCGCGCTTATGATAGAGACTATGCGCTCGCTTTACGGCTCGCGAAAGACCCTTCCCATTGATATATACTTCTGCTTTACCGTGCGCGAGGAGATAGGAATTTCGGGCGCTCAGGTCGCAGCACAGACTATCGCTCCCGACTTCGCGATAGTGCTTGAAACTACCGCGGTGGCTGATATCGCGGACCTTCCCGACGCGTCGCGCGTCGCCCTTCAGGGCGAGGGCGGTGTTATCTCGCTTCTCGACAGGGGCACGATATACGACCGCGAATTCGTTGACACCGCTATGAGAATAGCCAAGGAAAACGGCATAAAGGCTCAGATAAAGAAGTACCACTCGGGCGGCAACGACGCAAAGCACATTCACACCTCGGGCGTCGGCGTGAGAACGCTCGCGCTCTCAGCGCCCACGAGATATCTTCACTCCCCCGCCTGCGTTGCCGACCTTCGCGACTATGAGGCGATGAAGGCGCATCTTGCGGCTATCCTGACTCACTGGGAGCTTTAATTCAGAAACGTTACAGAGGAGAATATATATGTACAGCACTTTAAGGACACTTTGTCTCTATCCGTCGGTATCGGGACGCGAATCGGCGATACGCGACAAGATAAATGAAATGATATCCCCCTTCGTCGACGAGACGCGCATCGATAATCTCGGCAATCTCATAGCGCTCCGCCGCGGATACGCCGAGGACAAGAAAAAAATCATGCTCTGCGCCCACATGGACGAGATAGGATTTATCGTCACCTACATCGACGACAAGGGATTTATAAGGATATCGACGATAGGCGGTATAAGCCTTGTTGCCTCTGCCTACTCCGAGGTGGTATCCGAGAGAGGCGTCAAAGGCGTTCTCGTTCCCGAGAGCGAGCTTAAAGCTTCGGATTTTTCGGCAGACAAATTTATCATCGACATCGGCGCGAAATCCAAAAAGGACGCCGAGAGGAGAGTAAAGATAGGCGACTTTTTCGTGGTATCCCCCTCGCTCACAAAGCTTTCAGGCAAGAGAGTGGCGGGCAGACCGCTTGACGACAGAATAGGCTGCGCCGTTATGCTCAAAATTGCAAGATCCCTTGCAGACAGACCTCAGAAGCACGACGTTTATTACGTTTTCTCGGTTCAGGAGGAGGTCGGATGCCGCGGAGCTAAGCCCGCGTCCTTTGCTATCGCCCCCGATTACGCTCTCGTTTACGACGTAACGGGCACGGGCGACGAGGTGGGCGCAAGGTATATGGCGTGCGCGCTCGGTAACGGCGCGGCTATAAAGCTCAAGGACAGCTCGGTCATCTGCCACCTTGAAGTTACAGAGCTTCTCAAAAAGCTTGCCAAGGAGAAAAATATCCCTCACCAGCTTGAGATACTGACCTACGGCGGCACAGACACAAGCTCGATACAGATGTCGGGCTCGGGCGCTAAGGTGGGCGCGCTTTCGATCCCCACAAGATACATTCACTCGGCTGTCGAGACGGCTGACCTCGGGGACGCCGAGGCTTGCGCGGCTCTTTCCGAGGCGTTTATCGAAGCGCTTTGACAAGCTAAAACAGACTTACGAGATTTAACTTAACGGAGATATAAAATGAACTTTTCACAGAAAATAAAGGACCTCGCAAAAGAGGCTGAGGCGGCTCTCGCCGAGAGATTTGCAGAGGTCGATGCCATATCCTTCGAGAATACCGAAAAAATCATGAACGCCTTTGCCGAGCACCGCGTGAGCGAGGCTATGTTCGCCGCCACGAGCGGATACGGATACGACGACCGCGGCAGAGACACGCTTGACAGGATATGGGCAGACGTCATGGGCGCTGAGGCGGCTTTCGTCCGCCACAATATCGTGAACGGCACGCAGGCGCTCACTATCGGTCTTTTCGGGCTTCTTCGCCCCGACGACATAATGTTCTCTATCGCGGGCAAGCCCTACGACACGCTCGACGAGGTCATCGGCAACTCGGGACGCGCGGGCGACGGCTCTTTGCGCGATTTCGGCGTGAAGTATATGCAGTCCGACCTCACAGAAGACGGAGATTTCGACCGCGGGCGGATTCGCTCGGTGCTCGAAGAGTACGGAGGGCAGGTCAAGGTGGTATTTATCCAGCGCTCAAAGGGATATCTTAACAGAAAGACTCTGAGTGTCGCTCAGATAGGCGAGATAACGAAATTTGTGAAGGAGATATCTCCCGAGACCTACGTTGTCGTTGACAACTGCTACGGCGAGTTCACCGAGACGAGCGAGCCTACATCTCACGGCGCTGATATGATAATCGGCTCGCTTATCAAAAACCCCGGCGGCGGTATGGCCGAAACGGGCGGATACATCGCGGGCACAGCCCGCGCAGTCGAGCTTGCGTCGTATAGACTTACCTCTGTCGGCGTGGGTTGCGAGGTGGGCGCGTCCCTCGGACAGAATAAAAATATCTTCAAGGGGCTGTTCTACGCCCCCCACACCACCGCTCAGGCAATAAAGACCGCTCTGCTTGCCGCTTATATGTTCGAGGCTCTCGGATTTGACGTCGAGCCGAAATGGCACGAGCCGAGATACGACATAATCCAGACAGTAATAACCCGCGCGCCTGAAAAACTCTGCGCCTTCTGCCGAGGAATTCAGGCGGGCTCGCCGATAGATTCTTTCGTCACCCCCGAGCCTTGGGAAATGCCCGGCTACTCCGACAAGGTCATTATGGCGGCAGGCGCGTTCACTCAGGGCGCTTCTATCGAGCTCTCCGCTGACGGCCCTCTCCGTCCCCCTTATACCGCCTTCTTCCAAGGCGGACTTACCTACGAAAGCGGAAAAATCGGCATAATGTCCGCCGCCGAGGAAATGATAAAGTTAGGAAGATAGTGGGTGTTGGGATTTTCTCGCGAGAACCTTTTGAGGAAAGGTTCTCACACTCTCCAAACCTTTTTTAAAAAAGGTTATTAGCTTTCTAAATATTGTTTTGCTGAACGCTATGTTTTCACTTTAAACTCGGCTAAATTTTAAATCTTATCGTTTCGTAGTGAGTCTGCAACCCCTTGGGGTGTGCGTCAAGCTTGCTTTGACGGCTAAACACCGTCATTTTCGCCTATGGCGAAAAACATCAAACATTGAGGTAGGGATACCGTGGCGCGAGCCGAAACGGCGGTACTGCGATACTGCTCGCAAGCGAGCGTTGAGTTTGCTATGCAAACATCAAGGTCGGGTGCCGATCCATACGACACCCTTGGCTTGTTGACAGCCCGACCGCGAGGTTTTGCTTATAGAAAATGCGCTCTCCTAATACGGAGAGCGCAATAGTAATCTATAAAATTAAGTGTATAAATTTTTCAAAAAGGTTTGGAGAGTGTGAGAACCTTTCCTTAAAAGGTTCTCGAAAAAAAACCCAAACACCCACTAACCACCTATACAACGGCGAAGTACATATATCTTGAATGGAGATAGAGAATGTTATTTTCTTCGCTTGAATTTATATTTTTATTTTTGCCGATATGTATAGGGGTGTATTACCTTGTTCCGAGGTTATGGCGGAATGCGGTATTGCTTGTTTTCAGCCTTATATTTTACGCATTTGGCGAGCCGATATATTTATTTTTAATGATATTCACACTGCTCTCCGACTACCTTTTCGCGCTTTCTGTCGAGAGGGCAAGAAAGCGGGGTCGGAGCGCCAGAAAGGTTCTCGCCGCGGCGGTGATATTCAACCTTGCGACGCTCGCCTTTTTCAAATATTTCGACCCTCTTTTGAGCGCGCTTTCGGCAATCCCCGCGCTCTCGGGCCTGAAGCCTCTCGGTCTGCCTCTTCCCGTTGGGATATCCTTTTACACCTTTCAGTCGCTCTCATACGTGATAGACGTATACCGAGGACGAGTCGATGCCGAGCGAAACATCATTCTGCCCGCCACCTACGTCACGCTTTTTCCCCAGCTCATCGCAGGTCCTATTGTAAAATACGACGAGGTCGCCTCAGACCTGCGAAAAAGACGGCACTCGGCAGAGCTTGTTGCCGAGGGCTTGCGCCGTTTTTGCGCGGGACTTGCGAAAAAGGTCGTGCTTGCCAATCTGGCAGGCGAGGCGTGGCGCTCCTTCGCGATATCCTTCAGCGCCGACACCGACGTCCTTTCGGCGTGGCTTGGCGTCGCCTTTTTCAGCTTTCAGATATATTTTGACTTTTCGGGATACTCGGATATGGCTGTGGGACTTGGAAAAATTTTCGGATTTCATTTCCCCGAAAATTTCAATTATCCCTACATCTCGCGCAGTATCAGCGACTTTTGGAGACGCTGGCACATCACTCTTTCCTCGTGGTTCAAGGAATATCTCTATATCCCGCTTGGCGGAAACCGCCGAGGAAAGATACGCACCTATCTGAATCTCCTTGCCGTCTGGTCTCTCACGGGGCTCTGGCACGGAGCGTCGCTCAATTTTCTTTTGTGGGGACTTTATTTCTTCCTCATTCTGAGCATCGAAAAAGCCTTTCTTCTGCGACTTCTTGAGAAGCTTCCGCGCGTCTTACAGCACGCATACGCCCTCTTTCTCATCGCTCTTGGCTGGCTGATATTCTCCGCAGACGGAGAAATAGGCTCGCTTTCGCCAAACGAAGCTCTAAAATGCCTTCAGATACTCGTCGGAGCATCGGGAAACCCACTTTTCAGCCCCGACTCGCGCTATCAGCTCCTTCGCAACCTCGTGCCTCTCGCCATTATGGCGCTTGGAGCTACACCGCTTGCGAAAAATCTTGTCGCACGGCTCTGCAAATCTGAAAAACGCGAGAACGCCGTCGCTCTGACCATGAACGCGCTATCGCTTCTTTCCCTCATTCTCTCTACCGCTTACCTTGTCGATTCAGGATACAATCCGTTTCTATATTTTAGATTTTAAATCATAAAAAATTTTTAAGGAGACATTATGACCGAACTTCTTTGCAAGCTCTTTATAAAGAGACAAAATGACCCTAAAGACCCCGCGCTAAGACGCGCCTACGGCACGCTCTCAAGCGTTACGGGAATAATCCTCAATCTTTTCCTATCGCTGATAAAATTTATCGCGGGCTCGCTCACGGCATCAATCTCTATCACGGCGGACGCCGTCAACAACCTCTCGGACGCAGGCTCTCAGGTCGTGTCCCTCATAAGCTTCAAGATATCGGCAAAGCCCGCCGACCGCGACCACCCGTTCGGTCACGCAAGGATAGAATACGTCGCCTCGATGATAGTTTCCTTCATCATTCTCACCATCGGCGTTGAGCTTTTCAAGAGCTCTCTTGATAAGATACTTCACCCCGAGAGCACCGAATTTTCGCCCGTGGCTATGATAATCCTTATCGTCTCGATAGCTGTGAAGCTCTGGCTCGCCCTCTTCAACAGAAGGATAGGAAAAAAGATAAACTCCTCGATACTTCGCGCCACCTCGATAGACAGCCTCTCTGACGTCGCAACGACCTCAGCCGTGCTTATCTCTATGCTGATATCGCACCGCACAGGCTTTGCCACCGACGGATACATGGGCGTGGCTGTCTCGGTATTTATCTTTATAGCGGGCATCAAAATTCTTGCCGAGACAAAAAATTCTATCCTCGGAAGCCCCCCCGACAGCGAGACGCTTGAGGAAATTTACAGAATAACCGCTGAATATCCCGAGATACTCGGAATACACGATATGATAGTGCATAACTACGGTGCGGGAAACACGATAGCCTCGCTTCACGCCGAGGTGGACGGCACGGCAAACGTTTTTGACATCCACGACGTCATCGACAACCTTGAAAAGAGGCTCTTTTCCGAGCTTGGCGTGCGCGCCACTGTGCATATGGACCCGATAGTGACCGACGACGAGCAGGTGAACGAGCTCCGTCAAAGAACGCTCTCTGCGGTAAAGGAGATAGACGAGCGCCTTGACATACACGATTTCAGATTTGTGCTGGGCAAAACTCACTCCAATCTTATATTCGACGTTTGCGCTCCGTTTGAGCTGAAAATGAGCGACGAGGAGATAAAAAGAGGCATCTCCGATAAGATAAGCCGAATAGACCCAAGCTTTTTTGCCGTAATCACTGTTGACAGAATGTGATAAATATTGTATAATATAGTTTAATATTTAAAATCCCGAAAGGAAATCCAAAATGAAAAAGCTTTTAAGAATTACATCTGTTATACTTCTTTGCTTTATACTCGTTCTCACCCTCGCCTCCTGCGGAGGCGGCTCCGCTCCCGACGACGCAGGCGCTTGCGGCTCCGGACTTACCTGGTCTTACGACTCAAAATCCGCCGTGCTGAGCATAACGGGTAACGGAAGAATGAACGATTACGCGTCGTCAAGCGAAGTTCCGTGGGCTGCCGCAAAGACATCTATCAAAACGATAACCGTGGCATCGGGCGTTGAGCATATCGGCTCTTACGCGTTCTACGGAGTTTCCTCCCTTGAAACAGTTAATCTCCCCGAAACGCTTACATCTATCGGCGACTATGCCTTCGCTTACGCTACCTCGCTCAAGAGCGCGCCTCTCCCCGACTCGCTCACAAAGCTCGGCAACAGCTCGTTTGAGGGTTGCTCCTCTCTCACAGCGGCGTTCGTGCCCGCAAACGTGACCGAGCTTGGCAAGAACGCATTCGCTTTCTGTTATTCGGTAACAGACGCGGCTGTTCTTGCGAACATAGCCGTTCCCGAGGGAACATTCTATAACTGCCGCTCGATGTCTCACCTTCTTGTGAACGTGAATATCAGCGACGAAATGGTTAACCAGACCGCCTTCACAGGCGCGGGCGTTGCCTTTGCAAACGCAGACCGCACTGAGTCGGCTACCGCATCCGCAAAGGTCACAGTCAAGTATATCGACACCGACGGCAATCAGCTCGCTGACACAAAGGTGATGGAAAATATCGCGTACGGCAACTCTTACAGCGTTGTTTCTCCGTCCATTGACGGCTACACCGCCGACCAGCTCACCGTCGCAGGAACTCTTTACGGCAACGATAAGGAGATAGTGGTTACCTACACCAAGAACGCTGTCGTTGAGACCGCTGCCGCAGATACCGACGCTGTCGCTGAAGAGGAGAAAAATGTTACTCCTTCCACGATATTCGCAATAGTTATCCTTGCAGTTGTCCTTGTGGCTATCGGTGTTTTCGCAGTTCTCTTTATCCGCTCGGAAAAGAAAAACGCGGCTAAGAACGCACCCGCTAAGAAAAATAATTCCAATAACAAGAATAATAAGAATAACAAGAAGCGTAAATAATTATGAAAAACAGTTACAGTGTAAATATAAAGCTCTCCGAGGATATGCTCAGAAAATTGCTCTATATCTCGGAGGCGGAAAACCGCTCCCCCTCTAATCAGTTTAATTTTATGCTGAGAAATAATATCTCGTATTTCGAGCGCACGAAGGGTAAGATACCCGATGCTAAGCTCCGTGAGATAGATATTTCCGAGTATGCCGAAAAATCCGAAAACTAATTTTTTGAAAACTGTTTACAAAACCGATTTTATCGTGTATAATAACATTATCCGTTGAAGGGAAAAAAACCGTATCGATCGTCTCAGAGAATTGCCGCCATCGGCTGTAAGCGGCATGACGAACCCACGGCGTATGCGTCCCCGAGGTCCTGCGTAATGGCAGCGCTTCGTCCGCGTTATAGGACGCTCAAAGATAGGGATCGTACCCGCTGTACTCAGCAAATTCTATCCCTGAAGCAGAGTGGAACCGCGTTTCTACGCCTCTGCACCGCATGGTGCAGAGGCTTTTTTAGTTAGTTAGCGTAAGTCAGGAGGAAGATATGACGAAAGATATAAGAATAAAGAAGAAGATTTGCGGAATGAGAGCCGAGGCGAAGGAGCTTATAGAGCTTGCGAGATACGACGTAAAGGCTATTCGCGAGCGCGACCCTGCGGCGCGGAGCGACGCCGAGGTTATACTTCTCTACTCGGGCTTTCACGCGCTTCTCGCGCACAGGATATCGCACAAGCTACACGAGAAGAAGCACTATTTAGGCGCGAGAGCGATAAGCCAGATAGCGAGGCACTACACGGGAATTGAGATACACCCCGGCGCAAAGATAGGCAAGGGTCTTGTTATCGACCACGGAATGGGAGTAGTCATCGGCGAGACGGCCGAGATAGGCGACAACTGCACGATATACCAAGGAGTAACGCTTGGCGGTACGGGAAAGGATGTTGGAAAGCGTCACCCCACGCTCGGAAACGGTGTTATGGTGGGCGCGGGAGCGAAGGTGCTTGGTCCTTTCAAGATAGGCGACAACACGAAAATAGCCGCAAACGCCGTTGTGCTTGAGGAGATACCCGAGTCCTGCACGGCGGTAGGAATCCCCGCAAAGATAGTCAAGCGCGAGGGTCAGAGGGTCGATGAGCTTGACCACGTTCACATTCCCGACCCTGTCGCTCAGCAGATAAAAGCTCTCGAAGAGAAGCTTGCGCTGCTTGAGAACCGGATAAAAGAACTTAAAAAATAAGGAGAATATAAATGTTACTTTACAATTCCCTCTCAAGAAAAAGAGAAGAATTCGTTCCGAACGTTCAGGGCAAGGTAAGCATGTATACCTGCGGACCTACTGTTTATCATTTTGCTCACATCGGAAACCTCAGAAGCTATATAATGGAGGACGTGCTTGAAAAATATCTTCGTTTTGCGGGCTACGACGTAAAGCGAGTTATGAACATCACCGACGTCGGACACCTCACGAGTGACGCCGACGAGGGCGAGGACAAGATGCTCAAGGGCGCTAAGCGCGAGAAAAAGACGGTAATGGAGATAGCTAAGTTCTACACCGACGCTTTCTTTGCCGACTGCGCGAAGCTCAATATAAAGACTCCCGACGTTGTCGCTCCCGCTACAAGCTGTATCGACAGCTTTATCGAGGTCATCTCGGCGCTTATCGAGAAGGGCTACGCTTACGAAGCGGGCGGAAACATCTATTTCGACACCTCGAAGCTCAAGCAGTACTACGTTTTCAACGATTTCCGCGAGGAAGACCTTGAGGTCGGCGTGCGCGAGGGCGTTGAGGCTGACTCAAACAAGAAAAACAAAGCCGATTTTGTGCTCTGGTTTACAAAATCGAAGTTTGACGATCAGGAACTCAAATGGGACAGCCCTTGGGGCATCGGATACCCCGGCTGGCACATCGAATGCTCCTGCATCAGCATGAAAAATCTTGGCGAATACCTCGATATCCACTGCGACGGAATAGACAACGCATTCCCCCACCACACCAACGAAATAGCGCAAAGTGAGGCGTATGTGGGTCACAAGTGGTGCAATTATTGGTTCCACGTCCACCACCTCAACACAAATTCGGGCAAGATGAGTAAGTCGAGCGGAGAGTTCCTCACGGTCTCCCTGCTTGAAGAAAAGGGATATAATCCCCTCGTTTACCGCCTCTTCTGTCTCCAGTCTCACTACCGTAAGTCGCTCGTTTTCTCCTACGAAAACCTCGACAACACAGTGACGGCTTACAACAAGATAATCGCAAAGGTAAGCTCTCTCATAGCAGAGGGTGACACAGCTCCGGTTGACGAGGCAGCCGCAGCCGAGCTTCGCAAAAGGTTCACCGACGCGCTCGACAACGACCTCAATACCTCTCTCGCTATCACAGCGCTCTACGACCTTCTCAAGTCCAAGACGAACGCGGCAACAAAGCTCTCTCTTATAAAGGAATATGAAACAGTCCTCTCGCTCGGTCTTATCGAGACGGCAGAGGCAGAGCTTGCCGCAAAGAAGGAAGCCGAGGCGGCAGCAGCAAGCGACCCCTTCGTACAGGAGATCGAGGCGAAGATAAAGGAGCGCAAGGACGCAAAGGCGGCTAAGAATTACGCCCTCGCAGACGCTATCCGTAACGAGCTTCTCGCGAAGGGTGTTACCCTCATCGACACCGCCGAGGGAACAAAATATAAAATAAATTGAGCGGAATTCTCTCTGTCTATTGACTTTACAAGTAAAATGTACTATAATTAGTATGAAAATCTATGAAAAATGAAAGGTGACAAAAAATGGAACAGGCAAAACTCGACCGTTTGAAAAAAACAGCCGCTGAAATTCGCCTTGACATTCTCAAGGAAGTTCACAGCGCAAACTCCGGCCATCCGGGCGGATCGCTCTCTATCACGGACATCATTACATACCTCTACTTTGAAGAGATGAATGTTGATCCCAAAAACCCCAAAGCTCCGGACAGAGACAGACTCGTTCTCTCCAAGGGTCACACAGCTCCCGCGCTCTACGCAGCCCTCGCTGAAAAGGGTTACTTCGACAAGGCAGAGCTTGCAAAGCTTCGTCAGGTAGACTCCTTCCTTCAGGGTCACCCCGATATGAAGGGCACTCCCGGTGTTGATATGACAACAGGTTCTCTTGGACTTGGTATCTCCGCCGCTTGCGGAATGGCGCTCGCGGGAAAGATCGACGGCAAGGATTACAGAGTTTATTCTCTCCTTGGCGACGGTGAGACTCAGGAGGGTCAGGTTTGGGAGGCTGCTATGTTCGCGGCTCACTACAAGCTCGACAACCTCTGTATCGTTGTTGACCTCAACGGTCTCCAGATCGACGGTCCTATCACCGAGGTTATGAACCCCACTCCTCACGACGAGAAATTCAAGGCGTTCGGCTGGCACGTTATCGTTATCGACGGTCACGACTTCGAGCAGATAGAAAAGGCTTATGCTGAGGCTCGCACAGTTAAGGGCAAGCCCACCGCTATCATCGCAAAGACCGTTAAGGGTAAGGGCGTATCCTTTATGGAAAATCAGGCAAGCTGGCACGGCGCAGCTCCCAACGCAGAGCAGTATGATATCGCTGTTGCTGATATCAAAGCATCGCTTTAAGGAGGATTACAACAATGGCAGATAAAATAGCTACAAGAGAAGCCTATGGCGCAGCCCTTGCTGAGCTTGGCGATAAGTATGATTTCGTCGTTCTTGATGCTGACCTTGCAGGCGCAACAAAAACAGGCGTTTTTAAGAAAAAGTTCCCCGAAAGATTCTTCGATTGCGGAATCGCTGAGGGTAATATGGTAAGCGTTGCGGCAGGTATCGCAACAACAGGTAAGCCCGTTTTCGCTTCCTCCTTCGCTATGTTCGCGGCAGGAAGAGCTTTCGAGCAGATCCGTAACTCTGTTGGTTACCCCCACCTCAACGTTAAGATAGGCGCTACTCACGCAGGTATCACTGTCGGTGAGGACGGCTCTACTCACCAGTGTCTTGAGGACATCGGTCTTATGCGTACAATTCCCGGTATGGTTATCCTTAACCCCTCCGATGCTGTTGAGGCTAAGGCTGCTGTTGAGGCGGCTCTCAACATCAACGGTCCTGTTTATCTCCGCTTCGGTCGTATGGCTGTTCCGGTAATAAACGACAAGCCCGATTACAAGTTTGAAGTCGGTAAGGGTATCAACCTCGTTGACGGTAAAGACGTTACCATCATCGCTACCGGTATCATGGTAGATATGGCTGTTGAGGCGTCTAAGGTCCTCGCTGCAGAGGGTATCTCGGCAAGAGTTATCAATATCCATACCATCAAGCCTCTCGATAAGGACATCATTATCGACGCTGCAAAGGCTACCGGCGCTATCGTTACCGCAGAGGAGCACAACATAATCGGCGGTCTCGGCTCTGCTGTTTCTGAGGCGGGTTGCGAGGCTTGCCCCGTTCCCGTTCTTAAGGTCGGCGTAGAGGATAAGTTCGGCCGCTCAGGAAAGGTTCCGCCCCTCCTCGAGCTCTACGGTCTTACCGTCGCTAATATCGTCGCTAAGGCTAAAGCCGCTATCGAGCTTAAGTAATATAGAGTTTTCAAGGGAGGACCTTTCCTTAAAAGGTCCTCCCTTTTTACCCGCTCCAAGCCTTTTTTAAAAGTTTCTTGGGGAGCGCCGGGGGGCTTCTTTTTAAAGAAGCCCCCTAGAATATTTACTAACTAACTTTCTCAAAAGCCCTGCTTGTGTCCACGGAGACGCCAGACAAGTTTGCGTAAGAATTCTGCGGGGAAGACAGAGAGTGCGAGGAGCATAGTATAGGAGAGCTCCGAGGGGGTAAGGGGAGCAGTTCTCAGTACGCTTCCGCCGAGGTATACGAAGGCTATCTGCACGGCGCAGACTGCGGTCATAATGAGGCAAAAGGCGGGATTTTTAGATATCCCGGCAAAGAGCCTGAGGCGGTCTGTCCTTGCGTTGAAGCAGTTGAATACCGACGAGAAGATAAACAGCGCAAAGAAGGCGGTCAAAAGATAGATATTGTCGGCAGCGGGTCTGAAATGCGAGGTCATTGAGGGGAGCTTCAAGAAAGCTATACAGAGGGCGACGGTAAAAGAGCCCAAAAAAACTATCTGATTTACCATATACCTATTCAGTATAGGCTCGTCGCGCCGTTTGGGCGCTTCCCTCATGTAAGACGGGAGCGGGGGCTCGCCAGCGAAGGCAAGACCGCCGAGGGTGTCCATAATTATGTTTATCCAGAGCATCTGTACCACTGTCACAGGGGAGTCTATCCCAAGAAAAGGACATATCATCGACACCGCCACGGCGCAAAAATTCATAGTCAGCTGAAGCGTGATGAATTTTCTTATGCTCTTGAAGATATTTCGTCCGTAAAGCACCGACTTGCATATCGACGAGAGATTGTTGTCGGTGATGATTATGTCACCCGCGTCCTTCGCCACCTGCGTTCCGTTGCCCATCGCAAATCCGATATCGGCGCGCCGCAGAGCAGGCGCGTCGTTTATGCCGTCGCCTGTCATTCCGCACACGAGCCCCAGCTCCTCAGCCGCGTTCACAAGGCGGCTCTTGTCGCTCGGCAGAGCTCTTGCAACGACAGCGAGCGTGGGAATAAGGCGCTTAAGCTCGCTATCCGACATTCTTCCAAGCTCGTCGCTCGTTATCACGGCTCGGTGAGAGGAGTCGATAATTCCGCACTTGCGCGCGATTGCCTCGGCTGTGTCGCGGTTGTCGCCTGTTATCATAACCACTTGTATCCCCGCTCGCTTCAGCTCTCCCACAGACTGCGAGGCTTCCTTGCGGAGCGCGTCGGACAGAAGCACGGCGCACAAAAGTGTGAGCGCGCCAAAGGGCGTCCCTCTTCCCGAGGAAACCGAGGCAGCAATCAAAATCACCCTGCCCCCGCTTGCCGTCATAGCTCCTATCTGCCTTGAAAACTCGTAAGAAAACCGAGCGAAATTCACCTCGTTTCCCGATGCGTCAAGGCAGTATTTTACGTGTGGCAACAGCTTTTCGGGCGCTCCCTTTATAAAAGTTCTGCCGTCGGCAAGTGTCACAGATGAATATTTATTTGCGCTGTCAAACGGAGTTTTGGCATAGACCTTCGGCATTTTTGGCGCGCGATACTTCATCACCGACTCAAGCAGAGCGCGCTCGGTGGCGTTTCCGCCGAGTATCTTGGAGTCGGATACAAGAGCGGCGGTGTTAAGTCGGCAGGAGAGGTCGAAAAGTTCAAACACCCTGCGCGCGCCCCCTCGCAGCTCCGCCGCGCCGCAAAATCTTTTGCCGTCGGCAAGAAGGATATCGCGAACACTCATCTTCCCTTCTGTCAGCGTGCCTGTTTTGTCGGTAAAAAGAATGTTCATACTGCCCGCCGCCTCTATTCCCACAGGCTTGCGAACAAGCACGTTGTCCTTTATCATGCGCTTTATATTCGAGGATAGGACTACGGCTATCATCATTGGAAGCCCCTCGGGCACGGCTACAACTATGACCGTGAGCCCGAGCATAAAGGCGTGGAGCAGTGTCTCAAGAAGATACGGCGTGTTGCGGAGCTTCATTCCGACAAGCTGCATATTGAATGCGCTGTCGATAAAAAAGCTGTTGAAAAGATATGCCGCGGCAACAAGCGCGGCGGCAAGATAGCCAAGTCGGCTTATCTGCTTCGCAAGCTTTGAAAGCCTTACTTTGAGCGGACTTTCTCTGGTGTCGAGCTGTATCTCCTTGGATATCTCGCCGAGAAAGGTGCTGTCCCCCACGCGAGCAACTTCCATCTCACCCTCGCCCGATATGACGGCGCAACCCCGCAGAAGCGCCGAGGGCGAGGCGGGTGAGAGCGAACGCTCTTGACTCCTTCTCTTTTCAACCTCTCGGCTCTCGCCTGTCATCGAGGATTGGTCTACTCTAAGACCTCCCGAGAGGATATAGCCGTCCGCGGGTATCTGCTCGCCTGCGCTGACAAGCACGACGTCGCCGACAACGATATCCTCTATCGGAACACTGACTATTCTTCCGTTTCGCCTCACTCTGAATTCGGCGTGGACTATCTCCTCGGAAAGCCGCTTGAATGCCGACTCGCCGCCTCGCTCCGAAATAGTCGATATGAAGGCGGCCAGAAATACCGAGATGCCTATCCCCACCGTCTCAAGTATGTCTCCGCCCCGAAACGCAAATATTATATTTACTCCCAGCGCGCATAAAAGTATCTTTATTACAGGGTCGCCAAGATTTGAAAAAAAATGCGCTAAAAAGCTCTTCTGCGGCCGTACGCTCAGTATGTTCGCTCCGTGCCTCTTCCTTGACTCCGCGACCTGTGCCTCAGAAAGCCCTCCGCCTACCGCCGTCCGTGTTCCCGTCTTGTTCATATCTCTACCTTTCTTTTCTTCTTTGTCTCTTTAAACTAATATATGATGCTTTTTCCCTTGAAATGTATAGTTAGTGGGTGTTAGGAGAAAGGTTCTCGCATAAATCTCCTAACATAAACTAACTTCCTTCATCTTGTAAATTTATTATTAAATCGGCGGTGGCGGGGGGTGTTTGGGATTGACAAGGAATGAAAAAAAATATATAATAAGGTATAGGCATATAGTAAGGAGATCAAACGAATGCGTATTATTAAGACTATAATGCTCACACTTGCGCTCACGGCGGCATTATTCTGTTGTGTCGCGTGCAAGGAC
>JAZOLQ010000047.1:0-21744 GCA_045653185.1 Eubacteriales bacterium
CTTAACGGAGAACACGCTAAAACTAAGTTTGCCTTTTGGGCAAGTGAAGTTATCGTCGATAGTGAAGTTCACTTCGTGAGTGAAGTTTCGCCTGACGGCGAAATGATGGGCAAACTTAACTTCACTTGTGTGTAGCACAAACTTCACTGCGTAGCAACTTCACTTTTGCGATAGCAAAAACTTCACTAACAGAAAAAGAGAGGACATTACGGTTTAAACCGTTCTGTTCTCTCTTTCTGCTTGTAATATGGGTTTGGGCTTAGCCCATTTCGCATTTGACCAGTCAAATGCGATGCTCGCACTTAGTAGAGTTTTCGAATTCTCCGCTAAGAACATCACCCATTGATTTCTCTGTCCTTTTTAGCTGTATCTGCTTTACTCAAGCTCGGCAAGCAGACGCTTGTTGAACTCCTCGGCTGTATTGTAGCCCATCTTCTTTTGACGGTTATTCATAGCCGCTATCTCAAGTATAATAGCAAGGTTTCGTCCCGGCTTTACAGGTATCGTGAGACTTGGAACAGATATTCCAAGAATATCCTCGGTTTCCTCGGAAAGACCGAAACGGTCGTACATTTTTTCGGGATCCCATATCTCAAGGTTTATTGCAATATCTATTCTTTCGGTAAGCTTTACAGCGCCCATACCAAAAATACGTCTTACGTCAACTATTCCTATGCCGCGAAGCTCTATATAGTGTCTTATGAGCTCGGGGGCTGTTCCGACAAGGGTTTTCGAGGATACTCGGGTTATCTCAACGGCATCGTCGGCAATAAGTCTGTGTCCACGCTTTACAAGCTCAATAGCCGTCTCACTCTTACCGATTCCGCTGTCTCCAAGAATAAGCATACCTTCGCCGTACACCTCAACAAGAACGCCCGAACGCGTAATTCTCGGACCGAGGTGGGTATTGAGAGAGGAAATAAGCGCCGCCATAAACGAGCTTGTTCTGTCGCTCGTTCTGAGAAGGGGAACTCCGTATATATTGGAATATTTTCTAAATTCGTCCAAAGCCTCAAGGTCGCTTGTTAAAACGACGGCTACGGGCTTGAGCGAAAAAAACTGATCAAGCTTTTGCTCACGCTCCTCGCTTGAAAGCTCAGCGATATAGGTATGCTCGGCTCTTCCGAATATCTGAATTCTGAGAGGCTCAAAGAGCTCGACAAAGCCTGCAAGGGCAAGACCCGGACGAATTACCTCGGGAGTCCTTATAAGTATTTCATCACTGCTTTTTGGCAGATATATCTCCTCAAGCTGAAATTCCTTGATCAGCTTACTTAAAGTGATAGTGCGATTTGAATTTGGCATAGCTCTTCTCCTTTAGGAAAATATTAAGTTAATTATACCATGCTTTTGCGTAAAATGGAATAGTAAAATAAAAATATTAATATTTTTATTCACTTTTTTCTTATAATCGTGTTTATTCATATTCCGGTCACAAAATTAGTGTATAATATAGTCTAAAATATTATTATTTTCAGAGGATGTTATGAAAAGTACACTTATAAAGGGTGTTACCCTTATTCTTATCGTGGCTGTGCTTGCCACAAGTCTTATAGCCTGCGAATCTCAGGCTATAAAGTCAAATGAGGACGCTCTTGCCGCAGTAGGCTCTGTGGGCGAATATGAGGTAAGCTATGAGGAGCTTTATTTTCTGGCGCATACCTATTCCGCTTTCCTTGACGCCACTTACGGAGAGGACGCATCGGTGTCCGATAAGAAAATGACCGTAAAAGAAGACGGTGAGGAAAAGGAAGTCATTTCGTCAGAATATTACGCAGAAGAGCTCCGCGAGCTTATTTGCGAAAATATCGTTGCAAACTACGCCGTTCTCAAGCTCGCAAACGAGGCGGGACTCTCGCTTGACTCTGAGGATATGAAAGAGAAGATACAGAGCTCTCTTGACGCCTACATAGAAAACGATTTCGGCGGAAAGCGCTCTGAGTATAAAAAATGGCTGAAATCTGAGGGCATAACCGATAATTACGTAAGATTTACCTTGGGCATTGACCATCTTTATTCGGCGCTCGTTACCGAATATCTTAAGACAGGCGTAATATCCGACGAAAACGATTACGTAAACGAGTATATAAGAGAAAATTTCGTCCGCACGTGGCATATTATGATAAGCAACGAGGACGGCTCGCCCGCGAATTACGAGCGCGCATCCAAGGCGCTTGACATGATAAAGTCGGGTGAAAAGAGTTTGGAAGTAAATATGCATAATGCTATCGGAAGCACCTATAATGACGACCTTACCCCAGGTACGCTTGACGGACATTACTTTACTCGCGGTACTATGGAAAAGGCATACGAAAATGCCGCATATGCGCTCGATGTCGGCGAGGTCAGTGATATCGTTGCTTCTGTCGGTGAGTATAACGGACGCACTATCGACTGCTACTATATAATTTTCAGACTTGAGCTTGAGGACGAATACATAAAGAAGAATTTTGAAAGCTTGAAATCGGATTATTATATCTCGGCGGTCTACGATATGGTAGAGGAGTTAAAATCCTCTCTCGACTTCAGATTCAATGAATACGGAAGCTCTTTGAATCTCCTTTCGCTCGAAGCTCCGTCCTCAACAGACCCCGTTACCGTGCTTGTTGTGGGAAGCCTTGTCTTTGGCGCTGTTATAATAGCTCTTGTTTCGGTTACCCTTGTCGTAATGAAAAAGAGAAAAGCTAAACAGCTTCGTCTCTTGGCAGAGGCTAAGAAAAGGTAAGGGAATATGGCATTTTTAAAAAAGACTCTTGCCGTTCTCTTGCTTCTCTCGCTTCTCCTCTTGAGCTCCTGCGCTTCGGCAAAGCCCATTGACTCAAGCGAGGACGAGCTTCGTGTCGTTGGAAAAGTCGGAGAATACGAGGTGCTTTACGAGGAGCTGAGATTTCTCGTACTTAACTATAAAAAAAACATGACCGAGACATATGGCGAGGACTTCTTTGATGATCCTAAACATATTGAAGAAGCAAAAGAGTATATATTCGACACTGTAAAATACAATTACGCTATACTTCAGATGTGCCGCGACGTAAGAATAGAGCGCGATGAGCCTATCATTCTCGACGCCGTTCAAAAGAAGATCGAGGAAACGGTAAACGAGCTTGGAAGCCGAAGAAAATACAAAAAATATCTTGAAGAAAATTATCTGACCGACCATCTCTTTCGTTTTAATCTGTCGATAGAGCTTCTTCAAAACGAGCTTATGTACGTATATACGAAAGACCTTCGGATAATTGAGACAGACGACAGCGCTATATACGACATAATAAAAGACGAATTCATAAGAACACAGCATATCTATATATCAAAGTCCAACGGAAAAAGCTCCGCCGAGAATAAGGCGGCGATCGAAACGGCTTATTCGGAGCTTATCGGCGGCGCGGATTTTATGTCTGTTGCCGCTAAGTACGGCGAAGACCCCGAGCTCAGTAACGAGGGATTTTATATATTAAAGGGCTATATGAACGAGAAATACGAGAAGGCGGCTTTTTCGCTTGAGATAGACAAGTTCAGCGAAATAATAGAGGACGAGGGCGGATTTTATATCATAAAAAGGCTTGAGCAAGATTCCTTCTACGTTATAAAGAATTTTGAAACGCTTGCCGAAAGATACCAAAATTATACCTTTATCGAGATGATAAACGACACCCACGAGGCGCTTGAATTCATTCCAAACGAATATTTAAGCTCGATAGATATGTTCGCAATAGAATAATACAGAATAAATTCGGAGAGGAGGGAAGCTATGGGCTATCCGTCAAGGAAATACCGCGTAGGCGCTTACAGGCGGAGAAATTGGCAAAACATCGTGATAATAGCTCTTGCTATCGCATTGGTGCTTTTGATAGCGTTTTTAATCATTGGAAACAGACTTAATTCAAGAAGCGAAAATGCTGACAGCACTGAAAAGACCAAGAAGCCAGCGACCGCGCAGAACACGCCCGCGCAAAGCATTCCTCTCGATTATTCTGTAAACGGATACGCCTTAAATATAGAGGGAATTACCGAATCGAATTTTTCCGATGCCGTAGGCGCGATCTCTCTTGAGGGCGTTAACGCCGTATCTGTGAATTTCACCTCGCAGGGCGGAGCGCTCCTTTATAGCTCTGAGGTGGCGAAATCTTTAGGCTATCAACAGGAAAACACAGAGCTTATAAGCGCGTCGAAGCTATGCTCGTCGGCAAAAGCAAAAGGATTTTTTGTAAGCGGATATATTACCGTAAATTCTCAGCGTGAGAGCGACGGAAAAATATCGGCGGTAAGAAGGTCTTATGAGGCGGCTATCGCCTGTGAGCTTATTGAAAAGGGCGTCAGAGACGTCGTTATCCGCTGTGATGATCTTAGCGCTAAGGATATCGACGCTCTCGTAGCTCTTGGGGAAGCCGTCAAGGATATTAACAGCGAGGCAAACGTGGGAATAGCGCTGAATAAGGAGCTGCTCTCGCTTGAGGAGTCTGCTATGCATGTCGATAAGCTTAAAAAGGCTTATAGATTTATCTGCCTCGACCTCAGCGACGCTGAGGACGCCGATATTTCAGATTACGTTGGAGGCTCGGTATCCGAAAATCAGCTTTATATCCTGAGAGATAATATCAGAATACTGTTACCTAACACCGACGATGAAACGCTTGGAAAACTTAAGAATATCCTCGCGTCAAACAACGTGTCAAATTGGCAGGTAATTAACGCATAAGAATGAAAAGGAGTACGAACGCTTGTTCGTACTCCTTTTATTTTATTTCTTTAAATCATCATTCCACTCAATGAAATGATAGCTGTCAAGTATCTGAAAATATTTTGCCAGACGCTCATAAAGCGGATGAGCTTTTTCGCCAAAACGGTCGTCAACAGAAGCTCCAAGCTCGAAGATAGTTTTTTCACCGTCGAGCATAGGCCACATAAAGCTTCCCATTTCGTCAAGATGTACGTGGGATACCTTCGGACGCTTGAAAACAAGCTGAGCTATTTTGTTAAAAGCTCCTTTGTTATCTATGTCGAGAGTCACGATACCCCTGTCGTCAGTGCTCCAACGCAGATGCGACGCTCTCTTAGGGTGTCTGTCAAGATAATTCTTTCCGATGATCTCTTTCTTCTTTTTCATATCAGATCAATTCTTTTTAGCGCGCTTCTTCCAAATCGTAAACTTGAGAAGAACGAGTATTACAAATCCGAATACAACGAGTCCCGAAATACTTGCAAAGGGCTCTGGAAGGTTTATAAATCCGCTGATATCGATAAGCTTATCAAGTCCGAATACAGCAAGCAGAGCAAGTACTATACCGACAAGTCCCTCTCCGGCGATCATTCCCGAGCAGAAAAGGATACCGTCGTTTATAATTGCTTTCTTCTCGCCTTCCTCTCGCTTCTTCATTCTGTCAAATACAAGACGAACGATACCGCCCACCATAATACAAGCATTGAGATGTACGGGGAGATAGATACCGATAGCGAAGGGAAGTACGGGAATACCGATTATCTCGGCAACAACAGCGATAAACACACCGATAAATACAAGTGCCCAGGGAAGATTTCCTTCCATAACACCCTCTATTATCATCTTCATAAGGGTTGCCTGAGGCGCTGCAAGCTCCTGAGAGCCAAATCCCCAAGCGCTGTCGAGAAGGTAAAGTGTTCCGCCGATAGCGAGAGCCGAGGCAATAACTCCGACGATCTCGCCGATCTGCTGCTTCTTAGGCGTTGCGCCAAGGAGATATCCTGTCTTAAGATCCTGTGAGGTGTCGCCCGAGATAGCCGCTACGATACAGATTATAGATCCGATAGCAATAGCGCTCCTCATACCCATAGCTCCTGTGTCGCCTGTTATCTTGAGTATAACTGTTGCGATAAGAAGAGTTGCGATAGCCATACCGGATACGGGGTTGTTACTGCTTCCTACAAGTCCGACCATTCTTGACGAAACGGTTGCAAAAAAGAAGCCGAAAATAACAACGATGATAGCTCCGAGCAAAGATACAGGAATAGCGGGAACTAACCAAACGAGAAGCGTGAGTATCGCAATAGAGATAAGAACTATCTTCATACTCAGATCCTTTGCGGTACGCGAGGTATCAAGCGATTGAGAGCCCTTCATGCTCTTTATGGAATCACCAAAGGTTCTTACGATAAGCGGAAGGGATTTAATAAGGCTTATAATACCGCCCGCCGCAAGAGCGCCCGCTCCGATATAACGAATGTAAGAGCCCCAGATAGCAGAAGCTCCGCCCTCTGCGAACATCGTTCCGATAGTAGCCGTTCCGGGATAAAGAATAGTCTCAGCACCGAAAAGAACGATAAGAGGGATAAGTACGAGCCAGCTGAGAACGCCGCCAGAGAACATATATGATGATATTCTAGGACCGCAAATATAACCCACGCTCATTACTGCGGGATATATCTGAGTTCCTATCTCACCAGAAAACCCTCTGACTCTGAGTGATATCTCACCGGGAACAGCCTTAAGACCGTCGATGACAAATTTGAAGAGAGCCGCAAAGCCCATTCCCGCAAACACAGTAGACGCGTTTGAACCGCCTTCTTCGCCCGCAAGCAGAACTTCCGCGCAGGCAGTTCCTTCGGGATAGGGAAGAGTTGAATGTTCTCTTACGATAAGCGCGTTGCGAAGGGGAACCATAAAGAATACGCCAAGAAGTCCGCCGAGAAGCGCGATAAGCGTTATCTCAAGGATGTTTGGCTTGTCCATCGTTCCCTCAGCTGCCCAGAGGAAGAGCGCGGGAAGCGTGAAAATAGCACCCGCCGCAAGTGATTCACCCGCAGAGCCTATCGTCTGAACGATATTGCTCTCGAGAATTGAGTTTTTACGCATAATAACGCGAATAACGCCCATTGCGATAACGGCAGCGGGGATAGACGCCGAAACCGTCATACCAACTCGCAGACCGAGATAAGCGTTAGCCGCGCCGAATATAACCGCGAGAAGAACGCCCATGATTATCGAGGTCACTGTGATCTCGGGAGTTATCTTCTCTGCGGGGATATACGGCTTGAATTCTTTTTTGTTATCCATAATTATCTCCGTTTCTTTCCCTAATAACTTTAATATTATAACATATTTTTATACATATTGCAACACTTTTTTCTCTAATATGCCACAAAATAGTACCGCTTGAATATGTTTTCTTTATCGCAGTGATAAAATCGTCAAAATTTGAAACTTTTTTTAAAAAACTTGCAAAAAACAGTTGTTTTTGAAGCAAAGATTTTCAACTAAAAAAAGGCGATTTTATAAATTTTATCAAAAACATACCCCCTGTTTATCGGGTGTACGATTGAAATTGATAAAATTTGCCGTATAATGAATTTTTTTGTTGACAGTAGAAATATACTGTGATATAATAAAGGGGTAAATTGAAATTCGCAACAAGACAACTTGCATATTTCAAAATATTGTATTAAAAAATTTATATAAAAAGGGAAGGTATCCAAAAATGAGTTTTAAGAATCAGTATCTTAATGAATTGATGGAAAGAGTAGTTAAGAGAAATCCTAACGAGCCCGAATTCCACCAGACAGTAAAAGAGGTTCTTGAGTCTATCGAGCCCGTTATCGAAGCTCGCCCCGACTATATCACATCGGGCGTTCTCGAAAGAATGGTAGAGCCCGAGAGAATAATCAAGTTCCGCGTTCCGTGGGTTGACGACAAGGGTAACGTTCAGGTAAACCGTGGATTCAGAATCCAGTTCAACAGCGCTATCGGTCCTTACAAGGGCGGTCTCAGATTCCATCCTTCTGTTAACGAAAGCATTATCAAGTTCCTTGGCTTTGAGCAGACCTTCAAGAACTCTCTCACCTCGCTTCCTATGGGCGGCGGTAAGGGCGGCTCTGACTTTGACCCTCAGGGCAAGTCCGACGCAGAGGTTATGCGCTTCTGCCAGAGCTTTATGACAGAGCTTGAAAGACATATCGGTGCAGACACAGACGTTCCCGCAGGTGACATCGGTGTTGGCGCTCGTGAGGTTGGATATCTCTTCGGTCAGTACAAGAGACTCCGCAACGAGTTCACAGGCGTTCTCACAGGTAAGGGACATCCTTACGGTGGTTCGCTCATTCGTCCCGAGGCAACAGGCTTTGGAGCTGTTTATTACACCGTTGAGATGCTCAAGCACTTCAAGGACGACATAAAGGGCAAGACATTCGCTGTATCGGGCTTCGGTAACGTTGCTTGGGGTACAGTATCCAAGATCACAGAGCTTGGCGGTAAGGTAGTTCCCCTTTCCGGTCCTGACGTATACATATACGACGAGGACGGAGTAAATACTCCCGAGAAGATCGCGTTCATGCTTGAGATGCGCGCATCCTGCCGTAACAGAGTTCAGGATTACGCTGAAAAGTTTGGCGTACCCTTCTTTGCAGGCGAGAAGCCTTGGGGCGTTAAGGCAGATATCCTTATGCCTTGCGCAACTCAGAACGAGGTCGGTATGGCTGAAGCAGAGAAGATCGTTGCTAACGGCATCAAGTACTACGTAGAGGTTTCCAATATGCCCACAACCAACGAGGCTATTGCATACCTTAAGGCTAACGGCGTAGTAGTTGCTCCTTCCAAGGCAGTTAACGCAGGCGGTGTTGCTGTTTCGGGTCTTGAGATGTCTCAGAACTCCATGCGTTACAGCTGGAGCACAGACGAGGTTGATGCAAAGCTTCACACAATTATGACAAACATCTTCCAGAACTCCATCAAGGCTGCTAATGACTACGGTCTTGGCGACGACCTTGTTGCAGGCGCTAACATCGCAGGCTTTATCAAGGTTGCTGAGGCTATGAAGGCTCAGGGCGTTTGCTAATTAATTCAAACTCCATAAACTAAAAGAGGCTGTCTCAAATGCAAATTTGAGACAGCCTTTTGTTATTTATTTATTCAATTTCTTCGATATCCTCAGCGGACTCGGATATCTCTTTTTTAGAGTTATACGGAGCGATCATATATCTGTCTATGATCGGGTATGCCGCATAGGTTGTCATAAATCCAATCGTTGCCATTATGTAGAAGAAGGGAAGTATCATAGGAATAGTAATGCCCATAGGTATAAAGAGAATTATGAGAGCCACATTGAGCGCTATAAGCAACACTATACCGAGAATAGCCATAAAGTTTCTCTTTATTCCAAGCACCGTAAATATAAGCGAGTTTTTGAGTATCTTGAAGGTGCGCAGATCAAAGGTGACGAGAAGATTGTAAATATAAAAGCGCATAACAAGATAAATAACAGCTATCGCGAATACCAAGAAGTACATAACGTCGTTAAAGTACGAGCCTGTTCTTGAATAGAAATATATAAAATCTACTACCAGCACCGCTATAAAGAGGAAGTCCATAAGCCCAACCCAGAACGCCTGCTTGAAATTGCGCTTTACCGCGTAGAAGAAATCCGAGAATACGAAGACAGGATCTCCCCTGAAAAGTCCCCTGAGAACGTAGGTCGTTCCAACGTTAAACCAACCAAACGTGACTGCCATGAAAATGCCGAGGCAAAGCAGAACTATCACTATTGCGGGCGGCAAAACGGGAATACTCATCTGAGCACTCTGAATATCAAGAAGCGCTGTAATATCCGCGCTTTGAGATATTTTTGATATACCGTAAAGCGGTGAATACAGTATTTCGATAGCAGTGGGCGTTTTATATCCCGCAAAATAGACGTAAACAAATGCCAATATCGGAATCATCTGAACTAAGAAAAAGAGATTGAGCCTTATAAGCTGCGAAAACTTTCTTCCAAAAAGCTTGAAGAAAAACAACAGCGTAGGCTTTCTGCTTTCCTCTTCATAGACACCTTTTCCGTCTCTGTTCATATTAAACAGTTTGAATTTTTTCTTTTCTTTATTTTTTTCCAATTGACAAACCTTGCCTTTCCTGATTCTTTATACATCAGTTTTATTACTTCAAAAGATATATGAGCCAACAATAAACTCCGTTTATAATAATTACAGAGCCTATATATGTCAAAGTATAAACTATAAAAGGTAACAATACCTTTACTTTCACGTTTGGACGCCCATTCGGCGCAGTTAGCTTAAGCTTCTGCGAATATAGCGCAGCTCTGTAAGCGTAATCGAGCATGAGCATCAAAACGACCGCCTTGAAAAAGACGAAAACCACAAACCTGAGCAGTCCGATATTATAAGCGAATATCGAATTTGAAATAAACGCCGATAAAAAGGAGACCGAAGTCCCTATCCTGAGCCCGTTATAAACGAGAAGAAGGTCGCACACAAGATAATTAAATGCCGAAAAGGAAACGACAAATATTACAAAAACCGACAAAATATCCGATAGCGCGTATAACAAGATCTCCTTTATGTAATCGTAAAAGGTTTTACAATTTATAAAAACCGTTTCAAAATGCGTCGATACGCCGAGCACCGAATTTTGATAAAAGGTTTCAGTCAGACTGTTTACAACCAACCATCCGATAATGACCGAGCATACGAGCATAAGAATGAACTGAAAGAGTATCTTTATACGTTCAAGTCTTTCCTGGTCTGTGCGAAAATTCGAGCTAAATGAGCCTATCCCAAGAGTATCACCCCAAAAAATCAAATCTTATTAAAATTTATGAGGTAATATAAAATTTTATTACTTTTTTGAACCCAACTCATCAGCTCTCGCGGTACAAGCCTTCATAGCGTCCTTCAAAGCGTCAGAAAAGCTATAACGCTCAAGCATCTCAAGCGCCTTCTCAGTAGTTCCGCCCTTAGATGCCACCCTTGAAGCAAGCAGAGCAGGGGACTCTTTTGACTGTTTTACCATAGCGGCAGAGCCTACGACCATATCGCATATAGCGTCAAGCAGACCCTCCTCGGAAAGTCCCTGTTCGAGCGCCCCGTTGTATATAGCGTCTATAAATTTAAAGACATACGCGGGAGAGGACGAGGTCACACCGATAATACGGTTCATTTCTTCTTCCTCTATCTCAAGGATTCCGCCCGCGGATGAAAAGAGCTTTTTTATAAAATCAAAATCACAAGCGTCGATCTCGGGATTTCTGCAAATGACGGAAACGCCCAAGCCGATAAGCATAGGAAGATTTGGAAGCACTCTTACAACCAAGAGCTTACCGCCGAGCGCCTCCTTGACGCTCTGAGTTGAAATGCCCGCGCCAATCGATATATAAAGCTTGTCCGAGTATCCCGACACTTTTGATATCTCCGAAAGCACCTCGGGATAATTTTGAGGCTTGACTGATATAAGTATGCTGTCAGCGCTCTCAATCGCGTTTTTTATCGAGCTTGCGACAGACACTCTGTCTGCATATGCTGAGTGAAGGGAAGCGGTCTGCGCCATATTCACGTCGTACAGAACGACCTTGGAAAGACCGCAGTCCGACGAGAGCGCTCCGCTTATTATCGCGTTAGCCATATTTCCAACGCCTATTACAGCAAGCTTATTACGTTTCATAGACATTTGCAATTAACCTTTCATAAGTTCCAATAAAGGATTATAACATATATTTTTTAATAAACGGTAAACAAATTTATTTTTTTACAAATTTCGCAATTTTCTGCTGATTTCAAAGCCGAAGACAGAGGCGCAGGCAGACGTGGAGAGCGAGCCCTTAAAATCCTTCGCATAATCTATTCTCACGATATGATCCGACATATCGAGAACGGCTCTTGATATCCCGCGTTTTTCTCCGCCGATGATCACAAAAAGCGGCTTTCTAAGATCTGCCTCAAAAAGATCGACAGAATCTCTTATACCGGCGGAAACCACCGTATAATCAAGCTTTTTCAGGATATCTATCGCCTCAGGCGTATCCGAGACCTGATATATATCTATAAGCTCGGACGTGCCCGCGGAAGCTCTTGCAACGACCCCCGCAGCGCCCATCCAATTTCGATTTTCGACAATTATACCGTCAGCGCCCGCGGCATAAAGCGAACGAATAGCGTTTCCAAAATTATAAGGGTCCTCGACGCCGTCAAGCATATAATAAACACCGTCTTTTTTTACATTCTCGATTGAAAGATTTTGTATAATTCTATTCCCGCAGATAGCAATGATACCGCCGTGGGAAGAGCCGATAGTAAGCTCGGATATCTTGGCTGAATCACATATCTCAAGCTCATATCCAAGCGCCTCTGAATTAGCCCTCAAAAAGCCGAATTCGGCGCGTTTGCTTTTCAACTTATCCTTATCAAAGAGTATCTTCTCGATTTTTCTGTCGTTTTTATTCAGCTTTTTAGCATTTATAAGCGCCGATATCGAGGTCATTCCTTCAAAAACGTTGGAATCCAAAAATTTTTCGGCCTCTTTTTTTATCATATCAATACCTCACGTGTCATATATTCTACTAAAACAATTTAATTGGAGTTGGTGAATTTTATGATGTATATCTCATCTGAAAAAGAACGGTGCGTTATACTCGCGTCGTATCTTGTCGAAAACAAATCTACCGTAAGGGCGGTTGCAGCGCGATTTGGGATAAGCAAAAGCACGGTACATAAGGATATAACAGAGAACTTAAAAAAAGCAAATAAGACCCTTTATTACGAGGTACAAAGCATTCTTGAGCAAAACAAAAAGGAACGCCATATAAGAGGCGGAGAAGCGACCAGAAAAAAGTACAAAGAGGCTCAAATGCCAAAAACAAGCTGAGAGCTTTTTGATGAATTTACAAGCAATTTGGAAAATAATGGTTGCCCCACGCGATCCTTAAAATACTCAATCTTAGAGGAAAGATTTGCGTAATTTTCCATAACTCCGCTCATTCCGGGGATTATAACCGTATTGGCTTCGATAAGCTTTTTTATGTACGGAATGGCATTCGGATTTGCGAACGAGTTAACGTCTATCATAAAAGCGGCCAACCGCGTATTTATAAGGTGATCCACGAGCTCGCCGTCATAGGTGGCGATGACTTTTTCAAAGGATACGAAGACAGGCTTTTTCTTTTGTGTATATAAGAGATAATTCAGGCTCGGATCAATCCATTCACGGCGACCGTTAAAAAGAGGAAATTCGCAAAAAAGAAATTGTGTTTTGCGAATAGCAGCTCTTTGTATCTGTTTTTGATAAACGGTATCCTCATCTAAAAGCAGATTGGTATATACCTGAGAATAAATTCCTCTCGGCTTGCAATCGTTTATAAGCTCTTGAATATTTTTCTTTTTATCAACGTGAAACGAAAGCGGCTCGGTAAAGGGATCGTAATTCAAAAGAAAAAATATTCTGCGAAATCCGTATTCGGCAGAGGTATCCATAGTACAGCGCAAAATATCGGGATCAAAGATATCGTTAGAGATTATCAAGTTATTAAAGCCCAATGACTGCATAAGAGAACTCAAAACCTCCTTAAGATACAGATTTTACGGTATTTTTACAGCACAACCCCATATTCAAGCCATATCCATAGCTTTCTCGGCAAAAATCCATTCTCTCAATTATACAAAATTTGCATTTTGTATAATTGAGTCGATCTTGCTATAAGGGGAGTTGGGAGCTGCCGCTTTAGGTCTTGCTCCAAGTCCCCTTTTGCTATGCTGCCTTCTACGCCTTTGTTTTGGCTACTACAATACTGTCTATAAGCATCTCGCCGCTTTTGTTACTGACCGATATATACTGCGTTCTGTAAGTGTCGCCGCCAATATCTTTTCTGAACGTACCGTTATTTTCGTATATCTTATAGGTCAGCGAAAATTCGTATCTTGTATAATTTCCGTTTTTTCTATCGCTCTCCTGTACCTCCGCAAACTTTGTTATATTTACGTCGTAAAGCTTCTGCATTGTGTACGGCTCGCGTTTATTATGGTACTTATAGTAAGTATCGCTGAAATACGCGTTGTACTTATCAGCCTCACCGTTTATGATGGTATACACGTATTCAACCATAAACTGAATGTCTTTTCCGTAGCTTACCGCTTTATCTCGCTCAATGTCAAAGGTCACTCCCATCGCTTCGTCGGTATAATAAATAAACCCGTTCGAGATTATATCTGTATACTCTTCATCTTCGTATATATCTTCTTCAAAATCGGCGGGATAAAAATCATAGTTTATCGGCGGTAGCTCTTCGTTATTTTTATTGTAATTGTATTTGTCTATCGCAAAGGATGCCACCCCCAAAATAACGGTCGCGGCAAGCAGCGCGGATATCACTATTATCAATTTTTTACGAACGTCAGCCCTCTTTTTTGGCGGTTCGTCTTTTTTTATATTTTGAGCATTTTCAGCATCTTTCTTCATAAAACAAGCCTCCAAACATATCTCTTTATTAAATATATCACAAATGCGGATTTTTTTCAAGGATTATTATAATTTATTTGTTAACTTTTTTATTAAAATTTTATATTAAGTTGTTGTAAATCTTTATTTTATATGTTATAATTATAAGGTGAATCTTTATGCGATTCTTTGACTTTTATGATTGAGAGGAATTTATAAATGAAATATCTTGTACTTATTCCCGACGGAATGGCTGACGAACCTATTGCCGAGCTCGGCAACCTCACGCCTATGCAAAAAGCAAACAAGCCCACTATGGATATGCTTGCTGCAAAATCATTTGTCGGAACAGTTTCAAACGTGCCCGAAGGAATGGTTCCCGAAAGCGATACCGCAAATATGGCAATTCTTTCCTTTGACCCCAAGATTTATTCCAAAGGCCGTTCCCCTCTCGAAGCCGTAAGTATGGGCATCGAGATGAAGAGTGACGAGACGGCTTACAGATGCAACGTCGTAACTCTTACCGAGGATGAGGAAAACTATGAGGACAGAATAATCCTTGACCACAGCGCAGACGAAATAACGACTGCGGAAGCCGATGAGCTTATCAAAGCCCTTGAAGAGAAAATGGGCGACGATATAAAGAAATTCTATACCGGTGTAAGCTACCGTCACTGCCTTATCTGGAAAAACGGCAACGACAAATACGACTTCATGCGTCCTCACGATATTCTCGGAAAGCGCATTGGCGAATATCTTCCCAAGGAAAGTAACGGCGGCGCTGAATTTCTTAAGCTTATGAAGGATAGCTACGATATCCTCAAGGATCACCCTGTAAACCTTGCCAGAAAGGCTCGCGGGCTTAAGCCCGCAAACTCAGCGTGGCTCTGGAGTCCCGGAAAGAAGCCTCAGCTTCCCTCTTTCAAGGAAAAATGGGGGCTTGACGCCGCAGTTATCTCGGCTGTCGATCTTATCAAGGGTATCGGTCTTTGCGCAAAAATGAAGTCTATCGACGTTGAAGGCGCAACAGGAAACGTACATACAAATTACACAGGCAAGGCAGACGCGGCTATACAGGCGTTCAAGGACGGTATCGAGCTTGTTTACGTCCACGTTGAAGCGCCCGACGAATGCGGACACAGAGCTGAGATTGATAATAAAGTTCTCTCTATTGAGCTTATAGACTCCAAGATCCTCAAGCCCGTATACGAGTATCTCTTGTCCACCGGAGAGGATTTCAAGGTGATGATCCTTCCCGTCCATCCCACGCCCATAAGAATAAGAACACACTCTATCTCCCCTGTTCCCTTTATGATCTACTCCTCCACAGCTTCGCGTGACGGAGTAAGCACCTTCACGGAACAGACCGCCGAGGCTGTCGGAAATTACGTCAGCGACGGATATAATCTTATGGGAATACTTACTGAAAAATAATTTTACTACAAGGAGCTAAAAAATGCTCAAAGAAGAAAATTTAAACGAAAACCCTGAAGAAATTGAGAAAAACGAGATTGAACCTAATACGTCCGATGAACGCGATAGCGATAATACGACGTCTTTCCAAGATCCTAAGAAGCCAAGCTTTATGTCTTCGCTTTTCGATTATCTGGAGATATTCGTATTCGCTATATGCGCAGTCATTCTTCTCTTCTCTTTTGCGGTAAGACTTTGCAAGGTTAAAGGCCCTTCTATGGAAAAAACGCTTATAGACGGTGAGATGCTTATCGTCTCAAATCTTTTCTATACTCCCGAGCGCGGTGATATAATCGTCTTTCATCAAACGGGTACTCTTGACGAGCCTATCGTGAAAAGAGTTATTGCCACCGAGGGCGAAACGATAGACATAGATTTTGACACCTGGACGGTCACGATAACGGATACAGACGGAAAAACCTTCGTCCTCAATGAGCCGTATCGGCATCTTGACGGCGGCAAGGCCGTTCTCACCTCATCGCACAGCTATCCATACACCGTTCCCGAGGGCTCTCTCTTTGTTATGGGTGACAACAGAAATCATTCTACTGACAGCCGCGGAGACACGATAGGCATGGTTGACGAGCGCCGTGTTTTAGGCAAGGTGATATTCAGACTTACGCCGTTCGATAAAATAGGAACGGTTGATTGATTTTAAATACTAGTTGATTGATTTTAAATACTAAAGGAGGTTGGTTATAATGCCGTCACAAAACATACAGTGGTTTCCCGGTCATATGGCAAAGACACGCCGACTTATAACCGAAAACCTTAAGAACGTTGACGCGGTAATAGAGCTTTTGGACGCAAGAATTCCGCTCAGCTCAAGAAATCCGGAAATAACAAAGCTTACGCAAAACAAGCCTAAGATAATTCTTTTAAACAAGGCCTCGCTTGCAGACCCTCAAATGACGGAAAAATGGCGCGCCGCATACAGCGACGACAATACCGTTTGTATCGAGACCGATTGCATCACAGGCGCGGGGCTCAATAAGATAGCGCCCGCTATAAAAAAGCTCTGTCAGGAAAAGCTTGACAGATACGAGGGCAAAGGAATGTCGGGAAGAATGCTCAAAGCAATGGTTCTCGGTATTCCAAACGTGGGAAAATCCTCGCTTATAAACAAGATATGCGGAAACAAAAAGGCCAAGGTCGAAAACCGCCCCGGCGTTACCGTAGATAAGCAGTGGGTTGCAACGAATATCGGTATTTTGCTGCTTGATATGCCCGGTATTCTCTGGCCGAAATTCGATGACAAGAGTATCGGCGAAAATCTTGCAATAACGGGAGCTATAAAGGATGATATCTTGGATATTGAAACGGTTGCGTGCGCGCTTTGCAACAGACTTCGCACACAGTATCCAAAGCTTCTTGAGACAAGATATAAGCTTGAGCCGTCATCCTACGACGAGCTTTCCGATTACGATCTTCTCTGCCTTATCGGCAGAAAACGCGGATTTTTAGTCAGCGGCGGTGAGATAAACACCGAGAGATGCGCAAATATGCTTATCGATGAATTCAGAGCCGCAAAAATTGGCAGAATATCACTCGATAAAATCTAAACCGAGGTTATTATGCTTGAATATACTGTTGAAAATGAGATGCGCCTCGAAGGCTATGATATTATATGCGGCGTTGACGAAGCTGGCAGAGGTCCTTTGTGCGGACCTGTGACCGCAGCGGCAGTTATTTTGCCCGACGGTCTTTACATAGAAGGCTTGGACGACTCAAAAAAGCTTTCAGAAGCCAAGCGCGAGCAGCTTTATGATAGGATAACAAAAGAGGCTGTTGCCTTTGCCGTGTGTCACGCGACGGTCGAGGAGATAAACGAGACTGACATACTTTCCGCAACGCTTCTCGCTATGAGGCGAGCTATTGACTCGCTCAGCGTAAAGCCCTCTCTCGCGCTTATAGACGGAAACGTCTCCAGAGGCTTCACTCTTCCCGTCCGCACCGTCGTTCACGGAGATGCTATTTCTCCATCTATCGCGGCGGCTTCTATTCTCGCAAAGGTCACCCGTGACAGAATATGCTACGAGCTTGACGCTATGTATCCTGAATACGGTATAGCCAAGCACAAGGGCTACGGAACGAAGGCGCACAGAGAGGCGCTTATGAAGCACGGACCTGCTCCTATATACAGAACTAAATTTATAAGATTTCTCGACAAGGAGACAAAGGCGTGACCACAAAGGAGATAGGAGATATCGGTGAGCGCGCCGCCGAGCGTTTTCTTAAAAAGAACGGATACAAAATAAAGGGGCGAAACTGTCACCTCTCACATAACGAGCTTGATATCGTCGCTGAGAACGATAAATTCATTTTATTCGTAGAGGTAAAGACCCGTACTGCCGATCCAACGAAAAACTCTCCTTACGGAGTTCCCTCCTCTGCGGTCACACGGGCAAAGCAAACGAGGCTTATTGAAGCGGCACTGGCGTATCTTTCTAAAAAGCCGACCTCAAAACAGCCGCGAATGGACGTTATAGAGATATGGCTTGAACCAAAAACATTGGAAGTTGTTAAATTAAATCATATTGCCGACGCTTACCGAGCAAATTAAACTTTTTCGGAGGTTTATGAAACAACTTTCTCTTGCGGATATCCACTGTGATACCGCCTATGAAATTTTTAAGCATTCACATTCATTTTTTGATAACACAGAGGCAGTCTCACTAAAAAAAGCCGAGGTGTATAAAGACTATCTTCAAGTCCTTGCGATATGGAGCGACAAAGCGCTTGATAATGACTCCGCTTATAACCGTTTCTTTGAGATAGCGGAATATCTGAAAAAGAATATTTCGACGCTTCCCAAAGATATATTTTCATGCGGCGCTCACTCTGTCCGCTTGATACTCTCCCTTGAGGACGCGAGGATACTCAATTACGATGTCTCACGCCTTAATGCGCTGTCTGAGAGCGGAGTAAAAATAATCACTCCTCTGTGGTCGGGTATCACCTGTATAGGCGGAGCTTACGACACTGACGAGGGGCTTTCGGATTTTGGGGTGTCGGTCATAAAGGAATCCCTTAAAAAAAATATAATTCCCGATATATCCCATGCGTCGCAAAGAAGCGCGCGCGATATAATAAGGCTGGCAGGAACAGTCTCTCCTGTTATCGCCTCACACTCAAATTCCTATTCGGTGTATCCGCACCCGCGAAATCTGACCGACGGGCAGTTCAAGGAAATTGCGGAGCTTGGGGGCTTGGTTGGAATAAATTTGTGCGCCGAGCATCTCGGAGTACAAGAAAAAGAGCCTCCGCTTGAAACGCTTATGAGGCATATAGAGCATTATCTTGAGCTTGGCGGTGAAGATATTATCTGCTTTGGATGTGATTTTGACGGAGCTGCCACTCCCGAGGGATTGCAAGATATTACCTCGCTCTACTCCATCGCAAAGGAAATGCTGAAAAGGAATTTTTCATACGAACTGATTGATAAAATTTTTTATTCAAACGCAAAAAATTTTATCTCAAAATATATAAGTGTTGATAAATAAACTCAAATAAGGAAGGAAAAAATAATGAAGTATTACAGCACCAGAGACCCTAACAAAAAGAAATATAGCTCGGCAGAGGTCATAAAGCAAGGCTTGGCTTCTGACGGTGGACTTTTTATTCCCGAGTCGATTCCCAAGATAACAAAAGAGGATATCGAAAAGCTTTGCAAGATGTCATATGCAGAGAGAGCCGCTGAAATCCTCTCAAAGTTCTTGACAGACTATACTTATGACGAGCTTCTCTCGGACTGCAAGGCAGCTTACTCTGAGTCCTCTTTTCCAGGCGGCGCAGCTCCCCTTGTGAAAGTAAACGATTCACTCTATTCTCTTGAGCTTTGGCAAGGTCCTACCGCCGCATTTAAGGACATGGCGCTCCAGATAATGCCCAGACTTCTCTCAAGAGCTCTCGTTAAGACAGGCGAAAACAACACAGCTCTTATTCTCGTCGCGACCTCGGGAGACACAGGAAAGGCTGCGCTTGAGGGATATAAGGATATCGAGCGCATTAAGATAATGGTATTCTACCCTGTTGACGGAGTAAGCAAGGTACAGAAGCTCCAGATGGCTACTCAGACAGGTAACAACGTAAACGTTTACGCTATAAAGGGTAACTTCGATGATGCTCAGACGGGCGTAAAGAAAATATTCTCTGACAAAGAGGCTGCCGCAAAGCTTCTTGAGAACTCATATATCCTTTCCAGCGCAAACTCTATAAACTGGGGACGTCTCGTTCCTCAGATAGTTTACTACGTATCTGCTTATTGCGATATGCTCAATGCAAACGAGATAAGCTACGGCGAAGCTGTAAACGTCTGTGTTCCCACAGGTAACTTTGGAAATATCTTTGCGGCTTACATAGCAAAGCTTATGGGATTGCCGCTCGCAAAGCTTATCTGCGCGTCGAACGCAAATAACGTTCTCACCGATTTCTTCGAGACCGCTACCTACGACAGAAACCGCCATTTCCACACAACTATGTCTCCCTCTATGGATATACTTATATCCAGCAACCTTGAGCGTCTTCTCTGCTTTGCCGCAGGCGAGGAAAAGACAGCGGGATATATGGCCGAGCTTTCCGCAAACGGAAAGTATACCGTTGATGCCGAGACAAAAAAGGCTATCGACGAGACCTTTGTGGGATTCTGTGCCGATGAAGCAAAAACTGCCGCTACGCTTAAAAAATTCTACGAAAAATTCGGTTATCTTGCTGACACTCATACCTCTGTCGCTCTTGATTGCGCGGAGCAGTATGAAGCAAAATTCAACGACGGAAAGAAGATAATCGTGGCTTCTACCGCAAGCCCTTACAAATTTGCCGCAGATGTTTATAAGTCGATAACCGATACTGCCGCAATATCCGATACCGATGCCCTTTCTCAGCTTTCAGAGCTCACAAATACCGAGATATCTTATCCGTTAAGAAATCTCACCGAGAGAAAAGTTAACTTTGATACCGTTATCGAAGCTTCTGAAATGCTTGATGTGGTATATAAATTCATGTAATTATTTAAGGGGCTGTCACGTCTTGCGACAGCCCCTATCGGAAAACCTTAAGTTTACTTTTTTTCCTTAAAAGTAGCACATACCGTGTCAGAACTGCAACAAGCGTTCTGAGGACCTACGTTTATCATTTCTGCGGTGCAGTAATGTCCGCAATCGTGGTATACGCAGTTCTTTGCATCACAGTTTATTCCCTTGTTGTAGTGGGCAGGCTTATCTAAACCCTGTCCAATATTGTTTGTTTTCTTTTCTTCCATAAGTTTTTCCCTCCTTAACTGTTGGATATCCTTATTGTTACTCTAAACAGTTGTTTTTATACATTCATTTTTCAGGAGATATTTATGTCTGTTTTTGTAATGTCTGACCTGCATCTTTCAATAAATAATCCTTCCAAAGCAATGGATGTCTTCGGGAATAGATGGAAGGATTATGAAGCCAAGATAGAGAAAAATTGGAAAAAAATCGTTACCGATGACGACACCGTTATAATTCCGGGGGATATCTCCTGGGGCTCTTCACTTCAAGACTCTCTTGAGGACCTTCGCTTTCTCGATTCTCTGCCCGGAAAAAAGATAATCTCTAAGGGCAATCACGATTTTTGGTGGTCTACCGTCTCAAAGCTGAATGCTTTTTGCAAAGAACACTCGCTAAGCTCGCTGAATATACTCAATAACAACGCGTTTTCGGTGGAAAATTACATTATAACGGGTACAAGAGGCTGGTTTTTAGACCCTTCATCGCAGATAACCGCTCAGCCTACCGACTATAATAAAATAGTCAATCGAGAGGCTATGAGGCTTCGTTTGGCTCTCACAGAGGCGAAAAAGCTGAGGGCTGACTCGGATAAGGAAATACTCGTCTTTTTCCACTTCCCTCCTCTTTGGAAGGATTTTTGCGACGAGACTACCTTTGATACACTTCTCGAATTTAACATAAAAAAATGTTACTTCGGACATATCCACGGTGTCTATAATATTCCCGAAAAATATGAGTACCGAGGAGTTACTCTTACAATGGTATCGGCAGATTACCTCAATTTCACTCCCAAACTGATATAAAAACCTATTTAATTATATTTATTTGAAG
>JAZOLQ010000048.1:0-8724 GCA_045653185.1 Eubacteriales bacterium
CGCTCTGCGTCGGCGGCGTATTCGTCGGCATTCATACTCATCTCAAGTCTCTCTGCCGACTCTCGCTCGTCGGCGCTTTTTTTCTCCTTATCCATATAAGACCCAAACAAAAGAAGGAAAATTCCAAGCGCCGCGCCGAGAAGAAGTAATATTATTTTTACACTCTTTTTTAAATTGTTATTTTCATTTTTCATATCTATCATCTCCGATTTTTTGCCGTATTTAAAAAAGCTTTTAAGTTTTATTTTGCAAAAAACGACAAATTACGTATATATAATTTCACATTCGCATCTAAGCATGGACGAGATATATTCGGCTATATCGCGGGGGTCGTTTTTATCGGTAGTTTTGTGTAGAGACAACACCGCTCCATCGACGTCCAAGTTCTCGTTTCCTGATACGACAAGGACGGTTATATCAAAGATTTTTCTCTCTATCCCAAACTCCTCTGACACCTCAGCCTCGCATATCTCCTCAAGCTCTGCGGCGGTATATTGCCCTATGCTCTCGTGATATACCTCCTCGTATCTTTCCTCGATATCCTCACCGTCAAACCACTTCTCGCCTATGTCAACTCCATTTCCCCTCACCTCGCGCACAAATGTCAATACAGGTGTCAGAATCATACACAGAAGGCAAAGACTGCTTGCAAGCTTTACGTACTTTCTAAGTCCGTCTCCCGCAGATTCGGGAGCGAGAGTCTGTACGATACCGCATATTATCGACACCGAAATAAGTGTAATTACATACTCCTTCATTTCTATACCACCGCCGTTTTTATGAATATGTTGAGCGCCAGAATAAACATCACCGAGCACATAGAAACCACAGCTATCATACATCCGTATACACTTCCAAGCTCCCCTATGAGTCGGCTCTCGCGCTCGCATCCGAGAAGGTCGGCTACGCTCCCCGAAAACAGAAAAGCGAGCCTTGCGAGAAGAAGCGAGATAAGAGTCGGAAGCAGGAGCATCAGTAGGAAAATTATTCCGCTCACTCCCACGACGGTCTTTATATACTGCACGCTTGACGCCACGGTGCGAAGTGTCTCCGAGACCGAGCCTCCCACTATCGGTATCATAGACGAGGTTACCATTTTAGCCGCCCTCGCGGCAGTTCCATCTGCCGCGGCAGAGAGAGCCGTCTGCGCCGAAAGCAATGCCACCATTACCGTCATTATAAATCCGAGAACAAAGGTGTAGGTCTTTTTTATCCCCGAAGAGAATCCGCCGAGAGCGAGCTCGGGAGACAGAGTTCGGCAGAGCGCAAAGGCAATACATATACTAGTTACAGGCATAAGCGTCTTTGCGCAAAAGAGCTCGGATACCGTGAGAAATGAATAGAGCCCCGCGCTCCCAACGCTCGCCGTGGATATATTGCCTCCCATAGCCCATACCGTCCCCGCCACGGGTATCATTCCAAGCATCAAGGAATTAACGCGCTCAAAAAAATCCGACACAAGAGCTATACGCGAGCGCTGTATTCCGATTATGGCGGAAAATATGGCACAGGACGAGCAGAATTCTATTGCCTTTGAGAGAGCGGGCGAGCCTATCGAATTTTTAAGCGCGGAAAAGATGGCGGATATCACAAGTATTCCGCAAAGGGTCGCGGCTATCGACACGGCGTCGCCGATTCCTAAAGACAGAAGAGAGCCGATATATGAAAATATGTATTTTGGACTGCTCACCTCAAGTATCGCCTCTCCTATATCCTCTCCCTCGCTCCCGAAAAATCCCTCGGGAAGCTGCTCCGTCACCTCATCGGGAAGCTCCTCAACCGCCTCGTAATACTCTCTTGGAATAGATACGCTCCCGTTCTCAACAGCGCTGACGCCCACACTGAAGATAACGCTCAACAGAATAATGAGCAAAGCCTTTAATATATTCTTTTTCATTTTTCATCCCTGCATTGAAATCATTTCCGAGGCATATCCGAGTATCCTCTTGATAAGCGGAAGACACAAAATAAGTATCTCTATCTTTCCGGCAAGCTCCACCCCTCCCGCAAGACTTCCCTCTCCCGCATCTCTGCATATAGCGGCGCAGACGTGAGACAGGATCGCGACCCCGAGAGCTCTGAGCATTATCCCTACATATTCCTCCGCTCCCGCAAGTCCACCAAGCTCCTCAAAAAACGATAAGAACGGCTCGAGACTAAGCACAACTATGCCGAATATAAGCACTCCCCCCGCCGCTCTCAGTACAAAGGACATCTCCTTCTTTATCTGCTTTACCACGACAGCCACAGAGGTACAGATGAGCGCGAGGGCGCATACCTTAAGCGTCAGCGTACCCATCAGAAGCCAAAGACCGTTCTGATAGTTTCAATAAGCTCGCCAAGCTCGCCGACAAGCATCAGCATAACCACCACTATTCCCGCCACGGTAACGAATATCGCCTGCTCGTCCCTGCCGGATTTATTAAGTATCGCAGATGCGGCAGATACGAGTATCCCTACCCCCGCGATCTTCAGTATAAGCGTTACGTCCATAAATTATCATCATCCTCTCATGTCACGCCGTCAAGTCATAAAAGCAATATCACCGCCGCCAAGGCGGAGGATATGCACAACGCCGAATTTACCCTCTTTTTGTTCGGAAGCTCCTCAAATATCTTTTGGCGTCTTTCAGTGAGCAGCTCGATATAATAATCACATTCCTTTACCTGCTCCTCTCGGTAGCTCTTTCCAAATCCCCTCAAAAAGCTTTCTATTATCTCGCGAGTCTCCCCATCCGCAATCGAGCTCCCACGCGCAAGCTCCTCAAAGCTCCTATCTTGTTCCAATACCGAAAATCCGCAATCGGCAAGAAGCCTCTTATCGCACCGCAAAATTATCTCGGAAGCGGGCATCGCAAAGCATTCTATCTGCGCCCTTACAAATCGGACAAATGCTATCAGCGCCTCGCTCTGCGTCGCCCTCTGCGTCGCCGCCGTATTAAGTATATAAGCTCCGCCAAATCCGCTAAGAACCAATACGAGCGCTCCCGCTATTTTGTAAAACTGCATCTGCCTCCTCTGCCCTCCTTATCTCATACCGATAATCGATAGCCGATGGCGCGCGCACTATCCTTACGTATGCCCCGAACACTCCCGCCTTATGAAGCTTCAGTATCTGCGGACGTCTGAGAAGACCCGCAAGATCATCTCCGTGCGCGCTAGCAAGCAGAGGAACTCCGCAATTCTGCGCTGAAATTATCGCATCCGCCTCATCCTCTCCTCCTATCTCGTCGCACACCATAAGCTCCGCGTTCATCGTCCTCGCCGCGATCTCTATTCCGAGCGGCTTGGGATACCCCGAAAGCATATCGATCGCCACGCCCTTCAGCTCCTCAAAGCCGCAAAGCTCTCCGCGAGTGTCTATCACTGCCACACGCCTAGCCCTCTCTCCGCTTGCCATTTTGTACGCCACAGAACGAAGCAGTGTGGTCTTTCCCACACCAGGAGGCGAATATATAAGCACTCCCTTTGAAGCGGGCATTGAACGAAGCAAAGAACAAACAGGCTCTCCCACACTCCTTACGTATGATGGTATTCTTATGTTAAGCGCAGATACGTCGTATACGCCGATAACGCTCCCGCTCTCGACCGCCGCCCTGCCGCATATTCCCACTCTTATTCCGCCCTTGAGCGTAATATATCCCTTATTTATGGTTTCGCTGTGGGCGTATATGGAATGTCCGCACATATCCGAAAGAATATCGTTTATCTCCTCTCGCCTCAAAGCTGTACGCAAAAAAATATTTCCCCTGTCTGTCGTAAGCGTTACGCTCTGCTCCCGCCTCAGTCTTATCTCCTCAATTCTTCCGCCAAAAGAAAGAGCGGATATCTCCTCCCTGAGCCTCTGCGGAAGAAATGCTTCAAGAGACTCGGGATAGGACGGACGGCTTTTGAAATTTGATATTTTCACCCGCATTTTCTATCTCCTTTTTTTCTTTGTACAAGTATATTTTGGAGTTGTCCATCTTATGACAAAAACAAGTTTTATTCAAAATAAGGCGTTTTTTGATAAAAAGGAACACAATATATGGTGTTGTTAATCGTTTGTTCATGATTTTTTAATAATATGTTATTGCATATATATTATAAATGTGGTAAAATATCTAAGAATAATTATGAAGTATATTTGGAGGTATAATATAATGGATGATTTCAATGCTTTCAACGCTCCTAATGAGCAAACGCCAAAAAAGAAAAAAGCATCCCCTAAAAGAAAAAAATCGCGCACCTTTGAACTGAATTCAAAGACCTTGCTCATCACTCTCATATCGGTAGTGGCTCTTGTGCTTTTGATAATAGTTGTCGTTTCTGTTATCAACTCGTCAAGCAAGGACCTCGTCGCTCAAAACAACACCTTTGTATCCTACGAGAGTGAAGGCTCTTACGTGGTGGAGATGAACGGACAAGTTGTCGGCGAAGCTTTTGAAAACGAAATAATACTTACCCCTGCTGCCGATAATTCATTTGCTTACATCACAGAGGAAGCTGAGGATGGCGGATACAATATCTACATTCTCGAAAACAAGAAGATAATCGAAGTAGCAGACGGTGTTTCTGAAGTATTGAGCTATGCACAGTTTGCGCCCGGTGTCGTATACAGAGAAGAAAAAGTAGGTAAATCAAAGATCTATTTCTACGCCAACGAAGACGAGAACAGCATCACATCGAACGTCTCTGCATCCAGCTTCGTGATATCCCCCGATGCTACGGCTGTTGCATATACCGCATTGAATGACCAAGGCGAAGTAAAGCTTTATCTCTTTATCGACGGTTCAAGCGAATCCTACGCAACCAATATGATCCCCGTCAGTCTCACAAAGGGCGGTGAGTATATCTACGCTTACGGCGCAGATGAGCTTGGCTCAAAGAAGCTTTATCTTGTTCCCACAGAGGATAATGACAAGGTAAGCATCGCAAGTAATTTTGGTGAGATCATGTATTCGAATATAGACGGCGACGAGATCATATATTCCACAATGGCCCTCGGCGCTGATGCCAGCGTAAGCTACCAGAGCCACATTTTCACCATAAAGTCAGGCGCGTCCACAAAGATCGGCGGCGGTGTATGTCAGCCCGTTCTTTCCGATCCGAACGTTGTGCGTCTCTCCTCTCTTAAGAACATAGTTGTTCAGAACATTTATCCGAATCTTGAAAACAATTCAAGTATCGTATACTACATAAACAAAAATTACGAGTCGACAAAAATAGCTTCCTATAACGGTCAACTCTCAAGCGACGGAGATAGATTCTACTTTATAAACAGCGAATCTAAGCTCTGCTACGTTGAGGTAACAGAAAAGAAAGCCCGCACGACTCAGAAGATCACTGACAACGTTTCCGAGTTTATTATCACAGCGAAGGACAACGTTTACTACCTCACAGATGATAATAATTTGATGTTCTACAAGTCCACTACCGAAAAGAAGAACCGTATCTTTGAGGACGTTACTACGCTTTCCTTCAACAGATATTCCAACATTCTTTACTTTGACACACTGGACGGAAACAAGATCTATATGACAGAGGAAGGCTCTGATGAGGAGCTTGTATCCTTCGACCGTGTTGAAATTTCGGGACTTCCCATCTTTACATCTCCCGCGCAGAAGCGCACCTATGCTTACCTCTTCAACGCCGAGACAAAGCTCTATGACGTATACTACACCTCGACAGGCAAGACCTTTAAGCTTGTTGCAAGTGACTGTACCGTAGTAAACAACATCGAGCTTCCCTTCCTTCCTCCCGTAACCGATGACGGTACAGAAGAGGGTGAAGGTGAAGAGCCCGCAGAAACAACAGGAAATTCTTAAAATTTAATCTATCAAAAAATCTCCCCGTTTTCAAAAACGGGGAGATTTCTTTTATTACTTAGTTAATATATTGCAAGGCACTAAATTAATTGTCTATCTTTTGTATGTAAGGAATTCTTGCAACAACAACTGCTGCAATGGCGGTTATTATTATTTCGGGTATCATATAAAGTCCGTTATAAAATACCGAATAAACGAGGGCAAGCGCGCCTCCGCTTATATGCTCGAGTATCCATGCGCCGATAGCGTAAAAGTTCTCCTGTGAGAAGAACCATTCTGCCCACGCGCCGTAAAATATCGCGCCCGAGAGAATGTGAGCTAAGTATCTCAGTGAGAGTGCAAGTACACTTCCGAGGCTGAGAGCAAGAGTTTTATTTTTAATACTCTTCCTGAATATTCCTCCAATTCCGAGCACTCCGTACGCCAGAACATAGTCTATAAGGACTATTGCAACTGCGGCAAACCCGCCCATATATCCGTCACTCGCGGGCATAAAGAGAGCCATTATTACCGACGAGCTCGTGCCGAGGGCAAGGTCCATAAGCATCTGAAGCAATGCATAGGTCGCGGATACAAAAAATCCCCATCTCACACCGTACATATAAGATACCAGCACTATCGGCAGCATGCTCGCGATAGTAAAGCCTCCGCCAAACGGCAGATTAAGAAAAGGGATAAGAGCGCAAACGATAGCAAGAACTGCCGCAAGCGCGATCATTACGGCTGACGTCGTCAGCCTTTGGGTTTTAAACGTTCGGTTCATAAATCCGACCTCCAAAATAAAAATTCGACCGCACGAAAATCTCCGTACGGTCAATATAATTTCAGAAATCGAAATTAAGCATCTCCCTACGACGGCATTATCCGTATCAGGTTAAAGGGTTCGGACTCTGTCCATCTCAGCCATAATAGGCACCCCTGATTTTTATGCGGTTGTTACTTTGTATTGTATCACAAACAAACTTTCTTGTCAATAGCTAAGGTAAATTTTAATAGTAATAATTTGCGCCGACGCTCTTCATGTCAACGCCCTCAAGAAGTCCCTCGTCTATTTTTATCTTTTCCTTATAGGGCTTGAGTTGCTCCGAAAGGAGATAATTTTTAAGGTCTGTCATAAATCTGTATCCGCCCGTTTTCGTATCCACGAAAAAGTCGGAATTTATTTCCTTGGAAAATCCGCCCTCGTCAAGCTTATACTTCATAACGATGTGTATGCCGTAGTCTGAATCTATGCGCTTTATCTCGCCATCCTCCATTTCAAAGAGAGCGTCTCGCACCTCGGGCGCGTCGTAATCCGAGTCGGCTGTGAGATAGTAACCACTAGTATATGTGTACATTCCCTCGTCCTCTGTGTATTTTTCAACAAGGGTATCAAAGAGTGTGTAGTTTTTCTCCTCGCACTTTTCAAGCACCATTTGAGCATAATCGCTTGCGGCGATAAGCTCCTCTTCTGTATATTTGCGAGTCTTCTGAGAACCATCTTCGTCAAAAACGGGAGAACGCTTACCGTTTATTTTATCGTATGATATATTCCCCTCGGAATCAACGTATATATAGTCTCCGAATTTATCCTTATCGGCAGTCTTTGTTGCTCCCTCTGTTTTGTATGCTATCTTCTTGTTATTGTTAGCGTCATAATAGATATCATTTCCCTTATCATCTGTCTCATATTCGAGATCATAGGTGTAGACAAAGACGTGCTTGAAACGGACGTAATTTGCCTGATAATAATCCTCCATAAGCACAGATGATATCTTAGAGCCGTCCGTACCGAAAAGATAGTCGTTAAGGTAGGCAAGCTTTGCCTCGATAATATACGCCTCGCGGAGCATCTTATAGTTAACGCCGAATTCGGCAAGTATTGCGTTGAACTCGTTTTTCGAGCCGTTTGCGTCTTGCGCTATAAGCTCTTTAAGCTCCTCGTCTATCTCCTCTATATAGGATTTGGGAAGCTCAAGTCCGAGCTCGTCGAACATGCGAAGCGCCGCAAGATATTCTTTTGTGTCCTCAAGCACCTCTTTTGTGTAATAATCGTTATAGGTCTCGCCCGACGCCGACATATAGGTATCCCAAAAATCCGCTCTGAGCGCGCTTTGACCGAAATAAGCCGACGATGCAAGTCTTCCCTTCATTCTCGACAGAAAGAGCTTGTAAATATTTACCGACATTTCGGTATCGTCTATCTTCATAAATGTTTTCCCGCTTGATGCGCAACCCAAAAGGGCTGTTATCAGAAGCGCAAGGCATAGCGCAAGCGCCAAAGCCTTTGCCAAGGTTTTTTTCATTTTATTTCTTATCCTTTCAAGTATACGATGAGGATATTATACAACATCCTTCTCGATTTGTCTACATATATCGCAGAAGATTTGATTTTTCTTTACATTTCATCCTTTTCGCGCTCTGCCGAAGCAAGCTCGATATACTTTGTAAAGAGAGAATACAGCAGTTCGGGAACATTCTCGCCCGAGTGCTTGCGAAGTCTGAGATACGGTGTTTCCGCCATGGTGACGCTGAGTCTTCCTTTATATTCAAAAGCAAGGTCTGACCATATCCCGATATCAAGTTCCACTGGATATATCTTTATCTCGCTTCCGTCCTCGACCACAGAGCTTATCCTACATTTTACTGCCGCCGAGCGCACAAGCGCCACAGTGAGAAGATTTTGGGTCGCCGCGGGAATATCGCCAAAACGGTCTATCATCTCGTCGATGATATCCTCCTTGTCCTCGGGAGTCTCAATGTTTGCTATCTTCTTATAAAGCTCCATTCTCTGCGAGGAATAGGGAACGTATTTTTCGGGAATATAAGCGTCGCATTTGAGAGATATCGTGCTCTCTATTTTCTCCCCGACCTTCTCTCCCCTCTCCTCAAGCACCGCCTCGTTGAGAAGCTTGATATAGAGGTCGTAGCCTACGGCG
>JAZOLQ010000049.1:0-15184 GCA_045653185.1 Eubacteriales bacterium
ACTTATCTCTTGCGTTTATCACCTTTATATCGTGAACCGCAAGCTGCCCGTCGAATGTAACTGAAACGATGGCTTTCATAGGTCCTTCATCAAAAAGCTTTCTGACCTTGACGTCTGTGATCTGCATTTTTTATTCCTCCGTCATTTAAAATATAATAGCATTTATTGCCATAGCCTAAGTATATTATATAATTCAAATTTGAAGGTTATTCAGTGATTTTGAAATTTTTGTGTGAACAAGATTGAAACATTTTTCGCATAAGCGGATATTGACTTATACATATAAAAAATATTTATGGAGGTGTCTGCCTCGGCAGAGCTAAACATGTCAACTCCAAACACACATTTCGGGGCAAAAGCCATAGGCGAGATGCTCAAAAACTGTAAAAGCATATATTTTATCGGCATTGGCGGCATAAATATGTCCTCTCTTGCCCACATATCCGCAAAACGCGGATTTTCGGTAGGCGGCTCGGACAGAGTCGCAAGCGCGCTCACCGCGAAGCTTGAGTCTTGCGGGATAAAGATAAATTACTCTCACGCCGCAGAGAATATAAGAGGATATGACGCGGCGGTATATACCGTTGCGATATCCCCCGACAATCCCGAATACGCCGAGGCGCACAGACTTGGCATACCCTGTATATCGCGCGCCGATTTTTTGGGATACGTGATGACGGCGTACAAGCGCAGGATAGGTATTTCGGGAATGCACGGGAAAAGCACCTGCACCTCTATGTGCGCTACCGCTTTCATAGGCGCGGGGGTCTCTCCCACTGTCCTTTCGGGAGCTGAGCTTTCACTTATGGACGGAGCTTATACCGTAGGAGACGGAGAGGATTTTATATTTGAATCCTGCGAGTATATGGATTCCTTTCTCGATTTCAATCCAAGCATTGCTGTGATACTCAACGTTGAAATCGATCACGTCGATTATTTTCACAGCATAGAGCAGATACGCGAGTCCTTTTCAAAATATCTTGCGCTCACTGGCGAGGACGGATACGCTATAATAAACGCCGACGATGAAAACGCGATGCTGTCTTCAGAAGGTTACAGAGGACATAAAATAAGCTTTGCGATAGACTCGGCGGCAGATATGAGAGCTGTAAATATTCTCTGCAAAGGCGGAAAATATTCCTTTGATATAGAGAAAAAAGGCGAGTTTTTCTGTCACGTCGCGCTCTCTGCCACGGGATATCATAATATATATAACGCTCTCGCAGCCGCGGCGGCGGCAGATATCTGCGGAATATCCCCTGAGGATATATCGCGCGGGCTCGCTGCTTTTTGCGGAGCAAAGAGACGTATGGAGTATAAAGGGACTTTTTCGGGGGCAGAGCTTTACGACGATTACGGACATCATCCCACCGAGCTCCTCACTACCCTCAAGGGAGCTCGTGGACTTGCGAAAAACAGGCTCATATGTGTTTTTCAACCTCATACATATTCGAGAACGAAGGAGCTTTTCGGTGATTTTACTACCGCTTTTGAGGCGGTAGATAAGGTGTTTATATCCGACATATACGCCGCGCGTGAGACAGACGACGGAACTGTTAGCTCACGCATGCTTGCCGAAGCTATCGGAGAGAAGGCGGTATACAGCGGAGATATTGCAAACAGCGCGAAAATGCTTCGCGGGGAGATAGCCGAGGGAGACGTTGCCGTTATTATGGGAGCCGGAGATATCTACAAGGTCTTTGAGCTTTTGTAAGACAAACGATTTGAGAAAAGAGGATGTTTATTTATGTACGACGCGATAGCGCACGTTTATGATAAATTGAATAAGGATATAGATTACAAGGCTTGGGCTGATTTTATTGAGAAGTGCTTTGAGAAATATCTTCCGCAAAAGCCCTCGATAGTGCTTGACCTCGCCTGCGGTACAGGCAGTATGACAGTAGCGCTCTCTTCACGCGGATACGATATGATAGGCGTTGATATGAGCGAGGATATGCTTTCGGAGGCGTATATAAGAAGCGAGGGAAGGGGAATTCTTTATCTGCTTCAGGATATGAGAAGCTTTGAGCTTTACGGAACGGTGGGCGCTGTCGTGTGTTGCCTTGACAGCGTAAATTATCTTCTTTCGGAGAAGGATATATCCAAATGCTTCGCGAACGTCCACAATTATCTTGACCCCGACGGACTTTTCATTTTTGATATGAATACGCCGTATAAATTTGAGAATACCTATTCGGATAACGCATATATTCTTGAGGACGAGATAGATTATGAGGACGGAGAGCCGCCTGTGGGCGTATTTTGCGGGTGGCAAAATCAATATGACAGAGAAAGCGGGATATGCGATTTTTATCTAAGTCTTTTTGAGGAAAAAGAAAACGGTGACTACACGAGAAAAGACGAGCATCAAAGAGAGAGGGCGTATTCGCTTGAGAGCATAAAAGGGCTTCTTTCCGATAACAAGCTTGAATTTATCGGCTGTTTTGCTGATTTTGAGTTTTCAGCTCCGAGTGAGAATTGCGAGCGTGGGTATATAGTTGCCCGCGCCAAAAAGAACTGATTTTTAACGAGAGGAATAAAAATGGCACAGACTAAGACTTCATCTATACTTCGCGCGATGACAAGAGACGGAAGCGCGAGAATACACGTGATAAATTCTACCGAGATAGTAAATACGGCGGTGAAATATCACAAGACCTCACCCACAGCGACGGCGACGCTCGGCAGATTGCTTACGGCGACATCTGTTATGGGCTGTATGCTTGGCGAGAAGGAAAACAAAATAACCGTGACCATAGGCGGAGACGGGCCTGCGGGCAGAGTTCTGGCGGTTGGCGACTATTACGGAAACGTCAAGGGATATATACAAAATCCCCTTGTGGACGTGCCGAAAAAGTCAAACGGAAAGCTTGACGTCGGCGGAGCTGTCGGCAACGGACTTCTGACAATAATCAGAGATACGGGTGGAGACGAGCCTTATACGGGTTCTATTCCGCTTGAGAGCGGTGAGATAGCAGAGGATATTGCCGCATATTACGCAAAAAGCGAGCAGATACCCACAGTCTGCGCGCTCGGCGTTTTGGTTGACACCGATTACACCTGCCGTGCCGCGGGCGGAGTTATCATACAGCTTTTGCCGTTTGCCGACGACGATACCGTGAGCGCGATTGAAAAGAATGCGTCACTGCTTTCAAACGTTTCAAGGCTTTTTGACTCCGGAAAGACGAATGCAGAGATAATCGAGATAGTTATGAACGGCATTGAATACGACATCTTTGACGAGCTTGAGGTATCGTATGAGTGCGACTGTAACCGCGACAGAGTCAAGAAGGCGCTTGCCTCGATAGGTAAGGACAAGGTAAACCAAATGCTTGACGAGCAGGTGGCAGAGGGCAAGGAAGAACGCCTTGAGGTCGTTTGCCGCTTCTGCGGAAAGAAGCAGTATTTTGACAGGGCGGACGTTGAGAAATTAGTATAAACAGAAAAGCTGTCTCAAATTTAAATTTGGGACAGCTTTTTTATTCGGGGGTTGGCTTATTCGCCCTTTTTCTCTTTTTTCGGACTTTTTCGGTCTTGCCAAATATGACAGCCCAACTACATATCCCAGAGGTCGCGTTTTCCTGTCGATACGACCGACGCGCCTGCGGCGAGAGCTTGATATATCTCGTCCTTGTGCTCGATAAGTCCGCCCGCAATTATCGGAATACTAGAGTTTGATTTTATCTTTGATATCGATTTGTAGGCAACGCCGGGCATTATCTCGATCATATCGGGGCGGGTCTGCCTGAGAGAGTCGAGAGCAGTGGTGACAGAGCGCGAATCGATCATAAAGAAACGCTGTATGCAGGTTATCTTGTGCTCCTTTGCCGCGTTTATGATATTTGAGCGGGTGCTGATTATTCCGTCTACGTTTTTTGTTGCTGCGTATGCAACGCCCGCGGCGTCCTTGCTGAGTCCGTCAACAAAATCCATATGAACGAAAAGCTTTTTTTGATGGGAGTGCGCCGCCTCAACGCAAGCGTCAAGCGTCATTATGTTTGAAGCGAGTAAAAAGATGGTTTCAACCTCAGAGTCGAGCGCCGCCTTAAAATCCTCGTCGCTTCTTATCGCCGCTATTATCGGATTGTTTTCATAATCTATCATGGCGCTCTCCTTATCTGAAAGTCATAGCCGAGGGCTTGAGCACTCTCAAAATTTTTGTTACCGAGCTTTCTGCCTCGAAGATGAAAAGAGTTTTTTCTTCCTTTTCGTTTTCAAAGACCGCGAGCCATATTTCGCACTTGGGGTTTGACGTGTATATGTCATACTGCTCTGCGGGGCGGTAATCGAGCGCCTTTTTCATATTGGCTTCGGTTTTTGGAGCGATGAAAAGTATAGCGTCTGACTGAGCTTCAAATACCTCTTTTCGACGGCTCTTCCCATATATCTTTGCGAGTGTGATAGCCGTCTCCGAGATGCAATATTCATATTCGGGGGATATTTTTGGAAATATTATATAAAGAGCCAGCGAGAGAAGCGCGATAAACAGAACCGAGAGCGCAGGATTTGCTCCGTTAAAGAGCGCTGAGAGAACGAGTGAGATTGCGATTATAGCGTATACCGCGATAATTATGATCTTAGTAAACAACGTCTTAGCTGTGTTCGGCGTTTTGAGAACTCTTTCATAAAATCCAAGTTCGACCATAAGACCTCCTTATAGAGCCTTTTTTATTATTCTACCACAAAAAGTCTTACAAATCAACATAAATTTATTTTCCTTGTTGACATAATATAAAAAATGGTGTATCATAGTATTTGATACTAAATTAAGAGAGGAATAAGACAAAATGGATAGGAAAGAGCTTGATGCAGTTATCAGCGATGCCCTTAACGATTCAGAACTTAGCAGTGCGGAGATACCCGCGATAGATCTGTACGTCGATCAGATAATCAATCTTGTGGCAGAAAAGCAAAAAGCAGGCTCAGAGCGTTTTTACGAAAAACAGCTCACGAAAACTATGATAAACAATTACTCCAAGGACGGAGTGATAGCTCCTATAAAAGGAAAGAAGTATACCAAAGAGCAGATAATCCAGATACTCACCGTTTACACGATGAAGGGAACTCTTTCTATCGGCGAGATAAAGAGAGTGCTTGGCGGCGCGTATTCGATAGAGGGCTTTGACGCCGACTCTCTTGTCGAGTTTTACGACAGATATATGAGTATAAAGGACGAGAACCGTGACTTCGCGCGCAAGGTCGTTGACGGAATGATAGAAGGAGAGGGTCTTGATATCGAGAATGATATGGACTTTCTTGCGGCTCTTGGCGGCATAATCTCCTTGAGCGGATTTTTCAAGAATATAGCTCAGGCGATGATAGACGCGAAGTATCCCGAGCCTCTCGTTGACGAAAAGGACGAGGGAGAGAAGGACGAGGAAAAGAAAAAGGAAAAAGACAAGGACAAGGATAAGAAGAAATAAGAGAAAGAAAAAGAGAAGGACAAGAAGAAAAACAAATCCGACTTGCCCGATATCGAGATCGCGGATCACAATCCGTGATGTGAAAAACAGAGATCAAGACGATAAATGGCTCTGAAAGGAAAGACAATATGAAAAAAGGAAACGTTTGGGCGCTTTTGCCGATAGGCATTTTTGTGGCGCTGTATTTGGGGTTGGGAATTACCTTTGAATATATTTTAAAAATCCCCATGGGCTTCTACAATGTTCCCATAGTAGTTATATTTTTGGCCGCTCTGCTTGTGGCGTGCCTGCAAAACAGAGCGATAGAATTTGAGAAGAAGCTGGCGCTGATGGGGCAGGGCGTAGGAGATAAAAATATCATCACTATGCTGCTTATCTTTCTTCTCGCTGGTATATTCGTGGGTGTGGTCGGACGAAACAGCGCTGAGAGCGTAGCCTACTTTTTACTTTCTATCGTCCCCCCGCGCTTTGCCGTTTGCGTTATCTTTATCGTAAGCTGTTTTGTTTCCACTGCTATGGGTACGTCGGTGGGAACTATAACTCTGCTCACTCCGATAGCGGCGGCTATCTCGATGACGTCGGGATTTTCTCTTCCGCTTTGCGTGGGAACAGTGGTCGGCGGCGCTATGTTTGGTGATAATCTCTCGTTCGTATCCGATACGACTATTGCCGCATGTAACGGTCAGGGATGCGCTATGAAGGATAAGTTCAGAACTAACTTTGCCATCGTCCTTCCTGCCGCTATCGTGACGCTCGCGCTTATTTTCGCGCTTTCCTTGCAGGCGGACATTCAGCCGCTTGAGAGCAAGTCCTACGAGCTTATTCAGATAATCCCCTACGTTCTGGTGCTGATAGGCGGTATCATCGGAATCAACGTATTCGTTACTCTGCTTATCGGTATCGTAACAGGATGCGTTATCATGTTAGCTACCGGCGCTATGGATTTTTCGTCGCTTCTGGGAAGTATGGGAAGCGGTGTCTCGGGCATGTTTGAGACCGCAATGGTCGCCGTGCTTGTGGCGGCGCTTTGCGCTCTGATACGTGAGGCGGGAGGTTTTCAGGCGTTGCTTAACGGAATTCGCCGTGTCTTCCGCGGAAAAAGAGGCGGACAGCTTGGCATAGGACTTCTTGTGGGACTTATGGATATTTCAACCGCCAACAACACGGTGGCTATCGTTATGGCAAACCCGATAGCCTCGGAAATGGCGAAGGAATATGATATTTCTCCGCGAAAGACCGCGTCGATACTTGACACTTTTTCTTGTATCTTTCAGGGAATTTTGCCCTACGGCGCACAGATACTTGTGGCGCTGTCGGCTGTCAGCGCGATGGGACTGGAGCTTGGCGCGTTTGAGCTTATTTCGCGTCTCTTCTATCCTATGATGCTCCTTCTAAGCTCGCTTGTGTTTATCTTCTTCATTCCCGAACGGAAAAAACAATGAAAATAAAAGAATGCTTTCACTCTCGATTTTGACGGTGAAAGCATTTTTTGTTTTAAGAATAATAAAAAACACTTGACAATATATATTTTTTTGCTATAATAAATTGAGACTTATTCTCAATTTGGAGGTATGACCGTGTCTGTATATCACACCGAACAAAAGCGGATATTGGAGAAATTTTTGCTTGACAACCGAGAAAAAAGCTTTACTATCGACGAAATAACTCAAAAAATAAAAGAGAGCGAGATGGAGCGCGGAAATATACCGGGCAGAAGTACGGTATATAGACTTATTAAGGGCTTGTGCGAGGAAGGACGAGTTAGAAGATTTGTCAAAAACGACAGTAGAAAGGCGAGCTATCAGATAGTTTGTCATGAGCATTGCGACTCGCATCTGCATCTGCGGTGTCTCAGCTGCGGGAAACTCTTTCACATGGACGAGAGCATCTCGGACGAGCTTTTGAAGAAAATAAGCTCTCACAGTGATTTTTCGGTGGACGAGGAGGAGACAGTCCTTTACGGAAGGTGCTCGCTCTGCAACAAAATATGAGGTGTAAAAATTTGAAAAGAAGTATTTGTATTATTCTGACGGCGCTTTTTCTCCTTTCTTCTTTTGCGGGATGCAGTTCCCGCGGGCAGAACGGGAAATTTGAGATAGTATGCACTGTCTTTCCCATATACGATTGGGTGAAAAATATAATAGGAGAGGCTAACGAGGATATAAGCGTGACGCTCCTTGTGAAAAACGGCACAGACCCGCACAGCTATACTCCGTCTCCGAGCGATATCGCGAGGATATCGTCCTGCGACCTTATTTTCTACGTGGGCGGAGAGTCTGATGTGTGGGTGAGCGACGTTATAAAGGGAAAGACTAACAAGGATATGAGAGAGGTCAAGCTTCTTGACGCGATGCGCGACAGAGGCCTTGCCGCCCACGAGCATCATCACGAAGAGGGGGAAGAGCACGAGCACACCGAGAATGCTTACGACGAGCACGTTTGGCTCTCTCTCAAAAACGCCGCTTTCCTTTGCGATGTGATAGCAGAGGCGCTGAGTGAGGCGCTTGAAGAATATTCCGAGAACATTGAGGTCAACGCCGAGGGCTATATAGAAAAGATAAATTCTCTTGACGCGGAGTATGCGTCTGCGGTAGCGTCAGCGGAGCGCGACACGATTCTGTTTGCCGACAGATTTCCCTTCGGATATCTCTTTGGGGATTACCGACTTAAGCATTTTTCCGCCTTTTCGGGCTGCTCGGCTGACAGCGAAGCCAGCTTTGAGACAGTCACATCCTTGGCTAAGAAAATAGACGAGCTTGAATTAAAGTACGTATTAGTCCTTGAAAACGCCGACAAGGCGCTTGCCGAAACGGTAATATCGAGCAGTGCGTCAAAATCTGCCGAGATATTGGTCATTGACTCTATGCAGTCGGTGAGCACCGCGGATATCGACGGGGCAGAATATCTCTCGGTCATGAAAAACAATTTGGGAGTCATAAAAACTGCGCTCTCGTGAATGGAGGTGGCTTTATGCCGCAGATTATTTGCCGCGACGTAAGTCTCGGTTACGATAAAAAGGTAGTTACGAAGAATATTTCCTTTGAGGTGAACGCGGGGGATTATCTTTGCATTGTGGGCGAGAACGGCTCGGGAAAAACTACGCTTATGAAGACGCTTCTGCATCTCGTCTCTCCGATAGACGGAAGCATAGAGATGGGAATGGGGCTCAGCTACCGTGACATAGGATATCTCCCTCAGCAGACCGAGCATCAAAAGGATTTTCCCGCATCGGTTGAGGAAGTGGTTATGTCGGGACGGATAGGGCATATGGGATTTTTGCCATTTTATACAAGGGCTGACAAAATACGCGCGCATAAGAATCTGCGAAGGCTTGGGATAGACGGACTGCAAAAGCAGCCCTATAAGGAGCTTTCGGGCGGACAGCAGCAGAGAGTGCTGCTTGCCCGCGCGCTTTGCGCCGCCGACAAAATGATACTTCTCGACGAGCCTGTGTCTGGGCTTGATCCTTCGGCAACGCTTGAGATGTACCGCATTATCGAGTCGCTCAACAGAGACGACCGAATGAGCATTATAATGATATCGCACGATATAGGAGCGGCTATAAAATATGCCACTCACATTTTACATCTTGCGCATACTCCTCTCTTTTTCGGTACAAAAGAGGAGTATCTTGAAAGCGATGCTTACAAAAAGCAGATGGGAGGTAAGAGAGATGAGTGAGCTTTGGCTGACGCTTTGCGAATATTTGTCCTATCCTTTTATACAGTACGCGCTTATCGTTGGCGTGCTTATTGCGCTCTCGTCCTCGCTTCTTGGAGTAATACTTGTCCTGAAGCGCTTCTCCTTTATAGGCGACGGACTTTCACACGTGGCGTTTGGCGCTATGGCGGTGGCATCTGTGGCGGGACTTACGAACAATATGCTTATCGTGCTTCCCGTTACGGTAATATCGGCGGTTATACTGCTTAAGAGCGGAGAGAATCGCAGGATAAAGGGAGATGCGGCGGTGGCGATGATATCGGTGGGAGCTCTCGCTGTCGGATATCTGGTAATGAATATGTTTTCGGCCTCCTCGAACGTCGCGGGGGACGTTTGCAGTACGCTTTTTGGCTCTGTCGCCATTCTTACGCTTACAAGGCTTGATGTTTTTGTGTGCATAGCTATGTCGGGGATAGTGATACTCTTTTTCCTGCTTTTCAAAAACAGATTGTTTGCTGTTTCGTTTGATGAGAATTTTGCGCGCACAACGGGAATGAGAGTCGAGCTGTTCAATCTTGCTGTGGCAGTGCTGACAGCAATGATAATAGTTCTTGCTATGAAGCTTGTGGGCTCGCTTCTTGTTTCGGCGCTGATAATTTTCCCCGCGCTCTCCTCTATGCGACTCTTTAAGAACTTTAAGTCTGTTCTTATCTCCTCGGCGGTAATATCTCTTATCTGCGCCGTTTTCGGAATACTTGCGGCGGTCATTCTTTCAACCCCTGTCGGCTCGACGGTAGTTGTGGCAAACATAGCGGTATTTCTTATATCCTCTGCGATGGCGGAGATATTTGTAAAAAAAGGATAATAGCTTTATTTTGAAAGAGAAAACGCACTTGCGGCATTTTGCCGCAAGTGCGTTTTATATATAGTTATTGCAAATTATAATGCTCTTATAGAATCTACGGGCTTCTTCTTTGCGGCATTCCAAACAGGCAAGAATGTAGCGAGGAATGCTGTGAGCAAAGCGATAGCGAAGATTATAAGCACCGAAGCTATGCCGAACACGAATATCGACGCGCCAATGGCAGAGCCAAGCTCGACGTTGAGGATATTGCAAAGCACCGCGCTTCCCGCAATCGAAAGCACCGAGCATATAGCGGCTATCACGAGGGATTCGGAGAAGAATATCTTGAATACGTCAAGGCTTCTTGCACCGACCGCTCTGAGTATTCCTATCTCTCTGCGCTTCTGCGATATAGATACAGAAATGAAGTTGGAGAAGAGAAGGATAGCGAACACAGCAAGGACAAGACCCACGTATAAGAATACCTTTGAAAGATCTTCCACAAAGGAATCAATGGACGTTAAGGTGTCTATGTGATTTCCGCCAAGACCTATTCTGCTGTCATCTGCCGAGAATTCTTCTGTATTGTATATCTCCCAAAGCTTATTGATCTGAGCGTCGCTGTGGTCGTATGGAACATAGAGCTTTGTATAAATATCGCCTTCTCCATCTCTATATTTTGTTGAGTATTCGTAATAGTTCATACCAACTTTTTGTATATCCCAGTAGCCGTTGACAACGCTATCGTTGAAATATACGTAATCATCGACATAGTTATCGGAGGTGTCGGTGGGAATGATTACTCCCACGACCTTATAGCTTGCTTCCTCGGTAAGAGGCGCTGAGCTTGAGTTGGAGTAGAGTGAGAATTTCAGTGTAAGCTCGTTTACAAGCTCGGGGTGGTTCTTGATAAATTCCCTCAAAAGCGCTGCTCTTTCATCGACTGAATAGGGCTTAACGGTAACGGTATCGTCGTCCTCCATTGTTCTTTCTTCACCCGAATCGATAATATTGAGTATTTTTGATATATCATCAATACTATCGCGGCGGGCTTCGAGCTCTTCTATCTTGGAGTTTATATTATCCTCAGTTACGCCAAGATTAGAGGGTGAAAGGTTCGAGAGAAGCTGCTCTATCGACGCTAAGGTTTCGCTTTCTAGTATCTCATCGTTGCTTATATAATGTTGATAATCTGTCTTACTACCCATTAATCTGTTGTATTCGTAAGAGTTGGGATCACAGTTGTTCAGCTGTTCTTCGATACTTTGCAGCTCCGCTCTTTTGGACGCGAGGCTAGCTTGAGTATTTGAAAGACTATTATAGAGATCCCTCAAGCTACGGAGCTCGGAGAGCAAGTCAGTTATCTCGTCGCATGTGTTATTTAGCTTACGGTCTATCGAATCACCGAACAGGTCGTAAGCGACGATCGCCTCGTCGCCCGCAAGAGAAGTCTTGCCGTTTTCAAAGACTATGTAAGACGAGTTTTTGACTCCCGACAGGGAGGAATAATATGCTGTTGAAGCGCTTATAACTAAATCGGCAGGCTTAGCGTCTGTAACGGGATCGCCCGAGTTGGACTGCGTTTGAGAAGCTCCGGGCTGTTCAACATAGGCTTTCCCGCGGCGGTTGCTATTGTTGTTGCTTCTGCCAAACATATCTTCATAGCGGTCGGCAAACCATTCGAGACCCTTTTCCGACACGCCTATCAAAAGATGTGTGCCGTCGGACACGACAACATCAAATTCTCTCTGGAGAGCGTAATCCTGATTTGTGCTGTCCTTGAGGACGTCAAATTTCGGGTCTATCTCGCCGCTCTCGAAAATGCCCGTGACCTTAAATTCAAATCCGTCGAGAAGAATGTTCTTTCCGACAAGGTCTGCGTAATTATCGATGTTTATCGTAGCGCCGCTTTTATCGGTGGTTTTGCACTCCGCTATCATCTTGGCAAAGTAAGAGGAAACGCATATTTCGTTCTCTTTTTCGGGATAGCTTCCTATAAGATTGCGTCTTGTGAATGCATTTTCTGGCATATACGCCGCGCTTGCGAGCGAATCGTTCCAGTAAGATGAGGCTGATTGACGGAGATTTATCTGCGGATTTATGCTTATTGCGCCAAAAGAGCCCTCGCCAAAGGTCTTATTTATAGAATCTATCTCGCTTGAGTTGAATTTTGCCTTGGAAAGATTCTTATAGGTATTTACGAGAGTTCCGTTTTCGTAATAAAATTCTTCGGTGAGATATACCTTATCGAAAACGATGAAGTCGTGGTCAGAATCTTTGAGCGTCTGCTTGAACATTGCCTCGTTGTCATAAAGCATTAGGGTAGAAAGCACACCGAAGAGAACGAAGGAGACAACGCAAAGCAAAATCGTAAAGAATAGACGCACAGGCTTTGCCTTAAGACCCGACACACCTATTTTGGCGGCGTGTCTTGCGGGGAGCTTGGAGCGTATAAATTTACTTTGCTCGGGAGTGTAGCTCTTTATTTCAGTCTTTCTCTCATCTGTATCCTTAAAGACCTCTTTTTCTCCGTCGTCGGTGATTCGGTTTATCTTTTTGAAGTTTTGCACATCCTGTTCGCTTCCCGCGATGATGATATCTCCCGAATTCTTTTTGATAATGCTCTTTATGCGGTCGAAATCGTCATCGCTAAGGTCGCTTCCTTGCTTTATGCAAAGAATATCACCTATTGCGGTAATGTTTTGGGATATGGCTTCTTGCTTTTCCTGAGTTTTTGTGACGTCGGAGAGTATCTTTCCGTCCTTGAGCTCGATTATACGGTCGGCATAAAGCTCTGCGAATTCTCTGTCGTGGGAAACGACGATGACAAGCTTATCCGCCGACAGCTTTTTGAGTGTGTCAAAGACCTGCTTTCCTGTTGCCGAGTCAAGCGCGCCCGTGGGCTCGTCAGCCATAATTATTTCGGGAGCTTTGACAAGCGCTCTGGCAATAGCTATCCTCTGCTTCTGACCGCCCGAGAGAGTGTTTGGCTTACGCTTCGCAAAGCCTGTAAGGTCAACCTGCTCAAGAAGCTCGGCGATAGCCTTTTTGTCCTTTGGCTTTCCTTGGAGCTCGAGAGCGAGCGCTATGTTGTCCTCTACCGAAAATTCGCTGAGTATGTTATATTCCTGAAATATAAAACCAACGAATGTGTTTCTGTAACTGTCAAAGTCGCTCTGAGTAAAGTCCTTACTGCTCCTGCCTTTGACAATGATTTCGCCTTCCGTGGGGGCGTCAAGACCTCCGCAGACGTTCAGAAGCGTTGACTTACCGCTTCCGCTCTTACCCAGAAGGAAGACCATTCCTTTTTCGGGGAAACGAAGAGATACGTTATCAAGGGCATGTGTGTCTGTTCCGTTTTTTTGCTTGGATTTATATATTTTTGATAAATTCCTGACCTCTAACATAATTCACCTCCAAAAAAATAAGCAGTCACAAGGGCTTTTTAGACTGAAGAGTGTCTATGAAGTCCATTGACCGCTTTGTGTTACTAACATTATACCAGGCAATCTAGGAATTTGTCAAGATATATTTTTCGGTTTATGCGAAAATATAAAAAGCCAAGTCATTCAGATACAGAATTCGTGATTTTTCTGCGCTGAATGACTCAGCTTTTGCTTAATAGCCGTTATATCCCCATTCCTTGATAAGTGTGGGATAATCCTTAAAGGCTATGTTCATATCAAAATAGCAATCGTGAGAGCCTATCGTTCCTTCGGCGGTGTATTGCCAAATGCCCGTTCGAGTGCCGAATGAGCTTCCCCAGTTCGCCTCTCCCGAAAGCGTCCACCTCGCGAGCCATACATCAAAATAGGTAGTTATCGTTTGAGTGTTTAACAAATTTACGAGCCAGTTGTTGTTTGAATATATTGCGCCAAAATATCCGTTCAGTTGAAGCTTTTCGATAAAGGTGACGCACATCTCGGTCAAAAGCTCTTTATCAAGAGATTCCTGCGAGTCGTCTTCTATGTCAAGATATACGGGATATTCAAATTTCTTTCCCGCTATCATATCCATAAAGGAATCGGCGTCGGCGGATATGCCGTCAACCGTTGTCGCGTAGGTGTAGAAATAACAGCCAACGTCGAGCCCCGCCGCCTTCGCTCCTGCGTAATTTTGTTCAAAGTATTCGTCATTTCCGTTGGTGCTTCCCGCTTTTATTATGACGAAGTCAATGCCCGCGTCTTTTATTTCTTGCCAATTGATAGTGCCATTCCAACTTGATATATCTATTCCGTGCGCAAGCGCTTCCTCGCCGTCAACGTAAGCGCCCTTGAATATGTCGCTTGACATTATGTAGTCTCCTGTGTACTCATATTCGCAGTGACATACGAATTTCGTCGACCCCGCGCTTGTACTCGTCGGGCGCGTTACCGTTGATACAAAGTCGTGCCCCGTGGGCTTTGTGTAGTCAGATGTAAAGGAGTAACCGCAGACCGAGCACAGATTTTCGGTATATCCCTGGTCGACACAGGTCGGGGAAACCGTTTCAGACGAAAGCGTGTGTCCTGTGGGGGACACATGATCGGATTTGAACGAGTATCCGCAATCGCATGAGTATAAAGTATAACCCTCGGCGGAGCAGGTGGGAGCGACAACTTGAGCATTTAAAGAATGCCCCTTTGGCGGAGTTATGTCGCTCTTGTATTCAAAACCGCAATCAGAGCATCTGTGAAGTATGTATCCCTCGTCCTCGCAGGTTGCTGCGTGGGTCGAAAGGATTAGATTTTCGTGAATACACTCGTTATTGCTTTTGTTGCAGGATACGAGAAGAAGCAACGATAAGAGTATGACGGCTACGGCAATTTTTAAAAAAATCTTTTTCATTGACAGTATCCTTTTGAAAATAACATGTTAATATAATTATACAAATTATATTCCAAAAGTCAAGAAAAAAGACAAGTTTTACAATTATTTCCGACTGATAAAAATTTTCCAAAACGTGAATAAATGAGATTTTTGCGGAAATAATGATATAAGGAAGAAAAGAAATCAAAAAATTTCCAAAAAAGTATTGACAAGTTAAAACAAAAGTGGTAAAATGTAACTCCTTCCCCCTCTGAGAGCGCGTCGAAGGGCTTGCAAATGTCATGAGAAAATTTTTCAAAAAAAGTTGAAAAAAGATATTGACAAGGAGAAGGGGATGTGATATAATAGTCAAGCTGTCCGCAGGAGCGGGTAGCGCGGTCATTGAAAATTGAACAACAAGAGATAAGTACAAAGCAAAAAGCAAGTGCTGATCTCGTCAAAGAGTTAT
>JAZOLQ010000050.1:0-7739 GCA_045653185.1 Eubacteriales bacterium
TTGTCTCGAACTTGCTCGCTTTGAGTCGATAAAATTGCGCGGATTTATGACAATGGCACCGAAATGTGAAAAAAAAGAAGAATATTGTAAATATTTTTGCAAAACTTATCAACTTGTCCTTGACATTTGGACAAAAAAATTGCATAATATAGATAGACCTATTATTTCAATGGGAATGAGCGAAAGCTTCGAGGAAGCTATACGCGAAGGATCCGATATCGTGAGAGTCGGAAGAAGAATGTTTGAAAAGTAAAAAATAAAAAATACATAAATTTTCGGAGGGTACTATGAAAATCAAATTTACACGCAAGGATAATGACAACTACGAGAACTTCAACAACGAGGAGGAATATTTCGGCGGCTTCGGTGACGATGAAAACGGCGCGGTTGAGGATGACGGATTTGGAAGCTTCCAGGCAGAAGCTACTCCTGAACCCATAAACCCCTTTGGCGCAACGAATACTGTTGCTCTTAAGATCGTAAATCCCAAGGGATACAGCAGCGCACCCGAAATTGCAGATTTCCTTATGAACGGTAACACAGTTCTTCTCAACATCGAGGGACTTTCCCGTGAGAACGCGGTAAGACTTCTTGACTATCTGTCCGGAGCTGTTCACGTTGTTGGCGGTATGATGACAAAGGTTGGCAAAACAACTATCGTCGTTGCTCCGAAAAATGTCGATGTAAGCAGTATAGAGGCAATGGTAGGTTCGGCTGAATAATGCTGATAAAAGGCGGAACACCGCAGAGAGCTGCGGTGCCGCCTATTTTAAATTGAGGGGAAAATAAATTGGATATATTTATAGCGCTTATAAAAAGCATAGCATTCGTATTTCTGAGCGCAATTCAAACAGCAATGTTTATAAGAGCGATACTTTCGTGGTTTATAATAGACGGCGGAAAGCTAATGGGCTTTTTGTATGCAATAACAGAGCCGTTTATCGCTCCTGTAAGAGCACTTTTGGCAAAAATGAATTGGCTTCAGGGCACTCCGATAGACTTTTCATTTATGATAAGCTTTTTGTTGCTCTCTATCATATCGGTCTTTTTGACGTAGTACGGATATGGTAAAGGATGAAAATTTTGTCTTGCTTGCGCGTATAGACGATCTGTGCAGAAGGGCAGACAGAGGCGAGATAGCCGTCAGCTGCTTTCTTACTCCAAAGGAAAATCGGGTGGTGTTGCGACATATAGCCTCAAAGGGAATGACGGGACGTTGTCTTATGTATGGCGGATATACCGAGGCAGAGCGATGCAGGGCTTATATTTTGCCCGACTATATCTCTGACGCAAAGGATTTTGCCGATATAGAGCCGTATATTGAAAATAGGGATATAGTGGCGCTCCGTATACTTGGAAGCGGATACACAATACTGACACACAGAGACTATCTCGGTTCTATTCTTGGACTTGGAATAGAGCGAGAGGTGATTGGCGATATCGTTTTCGATGATAGTGAGGACGAGTCTGCCATTGTTTTTTGTGATGCCGTTATTGCCGACTTTTTGCTGTCTGAACTAAAAAAGATAGCGAATGATACGGTCAAGCTCAAAAAGGCAGAGCTATCACAGGATTTTGTTCCAAAAAGAGAATTTGCGAAGGTTTCCGATACGGTGGCATCCGCAAGAATAGACGCCATTGTGGCGGCGCTTTGCTCGCTCTCACGCGAAAAAGCGTCAGCAGCGGTGAATGCGGGAATAGTTGAGGTGGACTATGAGGTTGAGACAAGGCAGGACCGCTTTATAGATCCGCCTTGTATCGTCTCTGTGAGAGGATACGGAAAGTTCAGAATAAACTCTGTTTCAGAACAGACACGGCGCGGCAGATTTCGTCTCAGTGCCGACAGATATATATAGGATACGGTGAATACAACGTGTTGATTTGGATTTTGATTATAATTGCTTCTATCCTGATTGACCAAGCGTCAAAGCTGATAGTTCTTGGCTGCTTGGATAGGGGAGAGCCCTTTGTGCTGATAGATAAGGTGTTGCGCTTTACATACGTTGAGAACGATGGAATGGCGTTTGGTCTGCTTGGAGAGCACAGATGGGTATTTATGGTGCTTTCCACGCTTGGAATAGCATGTATGGTCTTCTATCTTTGGAAATTCCGCCCGACAAGCAAGCTTGCTTGCATTGCGCTCTCGCTCATAATCGGCGGCGGAATAGGAAATATGATAGACCGTGTGCGCCTTGGATACGTGGTGGATTTTATTGATTTTTACGCATTTGATTTTTGGGTATGGGTATTCAATATTGCCGATTCTTGCGTTTGCGTGGGGGCGGGATTTTTGATACTTTATCTTGTTATAGATATAGTTAAAGACTCAAAAAAGACTATTGCCGAGAGGGCTTTGGCAAAGGATACACAAAAAACTGAAGGTGGAGAGGACTCTCAAAATGGATGAACTTGAAAAGGTCGTTTTTGAGGACGAGATAACTCAAACACTTGAGATTTTTGTTGATGCAGATTTTCGCGGAGAGAGAATAGATAGCTTTTTGTCGAGGAAATGCGAGCTTACGCGCTCGGCTGTTGTGAAGCTTATTGAAGGCAAAAGAGTGCTTGTCAATGCTTTGCCTATTCAAAAGAATTATAAGCTTCGAGGCGGGGAGACATTGAGCATAAATATTCCCGAGCCGGAAAGCTGTGAGGCGCTTGCGGAGAATATTCCGATTGATGTCGTTTATGAGGACGATGATATAATCGTCGTCAACAAGCCTGTCGGAATGGTGGTTCACCCCGCGGCGGGAAATACGACAGGCACACTTGTCAACGCCTTGCTTTATCATTGTAAGGGCAGTCTTTCGGGAATAGGCGGCGTTATAAGACCCGGAATAGTACACAGAATAGACAAGGATACGGCGGGACTTATCGTGTCGGCAAAAAACGATGCGTCACATCTTTTTCTTGCTGAGAAAATAAAGGAGCACAAGGTCAGCCGAATTTATTATGCGATAGTTCTCGGAAATATGAAGGAGGATAGCGGCACTGTCGATGCGCCTATCGGAAGGCATCCTGTTGACCGAAAGAAGATGGCGGTTATCCGCGACCCTTCAATGAACGCGAGAAACGCAGTTACACATTGGAGTGTAGTCGAGCGATTTGGCCGCTTTACGCTTTTAAGATGTGAGCTTGAGACAGGGCGCACGCACCAGATAAGAGTTCATATGGCAAGCATTGGACACCCTCTGCTTGGCGACGGTGTTTACGGCGGCGCTGGAACTGAGTTTGAAGCCAAAAACAGAAAGATAATAAACGGTCAGTGCCTTTTTGCCGCGGAGCTCTCTCTTGATCATCCTGCGACACACGAGCAGATGACCTTTTCGGCAGAGCTGCCAAAGGATTTTTCGGCAGTGCTTGAAAAACTGAGAAAAGAGTATCTTTGAGAATGAAGAAATTTGAAAATATTATTATAGCCAGCGACCTTGACGGAACTTTTCTTTCATCGGACAGCAAAGAGATCCCGAGAAATATAGAGAAAATAAAATATTTTACAGAAAACGGAGGGTTATTTACCTTCGCTACGGGCAGAGTGTTTGCAAATCTTCTTCCAGCTGTACCGAATTGCCGTGAATACGTAAATTGCCCTATGGTAGTCGCAAACGGAATGGCTATATATGACGCCAAGCGCGACATTTCTGTAAGAGAAAAGCTTTTTGATAACGAGAGTATGTGTGAGATGATTGATGCTCTTTATGACAAATATCCGGGCGTCTGTTACAGAGGAATGGGAAGCGGTGGAATGGTTAGCTTCCAACCCGAAAACAGATTTGTAAAGAGCGCACTTGAGGCTTTTGGACCATCTCTTGTGAAAATAGTAGAGCGAGAAGATATGCGAAGACTCAAATTTTACAAGCTTACGCTCAGAGATGAGTATGAGGTGCTAAAAGAGGTTGAAGCAGAGCTTGAGACACTCTTTGCGGGAGAGTTTAATATCTGCTTCTCAGATCCTACTATCCTTGAGATAATGCCGCTTGGAGTTTCAAAGGCGATGGCGCTCATAGAGCTTCGAGATATGCTCTCAGAGGGCGGAAACAAGAAGATACTTTACACAGTGGGAGATTATGAGAACGACATCGAGATGCATGAGCTGGCAGATGTTTCTGTTTGTCCCGCAAATGCGATAGATAGCGTCAAAGCCATATGCGACATAGAACTTTGCGATAACGATTCGGGAGTTATTGCCGAGCTTATAGAAATGCTTGACAGTAATATGATTTAATACAATACGATAAAAAACGCTCCGTCAAATGGGTGATGTCCTTAGCGGAGAATTGACACTTTGATAAAAGTGCAAGCATCGCATTTGATTAGTCAAATGCAAATGGGCTAAGTCCAATCCCTTGTTACGAACAGAAAGAGAGAACAGAACGGTTTAAGCCGTAATGTCCTCTCTTTTTCTGTCAGTGAAGTTTTTGCTATCGCAAAAGTGAAGTTGCTACGCAGTGAAGTTCGTGCTACGCACAAGTGAAGTTAAGTTTGCCCATCACTTCGCCGTCAGGCGAAACTTCACTCACGAAGTGAACTTCACTATCGAAGATAACTTCACTTGCCGGAATGGCAAACTTAGTTTTAGCGTGTTCTCCGTTAAGGATAACACGCTAATGACGGAGCGTTTTTTATTTAAGATGCTTTATCAGATAACCTGACCAAGACTCTCAGCCTTTATTCTGTCAGCGACTCTGCGTATCTCACCGAGAGACTTGCCTTCGATGAGAAGAACGTAGTTCACAAGAATCATCTTTGCGAGAGCGCAATCCTTGTCAAGCTCGGATACTTCAGCAAGTACCTTTGTCGCATTTTCGACTGTCTGTTCCATACCCTCAGCCTCGTTTATATAACGCTTGAGAGCGGCAGCAGCGCCGATTGCGATATAGGTGGGAACGATACCGTTCTTGAGCGCAAGATTTGCAGCGCCGATAAGTCTGTCTGCGGGAGAGAGCTTACGCTTGGGGTCTCCGCCAACACGCTTACAGGTGTCCTTAAGAGCGGCATTTGTGAAACGAACGAGAAGGTCGTCGATGTGCTTGAGGATATCCTCAAGAGCTACGCCGTAATGCTTGGAAAGGGTCTGTGCACTTTCCTGCATTGCGTTTCTGACGATTATGTATACCTCGTCCTTGTCAATCGATTCGTAAATATACTCAAGACCGATGATATCACCGAGATATGCGCAAGTAGCGTGTCCCATGTTATGGATATAAAGCTTTCTCTTGATATAAAAATCAAAGGGCTCGAAGGGAACCATATTCTTTATATTGGGTATCTCGCCCTTGAAAGCCGCCTTGTCTACGGGCAAAAAGCCGTAGCGCTCAACGCATACGCGAAGCGGATTTCCGTCCTTCATTTCGTCTGTCTGAACGGGAACCATACGTCCGATGGATGCCTCGACAAGACCAACGTTCTCGTCGAACCAAGCGCATTCGTCAGGTGTAAGCTGAGCCTTTATCATTCCCTCAAGCACCTTGTTTGCGTCCATAAGGTTCTCGCAAATGAGTATATTGAGGGGCTTTGTGCCTATCTGCATACGCTTGCGGATACCGGCAACAAGATTAGGAATGATAAACTTGAGAATGTTAACGCCGACCGCGGTAGCCATAATATCAGCCTCTGCGATAACGTTTGCAACTGCCTCAGTATCGTTTCCGTTTACAGCGCATACGTTTACTACGTCGATATCCTCGTGTGTCGCGCCCGAAACTATTCTTACAGGGTATTTGCCCTCTTTGTTAAGTCCATCTACGACAGGAGCGGCAACGTCAATAAAAGTTGTTGTAAATCCGGATGCGGAGAAGAGAGTGCCGATAAATCCACGGCCTATATTTCCGCCGCCATACATAACTGCTTTCATATTAGCTTAACTCCTTTCAATCGATAGGCTTTGCGTTTGCAAGAAGATACTTTTCAGCTTCTCCGTTCCAGAGACCGTTGTGAGCCTCAACAAGCTCTGCGAGCTTCTTAAACATAGGATCTGTCTCGCCAAGCTTTGCAAAGTCCGAAATAGCGGTGAGAGGCATAGATATCTGGTTATAGATAAGCTTCTTGCCGCCGGGGAGCTTGTTGAGCGTTAGAGTGGTTTCTGCAGCCGCGTCAAGACCGCCGACGTAGGTGATCATCGTTGCGGGGTTGATAAGCCCCTCGTTCATCATTCTGATAGCCTCACGCATATCATCTGTGTTACCGCCGCTTGTTCCTACGATATGAGTGTAGGAATAGTGAACGTTGAAGAAGTTCATTTCAGCCTTGAAATTAGAGTCGATAGGACCTGCGAAGAAGTTGAGACAGCCGTCAAATCCGAGAATAGCGTCAGCCTGCTCAACAACGGGCTTAACGGGTACGAAGCAGATAACGTCATCGTATCCTGTTCCGCCTGTGATATCACGAAGCTCCTTAACGGGATCAGGGGATTTTGCTGTGTTTACGTAATGAAGCTCAATTCCAAGCTCCTTTGCGTGCTCAACTGTGTAAATGCTTGCTGCGCGAGCAAGTCTTTCGTCGTCGATATCGGTTACGACAAGGAGGGAAGGACGTCTGTCGCAGTGAAGGGCATAGTCGATAGCGCCAAGACCCATAGGTCCGACCGATGCGAGAAGTGCCATTTTACCGCCTTCAACGATTCCCATCTTATGCTCGTACATACCGGGAGTTGTGTGATACATCGCATGGAAAGTGCCAACGATGCAGCTCATAGGCTCTGCGAGTGAGCCGTAAAAATAGACGTCAGAATTATAGGAAAGGAGGCAATCCATAGCCAAGGTCTCCATAGGAATATTTCCGTACTGAGCGTCTCCACCACAGAATTCATAGGAATATCCAACAGCCTGCTGAGTTCCCTTATAGAAGTGAGCGGGCTGAATAGCGAAGTTGTCGCCTTCCTTGAACTTATGCTTCCAATTCTCGCCGACCTTAACGATCTGTCCGCAACACTCGTGACCGATAATTATAGGATGCTCTGCAAGATTATTGGGAATACGCTTGTGATCTTCTGCTTCAACAGACGCCTTGTAGGAGCTCATACAGAGAGAATCGGAGATTATCTTGACCTGTATGCCGTCGGCATCTATTTCGGGAAGCTCGACTTCTTCAAGTCGAAGATCCATTTTTCCATGTAGTCTAACTGCTTTAGTTTTCATATTTTCCTCGTTTAATTAATTTAATTAATAGGGATATTTTTCCTCAAATTTCATTACTTCCTCGATAGAAGCAAGACCTTCGGTAGCTCCTCTTTCGGAAAGAGCCGCAACTGCACAGCAGTTTGCGAGACGAATGCTTTCCTTAAGAGACCACTTCTTCCAAGCGCCGTAAAGTACGCCCGAGCAGAATGCGTCGCCTGCGCCGACAGTGCCCTTTATGTCGCACTTAGGCATGGGAACACTGGGGGTGCTGAAATATTCGTTTGCTTCGTCAAGAGAGTACGCGCCCTCGGGACAGTGGATAACAACCCAAGTGGAAACGCCGAGAGCCTTGATAGCCTCAAGAGCATCTTTCATATTTTCCTCATAGAGCTTGCCGTTCTCGTCGCGGAGAGATACACCTGTTATCTGCTGAGCCTCAAGCTCGTTGATAACGCAGTAATCGGTGTACTTGAGCGCGGGAGAAACGATCTTCTTGAAACGGTTGCCCGACTCACTTACAACGTCGATAGAGGTCTTAAGTCCTCTCTTCTGTGCCTCTGCGAGAAGCTTTGCCATCTTTGTGCCGTATTCGGGATCTTCAGCGTCAAGAGCGTCGAGAAGAAG
>JAZOLQ010000051.1:0-10889 GCA_045653185.1 Eubacteriales bacterium
CGACCTCGACAGCAGAATACTTATCGAGCCCTGCGCCGTTCTTATTCACGCTGTTGAAAGAGCTAAGACCACGGGAATTCTCAGATTTAATTCGAGAGTTGTCGTTCAGGGCTGCGGTCCTATCGGTCTTATCTGTATCGCTGTTCTTCGCACGATGGGAATTGAGAACATCGTTGCTGTTGACGGCGAGGCTAAGCGTCTTGAGTTTGCAAAGCTTATGGGCGCAACAGAGACCGTCAACTTCAAGGATCACAAGGGCATAGAGGCGCTTACAGGCGCTGTTCAGAACGCGTTCGGCGGATACCTCGCTGATTTCGCATTCCAGTGCACAGGCTCTCCCATAGCTCACGCGAACATCTACAAGTTCATCAGAAACGGCGGCGGACTTTGCGAGCTCGGCTTCTTCATCAACGGCGGAGACGCATCGATCAACCCCCACTTCGACATCTGCTCCAAGGAGATCACAACCGTTGGTTCTTGGGTATATACCCTCCGCGATTACGCAACCACGTTTGACTTCCTCAAGAGAGCTAAGGGAATCGGTCTCCCGATAGAAAAGCTCATCACTCACAAGTATCCGCTTGACAAGATAAACGAGGCTCTCGAGACAAACCTCAAGATGGAAGGTCTCAAGATCGCTATCGTAAATGAATAATAATTTCAAACGGAGTTGAATGTTATGGGAAAAGCTACCGGAATTATAGAGGTCTACGGTCTTGCGGCGGCTTTCGTCGCAGTTGACGCGGGCTGCAAGGCTGCTGCCGTCACCGTCGAAACTCTTGATAAAAACAAACCCGGAAATGCCGACGCGCTCCCCGTACCGCTGATCGTTGCTATAAAGTTCAGAGGTACTGTTGAGAACGTAAAGGCTGCGGTAGAAGCGGCTGAGACTGCGGCAAAGCAGGTCAGCGGTGTTATCTCGAAGCATATAATCGCGAACACCGAGGAATCGACCGAAAAAATGCTCAAGCTCAACGCTTTTGATAAATCATAAAATTACATATTCAAATTTAGAAAGGAATTTTTAAAAATGGCACTTGAAGCACTTGGAATGGTAGAAACAAGAGGTCTCGTAGCTGCAATTGAGGCTGCGGACGCTATGGTTAAGGCTGCAGAGGTTACACTTATAGGAACTGAAAAGATCGGCTCGGGACTCGTATCCGTTATGGTAAGAGGCGACGTTGGAGCTGTTAAGGCTGCTACTGAGGCAGGAAGCGCTGCTGCTTCCAGACTCGGCGAGATCGTTGCAGTTCACGTAATTCCCCGTCCTCATGCAGACGTTGAGAAGATCCTTCCCTCTCTCAACTAATTATTACAACGCTGTAAACACAACACGGAGGCGCTATGAAATCATTAGGCTTTGTCGAGGTCAGCGGCGTTGTTGCGGCAGTTGACGCGCTCGACATTATGTGCAAAAGCGCAGAGGTAAGCCTTGTAAGCTGGGAAAGAAAGCTCGGCGGAAGGCTTGTTACCTTGATAGTTACGGGAAATGTGTCGGCTGTTACGGCAGCGGTAGAAAACGCTAAAGCGCAGTGCATCAAAAAGCCCTGTGCTACGGCTGTTATCGCTAACCCTCACCCCGAAACTGTAAAGCTTGCCGAGCTTTCAGCAAAGAGACTTGCTAAGAAGGCTGAGGCAGAAAAGGCTGCGGCAAAAAAAGCAGAGAAAAAGGACTCTGTCCCCGCTCCTGCTCCCGCTCCCAAAAAAACAACAACCGCTAAAAAAACAACAAATAAAACAACAAATAATTAAGGAGGCTAATAATTATGGCACTTGAAGCGCTCGGAATGGTAGAAACAAGAGGTCTTGTAGCTGCAATTGAGGCTGCAGACGCAATGGTTAAGGCTGCTAACGTTGAACTTATAGGAACTGAAAAGATCGGCTCGGGACTCGTATCCGTTATGGTAAGAGGCGACGTTGGAGCTGTTAAGGCTGCTACTGAGGCAGGAAGCGCTGCTGCTTCTGCTCTCGGCGAGATCGTTGCAGTTCACGTAATTCCCCGTCCCCACGCAGACGTTGAGAAGATTCTTCCTTCTCTCAAATAATTAAAAAATTTTACGGAGGTATATAACAATGGCACTTGAAGCACTTGGAATGGTAGAAACAAGAGGTCTTGTAGCTGCAATTGAGGCTGCAGACGCTATGGTTAAGGCTGCTAATGTTGAGCTTATCGGCACAGAGAAGATCGGTTCCGGTCTCGTATCTGTTATGGTAAGAGGCGACGTTGGAGCTGTTAAGGCTGCTACTGAGGCTGGAAGCACTGCTGCATCCAGACTCGGCGAGATCGTTGCAGTTCACGTAATTCCCCGTCCTCATGCAGACGTTGAGAAGATTCTTCCTTCTCTTAAGTAATCTCTGAGTCAGGGATAGCGGAAAATAAATCCTTTGGATTTATTTTCCGTGCGGTGCGCTCTGTATCATCAGAGCGTAGCGCTCGGAAAATAACTCTGACCACTTAAAATACAAATGCCTTACGGCGATCGGAGAGATGATATGTTAGTTGGAAAAATTGTTGGTAGTGTAGTTTCTACAAGAAAGAATGAAAAACTTGTAGGCAGTAAATTTATGATAGTTGAAACAGCGGCAGAGGGAGAGGCTTCCAAGAAGCTCGTTGCCGTTGACAACGTGGGCGCGGGAATCGGAGAGATGGTTCTCGTTGCTACGGGAAGCGCGGCAAGAATCGGCTGTGACCAGCCTAACGCTCCCATTGATGCCGCTATCGTCGGTATTATCGACAGCGGCGCGGGAATTTAACTTAAATACGTAAAGGTCTCGTTATAATGGAACTCAACAAACTGAAAAGCATCCTTCGCGACTGCGGTGTGGTCGGCGCGGGCGGCGCGGGCTTCCCCTCTTACGCCAAGCTTTCCGACTCGGTAGACACAGTTATTCTTAACTGCGCCGAGTGTGAGCCGCTTCTCAGGCTTCACAGGCAGCTTCTTGAGGAGCATACTCTTGAGGTACTCACGGCGCTTACCGAGATAGTTGACTCGGTCGGCGCAAAACAGGGTATAATCGCGATAAAGGATCATTATACCGCCACTCTTAAAGCTGTGGCGGCTGAGATAGAGGATTTTCCCAAGCTCTCACTCAAAACGCTCAAGGCGGTATATCCCGCGGGCGACGAGCTTATCCTCATAAAAGAAACGACGGGAAGAACGGTTGACCCCGGAAAGCTTCCTTTGTCGGTCGGTGTTACCGTCTGCAACGTCGAATCGGTCTATAACGTATACAACGCCGCATCGGGACTCCCCGTAACTCACAAGTACGTTACCGTTGCAGGAGAGGTCAAAACCCCTGTAACTCTCCTTGTTCCCATCGGAACGAAGCTCTCCGAGCTCGTTTCGGCGGCAGGGGGCGCTGCCTCCGAGGACGTTGAATATCTTTCGGGCGGTCCTATGATGGGCAAGCTCGTAAACCCGAACGACGTCGTAACAAAGACGACAAACGCGATAATTTTGCTCCCTTCCACACACAGCGTAGTCCTTAACAAAAACAGAAATCCGCAGATAAGCCTTCGCAGAGCTATGTCGGTCTGCTGTCAGTGCAGAAGCTGTACCGAGCTTTGCTCTCGCAACGTCCTCGGTTATCCCGTTGAGCCGCACATGGTCATGAGAGTTCTCTCAAACGGCGGACGCGGCGACATTGACGCGCTTGCGGGCTCTATGTTCTGCTCTGCTTGCGGTCTTTGTGAGACTTATTCCTGTCCTCAGGGTCTATCCCCAAGAGCGCTCATCGCTGAGCTCAAGGAAACGGCTCGCAAAAACGGTGTCAAGCCCCCTCAAGCTATAAAGGCTAATACCGACGTCAAGGACGCTGATTATAAAAAGGTCTCGGTAGAGCGTCTTACGATGCGTCTCGGACTTAAGAAATACGACGTTGACGCTCCTATCGTTTCGGATTTCGGAACAAAAGAGGTAAAGCTTATGCTTCTTCAGAGCATCGGCGCGCCCTCAGAGCCTACCGTCTCGGTCGGTGACACAGTCAAGGCAGGAGACCTTGTGGCAAAGGCAAAGGACGGCGCTCTTAGCGTAGCCCTTCACTCCTCTATTGACGGTCGTGTTGTTGCAGTGACACCAAGATATATAAAGATCAAAAAATAATGTAACGCATTTGCGTAAAGGAACAAATAATGAAAAAAGCATTGGGAATGATAGAATTTAAAACGGTAGCCTCGGGAATTACCGCCACCGACGTTATGCTCAAAACGGCTGACGTTGAGGTGGTTCAGGCAAACCCCGTCTGCCCCGGAAAATATCTCGCTACCATCGCGGGTGAGCTCAGCGCTGTAAGAGCCGCTATCGACGCGGCAGAGCGCTATAACTCCGCTATGCTGATCGACAAGTTTATACTTGGAAATCCCCACGAGACCGTTCAGCCCGCTATAAGCGGCGCGCTTGAGATAAAGAACCTCGGCGCTATCGGAATACTTGAAACCTATACCGCGGCTTCCGCAGTAGTAGCGGCAGACACAGCCGCAAAGACTGCCCTTATAGATCTTGTCGAAATAAGACTTGCAAAGGGAATGTGCGGAAAGTCCTACATAATACTTACGGGAAGCGTCTCCTCGGTAAGCGCGGCTATCGAGAAGGCAAAGAGCGGAGTTGAGGGCGGACTTTTCCTCGACAGCTCCGTTATCGCAGGTCCTGACGAAAGACTTTGGGAAAGCATACTCTAAAAAATAAGAACGGAGGTTTGCGTTTTGCTTGCCATTGAACGCAGAAAAGAGATCGTTTCAAAGCTTGCTGTTGACGGCAAGGTCATAGTTTCCGAGCTTGCACGGGATTTTGACGTGACGGAAGAGACAATAAGGCGCGACCTTGAAAAGCTGGACAAGGAGGGCCTTGCGTCAAAAACCTACGGCGGTGCTATTGCCACACACAATTCTACGCTTGATCTGCCATACAACGTAAGAGAAGGCGTAAACGTGCTGCAAAAACAGATAATAGCCGAAAAGATATTCGATCTCATACACGACGGAGAGCGCATCATGCTTGACTCAAGCTCAACAGCGCTTTACGTACTAAAAAAGATAAAAACAAAGAAAAATCTCACAATAATAACTAATTCGGTAAAAATCCTCATCGAGCTTGCTGACAAATCCGATTGGACCGTCCTCTCGACAGGCGGCGCTCTTAAGAAAAGCGCCCTCTCGCTCACAGGCTCTTCTGCCGAAAAAATGATAAAATCTTATCACGTCGACACGGCTATATGCTCCTGCAAGGGAATCGACACCGAACTCGGTGTTACCGACTCGAACGAAAACGATTCGCTCATAAAGCAGGCGATGATAGCCTCGGCGGAGAGAAGGATTCTCGCTCTCGACACCGAAAAGTTTGACAAAAAATCCTTCGTTTCGGTGTGCGGCTTTGATGACCTCGATATAATAGTCACAGACTCTGAGCCCTCTGAAAAATGGATAAAATTCTGTCTTGAAAAAGATATAGAGCTTATATACTGAAAACTACATTTGAAAGGATAGTATTTATGAAAATTCTTGTACTGAACGCCGGAAGCTCGTCGCTCAAGTATCAGCTGTTTAATATGGAAAACGGAGACGTTCTCGCGAAGGGACTTTGCGAAAGAATAGGCGTTGGCGGCGCTATCACGCACAAGCGTCCCGATGCCGAGCCCTTCGCGGAGGATATTTCCCTTCCCGATCACGGTGTGGCTCTTGGAAAAGTTCTTGAGCTTCTCACCTCCTCCGAATACGGAGTTATCTCCTCCACAGACGAGATAGACGCGGTAGGTCACCGTGTTGCTCACGGCGGCGAGAAGATAAAAAGCTCCTCAAAGATCACAGAGAGCGTTATCAAGCACCTTGAATCGCTCGTTCCGATAAACCCGCTTCACGGTCCTCCCGCAATCTCCTGCATCAAGGCGTGCTCGGTCCTTATGCCCACCACTACTCAGGTTGCGGTGTTCGACACCTCCTTCTATTCGGAACTTGAGGATTTCAGATACGTTTATCCGATCCCCTATGAGTTTTACGAAAAATATCAGATCCGCCGCTATGGATTCCACGGCACGTCTCACAGATACGTAAGCGCTGAGGCGGCTAAGGCTGTCGGACGTCCGATAGAGGAGCTTAAGATAATCACATGCCACCTCGGAAACGGCTCGTCGATAACCGCTGTTGACGGCGGCAAGGCGATAGACACCTCGATGGGCTTTACTCCTCAGGAAGGTATCGCAATGGGCACTCGCTCTGGAAGCATCGACCCCTCGGTCGTCACCTACATTATGAAGCTCAAGGGATATACCCCCGAGCAGATGGACGATATTCTCAACAAGCAGAGCGGACTGCTCGGCGTTTCGGGACTTTCAAACGACTGCCGTAACGTATCCTCGGCAGCTGCTGAAGGAAACGAGAGAGCAGTGCTTGCTATGAACATTCTCACAAACGGAATAAAGAAGCATATCGGCGCTTATGCGGCTGAAATGAACGGACTTGACGTGCTTGTCTTTACGGCGGGTATCGGCGAGAACCAGTGGAATATACGTCAGCAGGTTTGCGAAAATATGAGCTATCTCGGAATTGAGATCGATCCCGAGAAAAACAAGAACTTCACTCGCGGTATCCCCTTTGATATCTCCGCAGAGGGCTCAAAGGTATCGACTTGGATAATCCCCACCGACGAGGAATATATGATAGCGATAGACACACAGAAGATCGCTTCCGAAAACTGAAATATAACAACTAAAATCAAAGAAAGGCGTGTAAAAAATCATGGCAAATATTACAGAAGCTGAAATTAGAAGAATAGTTGAAAATATAGTAAAGGGCGCTTCCGCAAACGCGGGAAGAAACTGGAGCTCGACAGAGTATAACGGAAGAAAGCTCATCGGTATCTATGCCGACATGAACGAGGCGATCGACGCGGCTGAAAAGGGATACAAGGCTGTTCGCGCTATGACTGTTGAGCAGAGAGAAAAGATAATCACCGAAATTCGCCGCCTCACAGTTGCAGAAGCTCCCATTATGGCAGAGATTGGCGTTGCCGAGACGGGAATGGGCAAGGTCGAGCACAAGAGACTCAAGCACATACTCGTTGCCGAAAAGACCCCCGGAACTGAGGATATCGTATCCGAGGCTAAGACAGGCGACAACGGACTCACTCTCACCGAGATGGCTCCCTTTGGCGTTGTTGGTTCTATAACCCCCAGTACCAACCCCTCTGAGACTGTTATTTGTAACTCTATCGGTATGATAGCCGCCGGAAACGGCGTTGTTTTCAATCCCCACCCCAACGCTATCTGCACCTCTAACTATGCAGTAGACCTCGTCAACAGAGCTTCTCTTGCGGCAGGCGGTCCTGAGGTCCTCGTATGCTCTATGGTAAAGCCCACCCTTGACACCGCGTCTATTATGCAGACTCACCCCAAGATAAGACTTCTCGTCTGCACAGGCGGCCCAGGAGTTGTAAGAGCTGTGCTTTCGTCGGGCAAGAAGGCTATCGGTGCGGGCGCGGGCAATCCCCCTGTTATCGTTGACGACACCGCTGACATCAGAAAAGCAGCTAAGGATATCATCGACGGCTGCTCCTTCGACAACAACCTTCCCTGTATCGCTGAAAAAGAGGTATTTGCTTTCAGAAATATCGCTGACGAGCTCATTCTCGAAATGCAGAAGAACGGCGCTTATCTCATAAACTCCGATCAGGCTGACGCTCTTGCCGCTATCGTTCTTGAAAAGAAGACCAACAAGGCAGGAAAGACTGTTAAGACTGTTAGCCGTGACTGCGTTGGACGCGATGCTGACCTTCTTCTCGCGAAGATCGGCGTGACTGTCGGCAAAGAGATCCGCTGCATAATCTGCGAGACCAACTTTATGCACGATTTCGTTCAGCACGAGCTTATGATGCCTATTCTTCCTATCGTAAGAGTTGACAACATCGAGGACGCTATCGAGCTTGCTGTAAAGGCTGAGCACGGAAACAGACATACCGCACATATGCACTCGAAGAACATAGATCACCTCTCGGCTTTCGCAAAGGCTGTTGAAACAACTATATTCGTCAAAAACGCTCCCTCTTACGCAGGAATCGGCTTTGGCGGCGAGGGTCACACCACATTCACTATCGCAGGTCCTACCGGCGAGGGTATTACCTCGGCGCGCTCCTTCACAAGAAAGCGCAGATGCGTGATGGCTGACAACTTCAGAATTATTTGACGAGGTATGACACTATGAAATATACAGAGCAGGAATTAAAATCTCTTGTTAACAAGGTAATAGAGGCGGTAAAGAGCGGCGCTAACAGCGAGGGCGATATCCCCGTTGGAATATCCAACCGCCATATCCACCTCTCCCGTGAGCACGTTGAAATCCTTTTCGGAAAGGGATATCAGCTCACTCAGCTCAAGGAGCTTTCTCAGCCCGGTCAGTATGCTTGCAAGGAGCAGCTCACTATCGTCGGTCCTTCTATGAGAGCTATCGAGGGCGTACGCGTTCTCGGTCCTGAAAGAAAGAAATCTCAGGTGGAGATATCCAGAACCGACAGCTTTACCCTCAAGGTAAAGCCCCCTGTAAGAGAGTCGGGAGATATTGCGGGATCTGCGCCTGTGACTATAATCGGTCCTAAGGGCATCGTTACTCTCTCCGAGGGCTGTATAATCGCCAACAGACATATCCACATGAGCGAGGACGAGGGCAGAGCATTTGGCGTGCGCGACGGCGAGTACGTTGACGTTGAGCTTTGCGGCGAGAGAAGAAGCCTTTTCTACGACGTTCAGATACGCGTTCACAAGGATTTCAGACTTGAGATGCATATCGACACCGACGACGCAAACGCGGCAGGCGTCGGAAACGGATTTAAGGCTAAGCTTATAAAGAGAAACTAATAGTAATATAAAAAAGTCATAACCACCAATATGGTGGTTATGACTTTTTTTCTGCCAGAATTTCAAAGGCTTTTTTTATCTCCGACGAGCTGTAACCGTAACGGACAAGAGACGCGAAAAGCTTTCGTTGCCCTTCTCTGTCATCGGGCAAGGCTTTGAATTTCCTCTTTATAAGCTGAGCGCAAGGCTCTGTAAAATCGTATTTCTCAAGCTCTGAGAGCGCCAAGCGCACCGCGCCCTCGGAATACCCCTTTTCGTAGAGAGTAGCGGCTATCCTCTTTCTTCCCCAAAGCTTTCGCAAGCACCTCTCTGCCTCGCGTGAAGCGTCATCGCCCTCGTTTATATATCCAAGCTCCGCGAGATATTTTGCGGCGCGAAGGGCTATATCTCTGCTAAATCCTTTTGAAGAGAGCTTGAGCGCCATATTTTTCTGGGAGCAAGAGGTGTAGCCGAGAATATTCATTCCTCTCTTCACTGCCGCGCAGACCTCGCCCTCAAAGAAAAGCTGCTCGGCGCTCTCTTGGTCTATCTCGCCCTTGTGGACACGAAGCTCGGCGTACTGCCTTGCGAGCAAAATCACTTTTCTTTTTTCAAAATTATCGCCCTCAACCAGCTTTATCTCCAAAACTATCTCCGCGCCCGCATTTATAGCGGAGATAGACGTGAGTTCTGCCGTCATATTATTCGCCGTCGGATTTGAGGGTTCTTATGTCAAAATCGTCGTCGGTGTCCTCGTCAAGCTCAAAGACCTCTTCGGGCGCAGAGATATTATCCTTCATGCTTCTTACCTTGGCGTCAAGCTCTGCGAGAAGCTCGGGATTTGCCTCTATTATCTTTCTGACGTTATCCTTACCCTGTCCGATACGCTCGCCGTTATACGAGAACCAAGAACCGCTCTTTTTGATGATATCGAGCGCTATACAGTAATCTATTATTTCGCCCGAGCGCGAAATTCCCTTTCCGTAAAGGATATCGAATTCGGCTACCTTGAAGGGCGGCGCGACCTTGTTTTTAACTATCTTACATCTTACGTGATTTCCGTATATATCGTTTCCGTTCTTGAGCTGATCTGCCTTGCGGACGTCTATTCTGACAGACGCGTAGAATTTGAGCGCGCGTCCGCCCGGTGTGGTCTCGGGATTTCCGTACATAACTCCCACCTTTTCACGAAGCTGATTTATAAAAATTACCACACTGTTGCTCTTGGAAATTACCGCGGAGAGCTTTCTCATAGCCTGAGACATAAGTCTTGCCTGAACTCCTACCTGCGACTGTCCCATATCTCCCTCTATCTCCTGACGGGGAACGAGAGCCGCTACCGAGTCGATAACGACGACGTCAACAGCACCCGAGCGCACAAGCGCCTCGGTTATATCGAGCGCGTCCTCGCCGCAATCGGGCTGAGAGACGAGCAGATTATTTATATCGACTCCAAGCGCCTTTGCGTAAACGGGGTCAAGCGCGTGCTCTGCATCAATAAATGCCGCCTCTCCGCCTGTTTTCTGCACTTCGGCTATAATATGTAACGCAACCGTTGTTTTACCCGAGGACTCCGGACCGAATATCTCAATTATTCTTCCTCTCGGAACTCCGCCGATACCAAGCGCCATATCAAGCGCGATAGAGCCTGTGCTGACCGCCTGCACCTCCAGCTTTGAATTCTCGCCAAGCTTCATTATCGAGCCCGCGCCAAAATCCTTTTCAAGCTGCGCGATAGCGGTATTGAGCGCTTTTTTCTTAGCTTCCTTATCACTGTCTCTCGGAATCATTTCTATTTTCTTTTTAGCAGTTGCCATAATTATTCCCCGTTTTTTCTTAAGATGGTTTTATTTTACACCCCATATACAGTTTTGTCAAGAGTTTTTTGAAAAAGCTATTGACAAGGCAGGACGGTTGGTGTATAATTGACTCACAACGAAAACAAAACTTTTAACAGGAGATTTTAAAATGGCAACTGCTAAAAAGAAAATAGAAATGATACCCCGCGACAGCGACAAGGACGCAAAGCAGAAGGCTCTGAAAACCGCCATCGCTCAGCTTGAAAAGGA
>JAZOLQ010000052.1:0-1795 GCA_045653185.1 Eubacteriales bacterium
TCAAGTATAGCATTTGCAAGCGCAAAGGTATCGGTACTTATTTCGGCTATCGAAACCTTTTTTACGTCGTCAAGAGACACTTCGTCTCTACCATCCTGAAGAACGTAATACGAAAGCTTATCTGTCTCAGACGCAAGCGTGAACATTGAAGCTCCGCAATAATTTATCATAAAAGAACATACCTCCGCCGAAGCCTTCACTCCGTTATGAGCAAAATGCTTCCCTATCCACGAGACAAGTCTTGAGGGAGATATCGCTTCAAATCTCACTGGAGTCAGATATTTCGAGAGCTTAGTCAATATCGCCGAGGGTCTTTTGGGCAGATTTCCTTCATCAATCTCCCCAGCGGGAACTGAAATTATGAGAACGTTATAATCGTATTCCGAAAGTGTTTCAAGGACGTCGCAAAGGTCGTCTATCTCGGACGGTTTCATCGAATCTATACAAAGACCGTTCACCGTAACCACCTTCTTTTCAGCCATCATAGGAAATGGCATCAGGGCATCAAGCAAAGCGGGCGCACTGTAATCAAGCGCGTCTATTTTCATATCGTTGAATATCTCAAAGCTCTTATCCTCGCAAACGGCGTCTCTCGCGGCTTTAAGTGAAAAGGCTTTAAGATAATCTTCCTCGCCAAAAAAAAGATATCCCCCCGAAAGTCCGCTTTTAAGCTGCTTTCTGAATCCGTCTTCCTTTATTATCTCCACAGTCTCTGCCCCCTTTCTTTGAAATTACGGATCTATTATATCATTTAAACCTAAAATAGTCAAGGGGCTGAACAGGTCAGCCCCTTGGTCTATTAACTGCGCTGAATGATGTCAATCCTCTATTCCGTCGATAGCCTTAAGGTCATCCTCGGATACGATGCACTCAAACTTTTCTCCGCAAGCGGGGCAGATGAGGTCCTCGGGATCGATTGTTTCATCGAAGCAAACGGTCTCGCCGCAAGAGGGACAGTCTATCTCAAAATAGTCGTCCTCGTCAAAATCGCAATCAAAGTCGCAATCGTCGCAGTCGCCGTCACAGTCAAAATCATCGTCATCGCAGTCACAATCGCACTCTGCAAGGCACTCCTCAACAGTTCCGAGGTCCTCGTCTATCTCCTCGATGTAATCGTTGAGATACTCGATATCCTCCTCCATATCGGATATGGTAGCTGCCATATCGGAAACGAGGTCAAGAAGAGCGGAAATGATCTTACCTTCTTTTGTTTTTGCGTCTATCTCAAGTCCTTCTGCAAGTCCCTTGATGTACGCCGCCTTTTCATTAAGTGTCATAAAACACCTCCGATTATACTCTGGAGAGATATTCGCCTGTTCTGGTGTCTATCTTAAGAGTGTCGCCCTCGTTTACGAAGAGCGGAACTTTGATAACAGCTCCTGTCTCAAGAGTTGCAGGCTTAAGTGTGTTTGTTGCTGTGTTTCCTGCAAATCCGGGATCGGTTGCGGTAACTACAAGCTCAACAAACGTGGGAGGCTCAACGTCAAATACGTTACCCTTCTAGGATACGATCTTGCAGAGCATCTCCTCTTTTACAAACTTGAAGTTGTCGGGAAGCTTATCGCTGTTGAGAGGAATCATATCAAATGTTTCCATATCCATAAAGTAATACAGATCTCCGTCGTTGTAGGAATACTGCATTTCCTTTCTCTCAATATAAGCGTTCTCAAACTTATCAGTAGGGCTGAAAGTTCTTTCAATAACAGAGCCTGTGATAACGTTCTTTATCTTTGTACGAACGAAAGCTGCTCCTTTTCCGGGTTTTACGTGCTGGAACTCAATAACCTGAAATACG
>JAZOLQ010000053.1:0-2163 GCA_045653185.1 Eubacteriales bacterium
ACGTCGCCTGCGCCAAAGCAAGGACCGCAGAACGAGGGCTTGATAGCCACACCGTTTGCAAGAAGGTCAGCCGTAACACCGCTTCTTGTAAGCGCCAAGGATACGGGAATGCTTGTGGGATATACAGACATATTAAAGTAGCTGTTGCCTACGTTGCCACCCTTGAGAATTTCGGACGCCTCAACAATAGAGTCAAACATACCGCCCGCGCAGCCCGCGATTATACCCTGATCTGCCATAACGCTTCCGTCGGGCTGGATCTTGGATACAAGGTCGTACTTTGCCTTGGGGAACTTTACCTTTGCCTCTGCCTCAACCTTTGTGAGAATTTCCTTTGCGTTTGCCAAGAATTCCTTTATTGTATATACGTTTGAGGGGTGGAAGGGAAGAGCTATCATAGATTCCATCCCTGAAAGATCAATCTCTATCATAGAATCGTAGTAGGCAACGCCGTTTGGCTTGAGCTTTTTGTAATCCTCGGGTCTGCCGTGCGCTTCGTAGTGGGCTTTAACCACCTCGTCTGTTTCCCAGATAGAAGAAAGACAAGTAGTTTCTGTTGTCATAACGTCAATGCCATTTCTGAAATCTATGGGGAGATTCTTTACACCCTCGCCCACAAATTCAAGCACCTTGTTTTTTACAAAGCCGTTCTTGAATGTAGCGCCTACAAGCGCGAGAGCCACGTCGTGAGGTCCGATACCCTTTTTGGGAGTGCCCTTGATGTGTACCAAAACAACTTCGGGGGCTTTTATATCGTAGGTGTCGCGCAAAAGCTGCTTTACAAGCTCGGGGCCGCCCTCGCCAACGCCCATAGTGCCAAGAGCGCCGTAGCGGGTGTGTGAGTCAGAGCCGAGTATCATTTTGCCGCAGCCAGCCATCTCCTCTCTTGCGTAAGAGTGGATTACAGACTGATTTGCGGGTACGTAAATTCCACCGTATTTTTTAGCGGCGGAAAGTCCGAAGGTATGGTCGTCCTCGTTGATAGTTCCGCCAACCGCGCAAAGACTGTTGTGGCAGTTAGTAAGAGCATAGGGGATAGGGAACTTATCAAGTCCGCCAATTCTCGCGGTCTGAATAATTCCAACGTATGTAATATCGTGAGATACCATCGCGTCAAACTTTATCTTCAAGCTCTCGTCATTACCCGACACGTTATGAGCCGAAAGAATAGAGTACGCTATGGTGTTTTTTCTTGCTTCTTCTTTTGAAACTGTTGAATTTTGGAGTATCTCGCCGTCCTTGTAAAATACTCCGTTTTCGTAAAGCTTTATCATTGTTCTGTCTCCGAAAGTTTAATCTATATTATTAACAATATAAAAGTACATAATAATACATTATAATTATAACATTATCTCCCCACTCCGTCAAGATGTTTTATGAGCTTTTTGCAGGAAAGGCGGTGGAAAATTGCATAAAAATCACAATTGAAATATGAGGGATTTGCACAAAGGGATTTGTGTTGACATAATAAGGGTAAAATGGTATAATTTAAGTATAAATACATACCTTCGGGGGAAACTTGAATGAAGCAGACAGAGCCCATATTTTATCTTAATATTAATTCCGAAACAATAGCTCCTTATATATCCGCAAATCAGATGTCTAAATGCGCGAAGCTCAAAAATGTTAGCGTTGCGGGTAACACGCAGGTGCTTACCTATCACGATGAGGGAGAGAGGGTTGAGATATGCGTTACACGCGAAAGCTTTGATGACCTTGAAACCACCCGTCAGAGAGTTACGGTTAAAAACATAAGTTGCGAGGACATAGTTATTGATGCGATTTCCTCGCTTTACGTCAATTCTATTGGCTCTTGCGGTGAAAAAATGTGGTATGAGGACAGATTTCTGCTTCACAGATGTGACTTTACCTGGCAGGGCGAGGGGCAATGGCGAGTGCAGAAGCTTGATGAATGCGGTCTTTACCCCACGTACAACCACGATAATCACGCGATAGTCAGAATGTCAAATAATGAGAGCTGGTCCACCTGCAACTATTACCCGATAGTTATGCTTGAGGATAAAGAAAAGGGCGAGATATGGTATTTTGAGCAGGAGTCGTCGGGTCCTTGGACTATTGAGATATGCTCCGAGGGTTATCAGAAGCAGTCTGCGCGTTGCGTATTTTTGTCAGCCGCATATGGAAAAAGCAGCGGATGGTTTG
>JAZOLQ010000054.1:0-26920 GCA_045653185.1 Eubacteriales bacterium
CCTTTCCCCGCATAAGCGGTAATCTTTCGTTGGTGCTTTTAGCCCGCGGGGCTGAAAGCACGCGTGAACAAGTGAACCCGCATTTTGTAATACGGTATGTTCACGCATAGTTAGTTTAATAACAATATAATTATAACAAAATATTGCAGTTTTGTCAACAGATATTGGGCATATTATACATAAATTACGTTGTTTTCAATTTCATATTTGCGGGTCGTCCGGAGATCGACCCCTACGGTGTTATCATTAACTTAATATTATCCGTAGCCGTAAAATTATTTTTAATTCATTGACCCGAACCAAAACATTTGGCAGTGTCTATTTCAAATATGTATTTGAAAGTTTTTGGAAAAGGGGTGCCGGGTCGGGAGCGAGCAGATTTTGATGTAGAATGCGTTTTGGGCGAACGTCGCCGTACTTGGTACGGCACAGAAGCTTAAAACGCCTAAAAAGCCGCATAAAAATGGAGAAAACCGTCGGATTTTTCCGACGGTTTTCAACTTTGAAAAGTTTATCTTTGATTTTAGATATACTTTGTAATTTTAGTGGTGCGGCTTTTGTTCTACACAAAATATGCCGCTCCCATTATGTATTATTCTTAACCAATACGTCGTGCGCGCCGCCTTCTACTATGGAAACGGAGCTTACGAGTGTAAGCTTTGCCTTATCCTGAAGCTCAGGAATAGAAAGCGCACCGCAGTTACACATTGTGGACTTAATCTTAGAGAGTGTAACCGCCAAATTATCGTGGAGAGGACCTGCGTAAGGAACGTAGCTGTCAACGCCTTCAACGAAGGAGAGCTTCTGTGCTCCGCCCATATCGTATCTCTGCCAGTTTCTCGCTCTTGCGCTTCCCTCGCCCCAGTATTCCTTCATGTAGTTGCCGTTGATGAGGATCTTCTGTGTGGGAGATTCATCAAAGCGAGCGAAATATCTGCCAAGCATGCAGAAATCTGCGCCCATAGCGAGTGCAAGTGTAATGTGATAGTCGTGAACGATACCGCCGTCAGAGCAGATCGGAACGTAAACGCCTGTCTTTTCAAAATATTCATCTCTCGCCTTAGCAACCTCGATAACAGCTGTTGCCTGTCCGCGACCGATACCCTTTGTTTCTCTTGTGATACAGATAGAACCGCCGCCGATACCGATCTTGATAAAGTCTGCGCCCGCGTCTGCAAGGAAGTTAAAGCCGTCCTTGTCAACTACGTTACCCGCGCCAACCTTAACTGTGTCGCCGTAGTTATCTCTGATCCACTTGATAGTTCTTGCCTGCCACTCGGAATAACCTTCACTTGAGTCAATGCAAAGCACGTCAGCGCCCGCCTCTACAAGCGCGGGAACTCTCTGTTCGTAGTCACGTGTGTTGATACCCGCACCTACAATGTATCTCTTCTTTGAGTCAAGAAGCTCGTCGGGATGCTGCTTGTGCTGCTCGTAGTCCTTTCTGAATACGAAGGAAACGAGATGACCGTTGTCATCTATAATAGGGAGAGAATTGAGCTTGTGATCCCAGATAATATCGTTGCACTCTGCAAGGGATGTGCCTTCCTTTGCGTAAACGAGCTTTTCAAAAGGAGTCATAAATGTGGAAACAAGCTCGTTGCCTGTCATTCTTGTAACTCTGTAATCACGGGAAGTAACGATACCTATAAGCTTGCCTGTTGCAGTGCCGTCCTCTGTAACCGCGATTGTGGAGTGACCGTACTTTTCCTTGAGCGCGATAACGTCATTTAACGTAGCATCGGGCTTGATGTTAGCATCAGATGTTACAAATCCTGCCTTGTGATCCTTAACTCTGCGAACCATAGCCGCCTGCTGCTCGATAGTCTGCGAGCCGTAAATAAAAGAAACGCCGCCTTCTTTTGCAAGTGCGATAGCCATAGTGTCGTTAGAAACAGACTGCATTATCGCGGAAATAAGCGGAATGGACATAGTGATAGCGGGCTCTTCACCCTTTTTGAACTTAACAAGAGGTGTTTTGAGCGATACCTTTGCAGGAATGCAGTTAGCATCCGAGTAACCGGGAACTAAAAGATATTCGCTGAATGTGTGTGAAGGACTGTCATAATAAAATGCCATAATTCTCTCCATTCTGCCGCAATGGCGGCTTGTGATATATTTATAATCACAATAATTATATCACAAGCCAAAAAAAATGTCAACAACACAATGAAAAGAAATACCACCTAAAATGTTATTTTTTTACCCTATATTCTGTCGAAATGTATAAAATCAAGTCTTTTTTCCAAGGATAGCGCAAGCAAGCTCCTTTATAACTACGTAAAGCATGGTGCCGCCCGCAAACGCGAGTATATACGGCAATACTGCATCAGATATGCTTGATGCAAAATATCCCACAAGAGTGCCGACCACCTCGCAAAAGCCCGTTGCAAGCGCGACAAGAAAGCTCTTTTTTGGGCTCACTCCCGCATCAAGCATTGGAGTGATGACTACCATACCCTCGGGGATATTCTGAAGTGCGATTCCCCCCGCTATAAGCAGTGCCATTGTTGTGTCCTCTGCCCCGAAGCCAACCCCCGCCGCCATTCCCTCGGGAAAATTGTGTATCGACATGGCAAGTATCATAACAAGAGCGCGGCGCATTCGCGCGCCTTTTGCGCTTTCGCTTGACGCTTTGCTTTGTATCCTTGGTATCAAAAGCTCCACAAATACAATACATATAACTCCTATCGCCGCTCCGACAAACGTAATATATTCCCTACCCAGAGAATATTCATACGACGGCACAAGCAGTCCGAATATTGCCGAAAAGAGCATTATAAATGACGAAATATAAAAAATAATATTCAAAAATTTGCGCGACGAGTCCTTGAACGCAAAGCCGATTCCCGCCCCCATTACAGTCGCCGCGCCAACGCCTATGGCTGTAAGTATAACTATCTCCATATATTCACCTTTTCTATGTTTTAGAGGATATATAAAGACGCAAATATCCCCTTACTGCATTTTATACAGTAAGGGGATAAAATGTGATATTTTTCGACGGTTTATTATGTGTATCGGAATTTCAACATACACAAACCAACGTGGTGGGACAACGCCGAGAGTTTATTTTAAATTCGGATCACAAATGAGAATGTTTTGGTTTGGTTGCGCCAAATTTATCCCCCGATATTTTTCATCTCAAATTGTTGACAAAAAATTCTATATATGGTATAATATATAGAGTATAATGCGGATAATATGGACTTATCCGCCACGGAGGACTGCTATGACTGTTTTTAAGAATTGCAGAAATTATCTTACAAACGAAATGACTGTTGGAAACTTTGCCGTAGTTGACGGGAAAGTTGTTTCTGTTTCCGACTCTGACGTTGCGTATGCTGATACTGTCTATAATAATTGCGCTATTTTACCCGGCTTTTGTGATGTACACGTGCATTTTCGCGAGCCGGGCTATTTGTATAAAGAGGACACCTATACGGGCTCTATGGCATCCGCGCGCGGTGGCTACACCGACGTTTGCACAATGCCTAACCTTAACCCCGTACCCGACTCGGTTGAGCATTTGCAGCTCCAGCTTGACGCGATAAAGGAAAAGGCGCAGATAGGCGTTCACCCCTACGGCTCGATCACGGTAGGACAGTTGGGCGAAGTGCTTTCTGACCTTGACGGTATGTGCGACTCTGTTATCGCGTTTTCCGACGACGGACGCGGAGTGCAGTCTGCTTCCCTTATGGAAGAGGCTATGATAAAGGCAAAGGAGCTTGGCAAGATAATAGTTGCTCACTGCGAGGACAATTCCCTTCTCTATGGCGGCTACATTCACGACGGAGAATACGCCAAAGCTCACGGACACAAAGGTATCTGCTCTGAAAGCGAATGGGGCCCTATTGCCCGCGATATTGAGCTTTGCAAAAAAACAGGTTGTTCTTATCACGTATGCCACATTTCCACAAAGGAATCTGTTGACATAATCCGCAAGGCAAAGGCAGAGGGTGTTGACATTACCTGCGAAACAGGCCCTCATTACCTCACTCTTGACGACTCCCACTTACAGGAGGACGGAAGATTCAAAATGAATCCCCCCTTGCGTGACAAGAGCGACAGAGAGGCGCTTGTAGGCGGTATCCTTGACGGCACGATAGATATGATTGCTACCGACCATGCTCCCCACTCGGCAGAGGAAAAATCCCGCGGACTTGAAAAGAGCAATATGGGCGTTGTGGGCATTGAAACTGCATTCCCCGTAATGTACACACATTTCGTCAAGACGGGTGTTATGAGTATGGAAGCTCTTATTTCCCTGCTCTCGCATAACCCCAGAGCGCGATTTGGGCTTGACAGTAACGGCTTCTCTATCTGGGAGCTTGAAGAAGAATACGAAATCAACCCCGATGACTTTTTGTCCAAGGGCAGAAGCACTCCCTTCGCTTACGATAAGGTATACGGCAAATGTCTTATGACCGTATCGGGCGGCAAGGAAGTATATAAACTCGAAAAATAATCGAAAGGACATATACAATGAAAGACGTACTTTTGAAAATACTTTCAAATAAGTGTATCGCGCCTACGGTCTACAAAATGGAGCTTGCAGGCGACACAAGTGATATTACAAACTGCGGTCAGTTTGTAAATTTCAAGCTTGACGGACTTTATCTCCGCCGTCCCATTTCGGTGTGTGATTACACATCCGATTCCCTTACAGTTATCTACAAGGTAGTTGGCGAGGGCACCGAAAAGATGGCGACTATGCAGGCAGGCGAGGAGATACTCACCTTAACAGGTCTTGGAAACGGATATGACACACAGAAATCTGGTGACACTCCATTGGCTATCGGCGGCGGTGTGGGTATCCCCCCTATGTACAACCTTTGCAAGAAGCTTATAGCGGAAGGCAAAAAGCCCACGGTCATCCTTGGCTTTAACAAAAAAGAAGAAATATTCTACGAAGACGAATTCAAGGCCCTCGGTTGCCCTGTATACGTTTGCACTGCCGACGGCAGCTACGGTGTAAAGGGATTTGTTACAGACGCGATGAAGAATCTTGATTATTCTTACTTCTTTACCTGCGGACCTATGCCTATGTTCAAGGCGATAAACCGCGTGGCTAACACAAGCGGTCAGTACAGTTTTGAGGAAAGAATGGGTTGCGGATTTGGCGCTTGTATGGGATGCTCCTGCAAGACGATTACAGGATATAAGAGAATTTGCAAGGACGGCCCCGTTCTTGAGAGGGAGGAAATTTTATGGGAACAGATTTGAGAACAACTCTTTGCGGCATTGAGCTTGCAAACCCTATAATACCCGCAAGCGGTACGTTTGGCTTTGGCTATGAATTTGCAGAGCTTTACGATATAAATATGCTTGGCAGCTTTTCCTTTAAGGGAACTACAAAGGACAAGAGATTTGGAAATCCCACCCCAAGAATTGCGGAATGCACGTCAGGTCTTATCAACGCGGTAGGTCTTCAGAACCCCGGTGTTGAGGACGTTATAAAGTACGAAATGCCTAAACTCAAGGCAGTATTTCACAAGCCCGTTATGGCTAACGTATCGGGATTCTCTGTTGAAGACTACGCATACACGGTACAGATGCTTGATTCTGAAGATCAGATCGGCTGGTTTGAAGTAAACGTATCCTGCCCCAACGTTCACGGCGGCGGTATGAGCTTCGGTACAAATCCCGAGGCGGCGGCAGAGGTAACAAGAGCGGTAAGAAAGGTTACAAATAAGCCCATTATTATCAAGCTCTCCCCCAACGTAACAGATATAGTTTCTATCGCAAAGGCTTGCGAGGACGCAGGCGCGGACGGTATAAGCCTTATAAACACACTTCTCGGTATGAGAATTAATTTAAAGACAAGAAAGCCCGTTATCGCAAACAAGATGGGCGGCTTCTCGGGTCCTGCTATAAAGCCGGTTGCTATCCGTATGGTATATCAGGTTGCTCACGCGGTAAATATTCCCGTAGTTGGTATGGGCGGTATTTCAAGCGCAGAGGACGTTATAGAATTTATGCTCGCGGGCGCAACTGCAGTTGAGGTCGGCGCGCACAACCTTGTAGACCCCTATGCTTGCAAGAAGATAATCGAGGACCTTCCTCGCGTTATGGAAAAGTACGGTATTGAAAAGCTTACCGATATTATCGGTCAGGCATAAATAAATTGTGGAGGGGAAGTCTTATGACGTACGGTCGCATTTATCTTAAAGAGAATCGTCCCGACGTATTCCTTGAAACGTTTATTGCCGAGCCATTGGGCAACAAAAAGCGAAATGCCATTCTCGTTATCCCGGGCGGAGGATACGCGAGCATTTGTGCAGACCGCGAGGGCGAACCTATCGCTATGGAATTTATGACCTACGGATACAACGGATTTGTGCTTCACTACACCGTGGGCAGAAAAGAGCCCTACCCCGCCCAGCTTCGCGAGGTCACTATGGCTATCAAGCACATAAAGGACAACGCAGAAAAGTACGGCATTGATCCCGACAAAATCTTTGTGACGGGATTTTCCGCGGGCGGACATCTTGCGGCGTGCGCAGGCGTATTCTGGAATCGTACTGAGGCAACCGAGGGCCTGGATATTCCCTACGGCTACAACAAGCCGCGCGGAATTATGCCAATCTACCCCGTAATCAGCCCCAAGGGCGACTCATATACAATAAAAAATCTACTTTGCAAGGATGATCCCTCGAAGAAAGAGAGCGACTACGTCAGTGTAGACAGACACGTTACACAGGACAGCTCTCCCGCGTTCATTGTTCATAGCGCGGACGATGAAATGGTGGATGCGCGCAACTCTTTGGATTTCGCTATGGCTTACGCCAACGCGGGCGTAGAGTACGAGCTTCACATTTTTCCCCACGCGCAGCACGGTGTGGCACTCGGCAACTCTCTCACAGATATGGGCAATCCCAAGTGGAATGATCAAATGATTTCAAGATGGGTGGAAATGGCGGCATATTGGGCTGACAAATGGTGCAAATAAGAAATGCATATCTATAAATCCACCTTAATAACACGTATTCAAATTTCTATATATAAAAGGAGAACTAAAAAATGGGAAAAGACGTAATTATTGCTTGTGACTTTGCAAGCGCAGAGCAGGTTTTTGCATTCCTTGACAAATTCCAGGACGAAAAGCCCTTCGTAAAGATCGGTATGGAGCTTTTCTATGCAGAAGGCCCTGAGATCGTAAGACAGATCAAGGCAAGAGGCCACAAGATATTCCTTGACTTAAAGCTTCACGATATCCCCAACACAGTTAAAAAGTCTATGGCGGTTCTTTCTCGCCTTGACGTTGATATGACAAATCTTCACGCCGCAGGTACAATTTCTATGATGCAGGCTGCTATCGAGGGACTCAGAAGACCCGACGGCACAAGACCCATGCTTATCGCAGTAACACAGCTTACATCCACAGACCAGGAAAGAATGACAAACGACCTTCTTATTGACAGACCCATCGACGAGGTAGTTATGCACTACGCTCACAACGCAAAGGTTGCAGGTCTTGACGGTGTTGTTTGCTCTCCCCTTGAAGCAGGCAAGGTACACGACAGATGCGGCTCTGACTTCTGCACAGTTACTCCCGGTGTGCGCTTTGCAGACGGTGAGATTGGCGACCAGAAGAGAGTTATGACTCCCGCGCAGGCAAAGGAAATCGGCTCTGACTATATCGTAGTTGGCAGACCCATCACAGCGGCAGCTGATCCCGTTGCGGCATACAGACGCTGCGTGGCTGAATTCGTTGGTTAACCACCTGCCGGCGGCGGGGGCAATAGGTCAACGCACGACAGATTGCACGTACATAGTGCCATGCGTTCCACTCCTCGGTTGAATACCGAGTCGTTGGCTTGGGATGACGGCATCTACAGTATAAGTACAAATACAAAGGAGAATTAAAATGGAAAGCTACAAGAGAGAATTTATACAGTTCCTTGAGGGCGCAGGCGTTCTCAAGTTTGGCGACTTTACCGCAAAGAGCGGTAGAAAGATACCCTATTTCATTAATGCGGGTATGATCAAGACAGGCGACGACATCGCAAAGCTTGGCGAGTTCTACGCAAAGGCTTATTTTGAAAAGCTTGGCGCAAAGAAGGCTGTTCTTTACGGCCCTGCATACAAGGGAATTTCCCTTGCGGTTTCTGCTGCCGTTGCTCTTTCAAAGAAGGAGCTTAACGTTCCTTTCTTCTTCAACAGAAAGGAAGTTAAGGACCACGGCGAGGGCGGTGTATTCGTTGGATACGTTCCCCAGGCAGGCGAAGAAGTTGTAATTATTGAGGACGTTATCACAGCAGGCACAGCTATCCGTGAGAGCATGGAAATACTTTCTCACCTTGAGGGAGTAAAGGTTGCCGCTACCTTCATTATGGTTGACCGCAAGGAAAAGGGTCAGACCGATAAGGGCGCAATGCAGGAGATCGAGGAGCAGTTCGGCTTCCCCGTATACTCTATCGTTGACGTTTACGATATCATCGAGTACCTCGAAGAGGACGAGAAGAACCGTGAGAACGTTGAGAGAATCAAGAACTACCTTGCTGTAAACGGCGCAAAGGCGTAAGGTGGCAAAATGAGACATCTTATAGGAATTGAAGACCTTTCGGTAGCCGAGATAGAAGAGCTTGTTGCTACCGCAGAGGACATAATCGACAATCCCAAGAAATATGCTGAGGTTTGTCACGGCAAAAAGCTTGCCAGCCTCTTCTACGAGCCCTCAACAAGAACCCGTCTTTCCTTTGAGGCGGCTATGATTGAGCTTGGCGGAAACGTTATCGGATTTTCCGAGGCGCAGAGCAGTTCGGCGGCAAAGGGCGAGAGCATTGCCGACACGGCAAAGGTTATTTCCTGCTTTGCCGATATTATGGTAATGCGCCACTTTAAAGAGGGCGCACCCATGGTTGCATCGCTTAACGCTACCGTTCCCGTAATAAATGCGGGTGACGGCGGACACAACCACCCCACACAGACACTTACCGACCTTCTCACTATTAAGAGAGAAAAGGGAAGATTTGATAATCTTACCGTAGGACTTTGCGGTGACCTTAAGTTCGGAAGAACGGTTCATTCGCTTATTGCGGCGCTTTCAAGATACAGCGGAATAAAGTTTGTTCTTGTTTCGCCCACAGAGCTTATGATTCCCGATTATATCAAGAACGATATCATAGAAAAGAACGGCATTGATTACCTTGAAACCACAGATCTTGAGGCGGTTATGCCCGAGCTTGATATCCTTTACATGACAAGAGTTCAGAAGGAGAGATTCTTCAACGAGCAGGATTATATAAGACTGAAGGATAGCTACATTCTTACACAGTCAAAGCTCAATCTTGCAAAAAGCGATTGCATAGTAATGCATCCGCTTCCCAGAGTTAACGAGATTACCGTTGAGGTCGATAAAGACCCCAGAGCTTGTTATTTCAAACAGGTGCTTTACGGAAAGTACATCAGAATGGCTCTTATTAAAATGCTTCTGGAGGCCGCAAAATGAACGTAGATTCTATTAAAAACGGATTTGTCCTTGACCATATCAAGCCCGAAAAGGGAATGGAGATATACCGCTTCCTCGGACTTGACGAGGTTGACGGAACTGTGGCTCTTATAAGAAACGCAGCAAGCCGCCGCATGGGACGCAAGGATATAATAAAGGTAGATGCGGAGAAGCTTGATATCGACCTTGGAATTCTCGGATACATCGATCCCGAGATGACCATAAACGTAATAGAAAACGAGAAGCTTGTTAAGAAGTATCATCCCGAGCTTCCCGAGCAGATAGTTGACATTGTCAAGTGCAAGAATCCCAGATGTATTACGTCTACCGAGCAGGAGCTTAAGCATATCTTTAAGCTTACAGACCCCGAAACACGCACATATCGTTGCATTTACTGCGGAACAAAGGCAAAAAACAATTAAACCCAAGGCTGTCCGATAAAATCGGACAGCTTTTTTGTAACAGAGCCGATTGTGCCCGAAGCGTTTTCGCTTTATACGGATTTGCATATTGACAAACAGAAATTAAAGTGATAGAATAAAAGCAATTAAAAAATGGGAGTAATAAAAATGTATTTGGGAATAGATATAGGCACAACCTCGGTCTGCGCCGTGGTGCTTGACGAAAACGGTAAAAATCTTTACACCGCCACAAGGGCAAATACTTTCGGGCGTGTAAACCAAAGCGAGCGCACGCAGGATGCAGATGGCATTGTTGGACTTTGCAAGGAGATTTATTGCGAGGCGGCAAGAAAATTTAATATAAAAAGTCTTGGCGTAAGCGGTCAGATGCACGGTATTATCTACGTGGACGAGGAGGGAAGAGCGGTTTCGCCTCTCTATTCGTGGCAGGACGAGCGTGGAAATCTTCCTTATCTTGACGGCACCTATGCATCTGTTCTCAGTCAAAAGACAGGTCACAAAATGGCTACGGGCTTTGGCTCAACAAGTCTTTTTTATGATACTGTCTGCAAAAAAATCCCCCATGACGCTAAAAAGATTGTTTCTGTAGGCGACTACGTGGCAATGAGTATTGCAAAGGTGAAAGAACCTCTTGTCCACACTACGGTTGCCGCATCATTCGGGCTTTTTGACGTTGAGAAGCTTGAATGGGATAAGGCGGCAATCGAAAAAGCGGGGCTTTCCTGTTCTTTCTTCCCAAAAACCACAACAGACCTGTCGCTTTTGGGAAAAACGGCAGAGGGTGTTTCTGTTTACACGGCAATTGGTGACAACCAGGCGTCGGTTTACGGGGCGGTGAAGGATAACGCTTCGTTCCTTGTGAACGTAGGCACGGGAAGCCAGATTTCGCTTATTACCGACAAATACGTGTCGGTGGAAAACGGCGAGATACGCCCGTATCTTAACGGTTTGTATCTTCTTGCGGGTTGCCCGCTTTGCGGAGGATATTCCTATAACCTGTTAAAGAAATTTTTTGAAAGCGTAAGCGGCGGGCCTGTGGATTATTCCACAATGAATGCCTGGGCAGAGGAGGCCCTTGAAGAGGGCGATGCTCCCACGGTAGTCACGCAGTTTAAAGGAACGAGAAAAGATCCCTCCGCAAGAGCCTTTATAAGCGGGCTTTCGGAGAGCAATTTCAATGCCAAAAGCCTTGCTCTCGGTGTGCTTTCGGGTATAAGCCGTGAGCTGTACGAGTTTTACGACGGTTTTTCAGTCCTTGTGGGAAAGCGTACGGGGCTTGTTGGCGCAGGCAATGCGATAAGACTTAACAGGGTGCTTCGCAGAGTGATTGAAAATGATTACGGACTTCACCTCAACATCCCCGCCCATAAAGAGGAGGCGGCGTTCGGCGCAGCTCTTGCGGCGGCAGAGGTCAAAGAGGGCAAGAGCCTCAAGCACTTTATAAAATACGAATAAAAACAAAGCTAAAGCCCCTCTTGTGAAAACAAGAGGGCTTTTTGTAAATTTTTATGCTGTAATACTGTACAGGAAAATGAACAGAATATTGTTAAATAAATAATTTTCATGTTAAAGATTTAACTTTTTGAAATACTCTTGATTTTAAGGGGAATTTATGGTATATTTATAATAGGTTTATTTGTGCCTTTTTCGGAGGTATAATATGTACAGGAAATTTGTGAGCGCAATGTACGTTCTCAATATACTTTTTCAAGCATTATTCAATCTTGCCACTCCTATTCTTATAATGATAGGGCTTTCGTGGCTCTTGGTTGAAAAATGCGGAGCACCCGCATGGCTTTACGCTATCCTTGGTGTGTTCGGTGCACTTGTAGGCTTTGTGTCAATGATAAAATTCATACTTGGCGCAATGTCAAGCCTTGAACGTCTTGAAAAAGAACACGCCGAGTCGGATGCGCAGAAAAAGGAAAATAAAAACAAGAACTGATGGAGTTATCTATGCAAAATAAGAAATCGACCTACAGAGATATTTTATACCTTGCCGTCGGAGAGCTTGCCGTTGCGGCGGTTGTGGTTGTTGTTTATCTGCTGTTGAATCTGTATTCATATAAGGTTTTGCTTGGCGCGGTGCTTGGATGCGCCGTGGCCGTGTTCAATTTCCTTTTCCTTACTGTTTCGGTGAACCGTGCCGTTGACCGCTTTATGGCTTTAAGGGGAGAGGGAGAAATGAGCGATGAGGAGGCCGAAAAATTTGCGGCCGAGCATGTGGGTGCAATTCAAAATTCCCAAAAGCTCTCGTATCTGGTAAGAACCTTTACAATGCTTGGAACGCTGGTGCTGGCGTTTATCACCAAGCAGTTTGACGTTATTTCTGCCGCAGTACCCCTGCTGGCATTCCAGCCAATACTTATTTTTACACAAAACTTAGCGAGAAAGAGAGGTGAGTGAAGGTGGATGTAAACGTAAGCGGCCCTATAATATATTTCAGCTTTGAGCTCCCCTTGGTGGGCAGGGTCAATATAACGCAGACCTTTCTGTCGCTTTTTGTGGTGACGCTCTTGCTTATCATTCTGGCTTATGCCGTTAACAAGAGGATATCCAAACGCCCCGGAAAGCTCCAGGTCGTTGCCGAAAAGCTTGTTACAATGCTTTACAACCTTGTTGAAGAAACAATGGGAAAGCACAATTCACGCTTTGCTCCCTATATAGGAACTCTGTTTATGTCATCTATCTGCGGTACGCTTATAGGAACGACACAGGTGTTCCGTTCAACCACCGCAGACCTTTCGGTAACGGCGGCCTGGGCGTTGGTGACAACGGGAATGGTTTGGTACTACAACATTAAAAACTTTGGCTTTAAGGCGTGGCTCAAGGGCTTTACCGGGCCTATTGTGGTCATGACGCCAATGAATATCGTCAGTGAAATAGCAACCCCCGTGTCAATGGCGTTCCGTCATTTCGGTAACGTGGCTGGCGGTTCGGTGCTTACGGCGCTTATATATTCGGCGCTGGCGCTTCTTACAAACGTGTTGTTCGGTTGGCTTCCCGATGCGGTGCTGACCTACGTTCCGCCTATATTCCAGATAGGTATTCCCGCGTTCCTGTCGATATATTTCGACCTTTTCTCGGGATTTGTTCAGGCACTTGTATTCTCCCTTCTTACCATGGTCTACGTTGGAGCGGCTTGCCCGCCTCCCGAAGAGCTTAAGAAGGATAATAAATAATAAAATAATTTAATTTAATTCCAAGGAGGATTTTTAAAATGGAAGGTATGACAGGATCAATCGTAGCAGCTGCAAGAGCACTTGGCGCAGGCCTTTGTATGGGTCTGGGAGCAATCGGTCCCGCTATCGGAGAAGGTAATGCGGTAGGTAAGGCACTTGAGGCAATGGCAAGACAGCCCGAAATGCAGGGTAATCTTCGTACAAACATGATTCTCGGATGCGCTATTACAGAAACGACCGGTATTTATGCGCTGGTTATTTCGCTTCTTCTGATGTTCGTTGACATCAAGTAATTGTTTCCGAAAAGGAGATAAAAATGGGTTTTGAGGCATTTACAGGCGCGGTTGAAGCTTTTGTAGGTGTCAACTGGTTCACAATGCTTGCGGCATGGTGCAATCTTCTTATTTTGTTTCTCTTTCTCAAAAAGTTGCTTTTCAAGCCCCTTAAAAATATGATCGACTCAAGACAGAAGGAAATCGACGATATGTACGCCGATGCCGAGGGCAGCAAGGCCGAAGCGGCCGAGCTTAAGGTTGAGTACGAGGCAAAGCTTGAAAACGCAAACAACGAGAGCGAGGAAATTTTAAAGAACGCCATGCGCCGTGCAAAGCTTCGTGAGGAGGAAATACTCCGTGAGGCTAACGAAAAAGCGGCGAGAACAGTTGAAAGAGCCTACGAACAGGTAGAGCTTGAAAAGAAACGCGCTATAAACGAGGTTAAAAATGAGGTTTCCGAAATGGCTGTGGGCATTGCGTCGGCTGTTCTTCAGCGTGACGTAAAGAGCGACGAACACAAGGACCTTATAGACAGCTTCATTGAAAATATGGGTGACGGCAATGACTGACGCAAAGGAATACGGACGGGCTCTGTTTGAGCTTGCCGAGGAAGCGGGCAGAACCGAAGCCATAATCGAAGACCTGAAAACGGTAAATCTTGCTTTTACGCAGAATCCGAAATACAAAACGCTGCTTGACACTCCCGCACTCCCCAAGGACGAAAGACTTGCGCTTATTGACAAGGCTTTTGCGGGGGCTGACGAGTACGTGCTCAACGTTATAAAAATGCTTTGCGAAAAGCGTGCGGTGCACCTTTTTTCGGCGGCGGCCGATACCTTTTTCTCGCTTTATGACGAGGCAAGAGGCATCGAGCGTGTGGAGGCTGTGACAGCTGTCCTTATGAGCGAAGAGCAGAAGAACGCCATGAAAGCCAAGCTTGAGGCAATTACGGGCAAAACCGTAGTGCTTGTCAACAAGCTTGACCCCGCTATCATCGGCGGCGTTGTATTGAGGTATTCGGGTGTACAGCTTGACGGGTCGATAAAAACAAGACTTGACGACTTTAAAAAGGGTCTTGAAAACATAGTAATGTAAAGTTGGTGAAAAAATGCAGTTAGACGACATCAGCAAAGTAATAAAAGAACAAATAAAGAACTATTCGGTAAAGACCGAGCAGGACGAGGTGGGCTACGTTATTACCGTAGGTGACGGTATATCAAAGGTTCACGGACTCGATAAATGCAAGGCTAACGAGCTGTTGGAGTTTTCCAACGGCACCTTTGGCATGGCGCTTAACCTTGAGGAGAATTGCGTAAGTGCGGTTCTTCTTGGTAACGACGTTGGCATTACCGAGGGAAGCCTTGTAAAGCGCACGGGCAGAGTTGTTTCTGTTCCCGTTGGCGAAAAGCTTATCGGCCGAGTTGTAAACGCTCTTGGCGAGCCAATCGACGCAAAAGGCCCCATCGAGCACGAGGAGTACCGTCCTATCGAGCAGAAGGCTCACGGAATTATTGAAAGAAAGTCGGTTTCTGTACCTCTTCAGACAGGTATCAAGGCAATCGACTCTATGATACCCATCGGAAGAGGTCAGCGTGAGCTTATCATAGGCGACCGTCAGACGGGTAAAACGGTTATTGCAACCGATACGATTATAAATCAGAAGGGTAAGGACGTTATCTGTATCTACGTGGCTATAGGACAGAAGCAGTCTACCGTTACAAACGTGGTAGATACCCTTTATAAGAACGGAGCTATGGACTACACTATTGTAGTTGCGGCAAGCGCATCCGAGTCAGCGCCCCTCCAGTATATCGCACCCTATTCGGGTTGTACTATGGGCGAGTACTTTATGGATAAGGGTAAGGACGTCCTTATTATTTACGACGACCTTTCCAAGCACGCTGTGGCTTACCGTGCTCTTTCGCTTCTTATCAGAAGACCTCCGGGACGTGAGGCGTACCCCGGTGACGTTTTCTATCTTCACTCAAGACTTCTTGAGCGTGCGGCAAGACTTGCCCCCGAGTACGGCGGCGGTTCGCTTACCGCTCTTCCTATAATCGAAACACAGGCGGGTGACGTTTCGGCGAATATTCCCACCAACGTTATTTCAATTACCGACGGACAGATTTTCCTTGAAACAGAGCTTTTCCATTCGGGTGTCCGCCCTGCGGTCAATCCCGGTATCTCGGTTTCCCGTGTCGGCGGTAACGCCCAGATAAAGGCCATGAAAAAGGTTTCCGGGACTCTTAAGCTCCTCTACTCCCAGTACAGAGAGCTTCAGGGCTTTGCCCAGTTCGGTTCCGACCTTGACGCAGACACAAAGGCCCGCCTTGAGCAGGGTGCGAGAATCGTTGAGGTTCTTAAGCAGGACAGAAATTCTCCCATTGCGGTTGAGCTTCAGGTGGCCATAATTTACGCCGTTGTAAACAATCTTCTTAAGGATATTGAGGTTGAGGATATCCACCGCTTTGAGAGCGAGATGTTTGAGCATCTTTCGGCAACCAAAGAGGATATGCTTGCAAAGATAAGAACCACAGGTCAGCTTGACAGCGACACCGAGGCAGAGCTTAAGGACGCCATAATCAGCTTCAAGGAAAAATTCCTTGGCAAGAGCGAGGGCTAAGCTATGTCAGGCTCGTCAATGAATGATATCAAGGCTCGTATAAAAAGCGTGCAGAGCACAATGCAGATAACCAAGGCCATGGAGCTTGTTGCAACGTCAAAGCTCCGTCGTGCCAAGGAAAGGGCAGAGAGCTCACGCAAATACCACGAGCTTCTTGCCTCCGCCATTGCCGACATAGAGGCAACAAGCGAGGCAGGGCTTTCGCTTTGGGGCGAGAAAAGAGAGGAGCCCAAAACCCTCTTTATTGCCGTTGCGGGTGACAGAGGTCTTGCGGGCGGATATAACTCCGCAATCTTCAAAATGACCGATATTCTTGCGAAAGACGGAAAATTTGCTGTTTTGCCCATAGGCAAAAAGGCGGTTGAGTATTTCGGACGCAGGAAATGCGAGATATTTGACGGAGGATGCGCCTCGGCCGCAGAGTTTGGCGTAGGCAACGCTATGAAAATAGGTCAGGCGGTAACGTCTGCCTTTGCGGAGGGGAAAATAGACAAGGTTGTGCTTGTTTACACAAAGTTCGTGTCTATGATAACCCAGCTTCCTGTTTACGAGGAGCTGTTGCCGCTTGAAAGAGGCGAAAACTCCAAGGAAAGAGATGCAATGTACGACAGCGACCCCGAGGAGCTTCTTGCGAGAATAGTGCCCGAATACGTTGGCGGAATTATCTTTTCATCGGTTTGCGAGGCTGTTGCTTCAGAATCGGCGGCAAGAAGAACGGCAATGAACTCGGCAAACAAAAACGCAGGCGAGATAATCGACACGCTTATGCTTAAGTATAACCGTGCAAGACAGGCGGTAATTACACAGGAAATTACCGAAATCGTGTCGGGCGCAGATGCGCTTTAAGCAATTTTTATGAAAGGAAATCAGGCAGATGGAAAAAAACATCGGCAAGGTCATACAGATTATAGGCCCTGTTCTTGATATAAGATTTGAGAACGGGCATCTTCCCAACCTCCTCAACGCTATTGAAATCGAGCATGAGGGCAAAAAGGTCGTCTGTGAGGTTGCAAGCCAGATTGGCGACGACGTGGTAAGATGTATTGCCATGTCCTCTACTGACGGCATGTCCAGAGGAATGGATGCAGTTGATACGGGATGCGGAATTACCGTGCCCGTGGGCAAGGATACTTTGGGAAGAATATTCAACATTCTCGGCGAGGCGGTTGACAACGAACCCGACCCCGAAAATGCCGAGAGATGGTGTATTCATCGTGACCCTCCCCCCTATTCGGAGCAGGAGGGAACGACCGAGATACTTGAAACGGGCATCAAGGTCGTTGACCTTATCGCCCCCTATGCAAAGGGCGGTAAGATAGGTCTTTTCGGCGGTGCGGGAGTTGGTAAGACCGTACTTATCATGGAGCTTATCAACAACGTGGCAAAGCAGCACGGCGGTCTTTCGGTATTTACCGGAGTCGGCGAGCGCACACGTGAGGGAAATGACCTCTATAATGAAATGAAAGAATCGGGAGCTATCTCCAAGACCGGCCTTGTGTACGGTCAGATGAATGAGCCTCCCGGGGCGAGAATGAGAGTTGCTCTTTCGGGCCTTACAATGGCGGAGTATTTCCGTGACAGAGAGGGCCAGGACGTGCTCCTCTTTATAGATAATATTTACAGATTTACCCAGGCGGGCAGTGAGGTTTCTGCGCTTCTCGGACGTATGCCCTCGGCGGTTGGTTACCAGCCTACGCTGGCAACCGAAATGGGTGCATTGCAGGAGAGAATTACATCTACAAAGAAGGGCTCTATCACCTCGGTTCAGGCAGTTTACGTTCCTGCGGACGACCTTACCGACCCTGCTCCCGCAACTACCTTTGCCCATCTTGATGCAACCACCGTTCTTTCAAGAGGAATTGCGTCGCTGGGTATCTATCCTGCAGTTGACCCCCTTGATTCTACGTCCCGTATTCTTGCTCCCGACGTTGTGGGAATCGAGCATTACGAGGTTGCAAGAGAGGTTCAGAGAATGCTCCAGAGATATAAGGAGCTCCAGGGTATTATTGCTATTATGGGTATGGATGAGCTTTCCGAAGAGGATAAGCTGGTTGTAAACCGAGCAAGAAAGATTCAGCGTTTCCTTTCACAGCCCTTTACGGTTGCAGAGCAGTTTACCGGTATGGAGGGACGTTACGTTCCCATTAAGGAAACTATCCGCGGATTCCGTGAAATTCTAGACGGTAAGCACGATGACCTTCCCGAGTCGGCATTCCTCTTTGTGGGAACTATCGACGAGGCGGTTGAAAAGGCAAAAAAGCTTAAAGAAGAAGCTTAAAAGCGAGGCTTGAAGTATGAAAAGCTTTAAATTAACGATTGCAACGCCCGACGGACTTGAGTTTGAGGGCGAGGCTGAAAGCCTGCTTGTAAGAACCACCGAGGGCGATGCCGAGATATTGGCAGGCCACGCAGATTTTTTGTCGGCGCTTGGTACGGGAAGAGTAAGAGTTACCGCAGGCGGCGAGAAACGGTTTGCTTCTGCGTCGGGCGGCTTTGTTTCGGTAAAGAACGGCGAGGTAAGCGTGGTTGCCACCACCTTTGAGTTTGCCGACCAAATCGATATAAAACGAGCGAAAGCTGCTAAAGAAAAGCTTGAGGCAGAGCTTGGCAAAAAGGTTGGTCCCGATGCGGAAATAATTTTGAGGGCAAAGCTTTCAAGAGCAACAAGCAGAATAAACGTGTGGGAACTTGGTAAATGAAATTCGATTTAACAAAAAATATTGAAGAAGCAGGGCGAGAGTTAATCTCCCGCCCTGTAAAAGCAACTACGGCAGAGTTGTTGCTTATTCAAAACCGAATACGGACAAAACACAGAGAAAAGCCCCAGCCGATAAGGTATGGGCTTTATCTTGCTGAAATTCTTGAGGAGGTTTCTGTGCCTCTTGAAGAGTACGACCTTATAGCGGGGCGCAGTGTACACAGAGAATTGAATGATGAGGAAGAGGCTATCTTCAAAAGCTATTGCGCCGACAGGGAGCTTAAGCTTCAAAGCACCATGCTTGACAACGGACACGTCGCTTACTCCTGGGGTGACGTTGTAAGTCTTGGCCTTTGCGGGCTGAAAAAGAGGGCGGAGGAAACTCTGTCAGAAACCCATGATGAGGAAAGCAAAATTTTCCTTGAGGGTGCTTTGCTTGTCTATGGCGCAATAGAAAAATATTTGTTGCGATACAGTCAAAAGGCCGAGGAGATGGGATTGTCAAGGCTTTCCCATGTCTGCCGAAAGGCCGCAACCGAGGTGCCCGACGATTTCTATACCGCACTTCAGCTTCTTTACACAATTACTTTTGTTCAGTGCTCATATATCACAAAGAATCCTACGGTTACAATAGGACGACTTGACCGGATTCTTTATCCACTTTATAAAAAGGAAATCGAGAGCGGCACCCTTACAAAAGACGAGGCATGCGCTCTTATAACTGATTTCTACTGTAAGCACAACCTTAACATGGGTAGAGGCGAGCACCAGATAGGCGGAGAAAAATCCACCACCTTTGATAGAATTTACAACTTTGACGCTCCCCAGTACCTGCTTCTGGCGGGAACTGACGAGAATGGAAATTCAGCAGTAAATGAGCTTACCGAGCTTTTTGCTGAGTGTATTGTACCGTCGTTCAAAAATCCCGTAACAGTAGTCAGATATTTTAAGGGTATGAATAAGGAGCATCCTGCGCTTTGGAGAACACTTTGCCAAAAGGCGCTTCAAAGCTCGTCCATGATGTTCTATAACGATACGGATATAATAAACGCCTATAAGGAAATGGGGCTTCCCGACAGTGACGCAAGGGGCTATTATCATTTCGGATGTAACTGGCCCGCCGCAGGCGAAAACAGCGCCTGGATGGGCAATACGCCTAAATCGGCACAGCTGCGGCCCGATATAAGCCAAGCGGAAAAGGATAGCTTGCGAGTTCCTTACGATAAATTGCGCTCGTCTGCGCCACACGGCTTTGTTGAGGATTTCATGGGAATTTTCGGCAGGCTGACAGAATCGGGTGCGGATTCCATTGAAGAATTTTACACCGAATTCTGGCGTTCGATTGGTGAGTTTCTTGACTTTAAGCTTGAACACCTTTCTCATGAGCTTAAAACCAGAAAGATGCGCCCCTCATCGGTGCTTACGTACGGGGATTGTTTTTTGAGCGAGCCGATGAAAAAGGGAATATCCTTTGCGGCCGGTGCTTCAAAATATTATTACGAGCTTCAGTCGGTGCAGGGACTTGGCACTCTCATAGATTGCTTTGTAACTGTAGATGAGCTTGTTTTCAAGCGTTGCGCTGTGACCTTAAAGGAGCTTTTTGAGGCAACCCAAGCCAATTTTGAGGGCTTTGAGCGCATCCGTTCTCTTTGCCTGTCGGTGGACAAATTCGGAAGCGACAGCGAGCTTTCAAACTACCACGCAAAAAGAATAACCGAGGGCTACGTTAAGCTGATACAGAAAAAGAGCCGTCCTTATTTGGAAAGTCAGGGCATATTCCTTGAACCCTGTCTGCAAAGCGACACGTGGCATCTTAAATGGGGCAGGATTTTTGGGGCAACTCCCGACGGCAGACTTGCGGGCAAACCCTTTTCCCACAATTCAAGACCCTCCGTAGGGGCTTGTAAAAACGGGCTTACGGGAATGTTAAATTCCTTGCTGTCAATTCCGTTTGAAAACTTTATGTCAGGCTCACTTAACGTTGACCTGCAAAAAAATGATTTTGCGAGCGAAAAGGGGCTTGAGGTGTTCTCGGCTCTCTTCGGAAGCTATTTTAATAGAGGCGGACTTCACGCCCAGGTAAGCGTGAACAACAGAGAAGAGCTTATAGACGCCAAAGAAAACCCCGAGGCTCACCGTGATTTGCGGGTAAGGGTTACCGGCTACAGCGGAGTTTTTGTTGACATCTGTGAGGAGCTTCAGAACGATATTATCGAAAGGACGATAAAAGAGGGATGAAAAAGATACTTATTGCAAACAAACAGCTTGAAGTGGCAAACGTCTGCCTTGGTGCAATGAATTTTGGTAGCACTACCGATAAAAAATCGGCCTACGACGTGCTTGATGCCTATATAGACAGAGGCGGAAATTTTATAGATACATCCAACAACTATGCCCATTGGGCGGGGACAGGTGACGAAAGTGAAACGCTCCTTGGCGAGTGGCTCCGCGACCGCAAGTGCCGTGACAAGGTGGTTATTGCAACCAAGGTCGGCTTTGACCGCCACGGAGAGGGCGCAGGACTTAAGCGTGAGCAGATCGAGTACTGGTGCGACCAGAGCTTAAAAAAGCTTGGCACTGATTATATTGACCTTTATTATGCCCACGTTGACGATCCCGATACCCCTCTTGAGGAAACGCTTGAGGCCTTTGACAGCCTTGTTAAAAAGGGAAAGGTGCGTGTTCTTGGTGGAAGCAACTACGATACGTGGAGATTCCATGAGGCCAATATTATAGCAAGAGAAAAGGGAATCACGCCCTATTCGGTTATGCAACAGAGATTTTCATATCTCCATACAGATGGCGGCGTAGCGCCCAAGTACCCATTTAACGAATACGTAAACCGTGAGCGTTTGCGTTACCTTGTTAAAAACGATATTCCTCTCGTGGCATATTCCTGCCTCCTTAAGGGCGGATATGAAACAGAGGAAAGAATGCCTGCCGAAAACATCAAGGGCGAAAGACTTGAAGCCCTTAAGAAAATGGCGGCAGAAAAGGGCGTATCGGCAACAACCCTTGTTGTGTCATGGCTTACAAACCTTTACCGAGTTGAGGGCTACCCCATGGTTATTCCGCTTTTTGCATCTTCAAAGGTTGCTCACTTTACAGAAAATCTTGAGGGGGCGGAGCTGAAGCTTACAGATGAGGAAATGGAGTTCCTTTGCAAGGCGTAACGTAAAATATGCAAAAGCTTAAGAGCCCGCAGTAGGCTCAAATAAAAAGGCTGAGTTTAACTCAGCCTTTTTGGTTTAGTTCTTAAATTTGTTCTGCAGATTGAATTCGTTTTCGGATTTTTGGCGGATAACCTTGTGTTTTATGAATTCCACATTTTCGTAGGCATCGCTGTATTCGGTCTTGTCGGTTACTCCGGGAATTTCTCTGAATCCCTGGCCGATATTTACGTTGTTGGCTATAAGTTCTGTCTGAAGCTCTATGCGGTCAACCTGCCTTGGGGTAATACCTTTTTTAAGCGATATGCAGGTTGCAGTACCTGCAGACTCTCCCATTGTAAAGCAAGCCATAATAAGGCGTGCTCCCGATTGCGCATAAACGTCCGAGGATAGATTCCTTCCCGCCGCAAGAAGATTTTCAAGCTTAACCGGAACAAGCGAACGGTAGGGAATATCGTAGTATATACCGGGCTCGAATTCAGCGTATTCAGCGGTCTGGCCCTTGTAATTTACTACAGGCTTTCCGTCGGGGGGAGGCGTTGTGGTGCCGAATCCCGCCTGTGAGCTGATAATGTATTGTATTTCACCGTCTATTTCAATAGGTGCCCATTTTATATTTCCCGTTTCAACGAAATTGTGAATGTCGTAGCCATGATTTGAAATTGCAATAACGTCGTCGTGCTTCTGAGAAAAGGCCAGGTCACGAGCCGTGAGGGAATATTCTCCGACTATTCTTCTGCTTTCTCTTACTCCGAGAAGTGAAGCGGTAGCGGTCAGATAGGAGTTTTCAAAGCCCGGAATACGCTTTTTTATGTATTCGGCAAGCATATGAGATTGCTCTCTGCCCTCAAAATACATACGTGTAAGGTCTTTTGTGTCGATAGGATAGCAACGGCGGGAGTGAACGAAGCATATACTTACTTCATCCATTCCACAATGCTCGGGGCGACCCGGAAGATGCGTTATCCAGTTAAGGTGATTATCTGACTCATAGGGAAGCAGTCCCGATGCAAGATCCTCACGTATGGTTTTTACCCAGCGTGGGTCGTTTTTCTTTATGTCACTTGAAATATATTTGTCCCATTCTACGCCGCCAAGTGTAAATTCAAGGGAGCAAGCCTGGCTCATTCCGTCCTCGGGACGTCCGCTTATTGTTTCAGCACCAGCGTAATACGCAAGGTCGGAGTCGCCCGTAGCATCTATAAAGCGCTTGGCCATAATAGCCTTTCGGCCCTGCTTGGTCTGTATTACCACGCCTTTTACGGTGTCACGGTCGGTTATCGCATCGACAAGCTGGGATACGAGCAATACTTCTACGTTGTATTTTTTAATCATTCTGTCAAGTACGATTTTATGCTTTTCGGGGTCGGTGTTTCTGTGCCAATAGCCGTTTACAGCCTCAAGCTCGGAAATCATTTCACGTCCGAGACCTGAAATAAAGTCGAGAGGGATGTTTACAAGTCCCATGGTGGCAAGGCCTCCCAAAGCAGAGGATGCCTCAATAAGAAGAACCTTATACCCTCTTTTTCCGACTGCCATTGCAGCAGCGCAGCCTGCTACGCCTCCGCCGGCGACGATAACGTCGTATTCTCCTATGATCGGAAGCTCGGCCGCTTCCGAAATTATTTTTCCGTTGTTATAAGCTATCATATGTTTCTCCTTTTTGTGCTTCGCATTTTAGTTATACTTCGTACGGTGCTATCGCTTCAGATGCGCAGTCGTCAGCGCAAAGCCCGCATCCGACGCACTTTTGCGGGTCAATGTGAGCTCCATTCTTGTCCATTGAAATTGCCTTGCGAGGGCAAACGAACAGACATTCACTGCAATAACAGCAGCCCTGTGTTACCTGATATTTTTTCATTGAATCGCCACCTTTCACGAATATTATAACTTATACAGGTCTTGTTGTCACTATATAATTTTGACATTTGGTAGCACATTGTTGACTTTTTGATTTGGGCGTGATATAATAAAAACGAGGTGATTAAAATGGCTCACAATGAAATAACAGAGCTTATCCGTTCGTTCAGAGAATTGACGGGTGTGGGTGTATGCTTTTACGATACCGAAAGATTTTTCAGATACCACGTAAACGGAGAAAAGGACTATATGGGGCACTATTGCGAGTTTTGCAAGTGCGTTCGTCTGCTTCACGGTGGGAAAGCCGCCTGTGAGAAAAGCGATAGGGGCGAAGCGATAGAGCTTGCCCATTCTTATAAAAAGCCCTTTTTCTTCAAATGCCACATGGGACTTTGCGAGCATGTGGTTCCCGTTGTCAAAAACGAAAGACTTTTGGGACTTGTGTTTTTGGGGCAGTGCAGAATAGAGGGGGAGGACCCTGTTGAGGAAATAAAACGCGCCGCCCGGAATCTGGGCGGCGACGGTGAAAGCTTTGCAAAGCTATATAACTCTTTGCCAAAAATGAATCGTGGAGATCTGCTTGCTATGGGCAATCTGTTTTCTCTGTACTTTTCAAAGCTTGGAGATGTTGCGGAATTTTTCGGTAACGGGGGTATTGCCACGGACGAGCCCCGTCCCCTTGGCCGACGAATGGCAAATTATATTGACAGCTCATACACAAGAGATATTTCTCCGCAAGAGATAAGCGAGCATTTTTATATAAATGAAAGTTATGCCGCACGTGTCTTCAAGGCGGAAACAGGAATGAGCATGACCGAATACATAAGAAAAGTACGCCTTGACAATGCCAAAAGACTGCTTTTGACCACAGCGGTGTCGGTGTCCAATATCGCTCTTAACGTTGGATATCACGATGCAAACTATTTTACAAGACTTTTTGTTCGTGAGGAGGGAATTACCCCAACGGAATACAGAAACAGAAAATCACAGTAAAACCGTGTAAACTGCCTCTCCACCGTTGACAAAAACCTCTGTAACGTAGCCGTCGCGGATGATTTTAAGGTCGTTGATTTCGCCCTCGTAAACTACGGGCTGGCGGCCGTTACGCTCAATCATAAAGCCTTTTTCAGTGCGCTTTACCGACTCGTCCTCGTTCTTTAAAAGATGACGGAGCTCGCTTATGGGATAAGCGGTTATTTTGCCGTTTTCAAGCTTCAATTCACGTGGAATCGACATGTGTCCTACGTCTTTTGGCACAAATCCTTTGTATCTCCAGCCGGGAAGCCAGGCGATAAGGATATTTCTTCCAAGATGGTCACGGAATACCTGCCCTGCATACTGGTCAGGCCCCTTGTCGGGCGTCGCCGAGAACTTGGGGGAGAAAATTCCGTCCTTGAAATCTCCGTAAATTACCTGGAAATAGTGATTTGATTCAAGTGGCTGAACCGAAACCGTAAGCAGAAAATTCTTTCCGTTATTTATAAATGACGGACATTCGGCCCATTTGCCCTCGGCCCACTCGTCCATTACGCCGAGATATTCCCAGTCAAACAGATTTTCACTCTTGTACAAAAGAAGTCGAGCCATTCTGTCGTCGGGGTTTCCGCTGGCCATAACGCAATAGAACAGTCCGTCAACCTCACACACTGCGGGGTCACGGAAATCCTTGCTCCCTTCGGGCGGGAAGTGGGGAATTACGGGGTTGCCCTCGTATTTTTCAAAATTTATGCCGTCTTTTGAACAGGCAACGCTTACGCTTTGTATTTGCTCTCTGTTCTGTCCCTTTACAGAGGCGTAAAGGAGGTACAAAATGCCGTCCTTTACAATAGCTGTACCCGACCAACAACCGTTTGCGTCGTATTCGGCATCGGGCTTGAGGGCAATGGGAAGCTCCTCCCAATCAAGAAAATTCTTTGTGCGGGCGTGCCCCCAGTGCATTGGCTGTTGCCAGGGCGTCTCAAAATCGGGTGCGTGCTGATAGAATACGTGATAGTAGCCGTCAAAATAAACAAGTCCGTTTGGATCGTTTATCCAGCCTTTTTGCGGACGAAAGTGATATTTGAGTTTTTCTGAATAATCCATATAGACCTCCCGTTGACAATTATTTGATTAATTCTATCACGGCGGGATATAAAAGTCAATGCTTTTTTGGTTCTGTGCCTGTTTTGGAACAAAACCACCAAGTTGCACACGAAACACTTTTATAAATTTCCGAAAACGGAAAACGAGGCGAAAAACATCAAAAACGCATGAAAAGGAAAAATAAAAAGCAAAAAAACAGAAAAAATGGCAAAAACATTCAAAAAAGTTCTTAAATAAGAAAAATATTTCCAAAAAACTATTGACAAATCGGATTTTTGAGTGTATAATGATGCTGTAAATCGAATTTATCTACCGAAAGGATATGTGAAAATGGCAACAGCAAAGAAAAAAGCTGCAAAGACAGTGGTTGTAAGCGACAGTAAGGAAGAAAAGCTTAAGGCGTTAAGCACCGCAATAGCTCAGCTTGAGCGTAATTACGGTGAGGGAACTATAATGAAGCTTGGTGAAAATACCCATATGGCGGTTCAGGCTGTTCATACAGGCTCAATTGCGCTTGATATGGCCCTTGGTATCGGCGGTGTTCCCAGGGGGAGAATCGTTGAGATCTTCGGCCCTGAATCTTCGGGTAAAACTACGGTTGCGCTTCATATCGTTGCCGAGGTTCAGAAGCTTGGCGGAGAGGCGGCGTTTATCGACGCAGAGCATGCGCTCGACCCCGTTTACGCAAAAGCTATCGGTGTAGATATAGATAATCTTCTTGTTTCTCAGCCCGATTGCGGTGAGGACGCTCTTGAAATAACCGAGGCACTTGTGCGCTCGGGTGCTATCGACGTTGTTGTAATCGACTCGGTTGCGGCTCTTGTTCCCAGAACCGAAATCGAGGGCGATATGGGCTCGTCACAGGTTGGTGCTCAGGCAAGACTTATGTCGCAGGCTATGCGTAAGCTTTCTGCCGTAATTTCAAAGACCAATGCGGTTGTTATATTTATTAACCAGGTTCGTTAAAAGGTGGGCGTTGTTTACGGTAACCGCGACACTAGCACGGGCGGACGTGCGCTTAAGTTCTATGCTTCTGTCAGAATTGACGTAAGATAGACAGAACAGCTTTAGAACGGAAACGATATTTACGGTAACAGAGTCAAGTGTAAGATAGTTAAGAACAAGGTTGCTCCTCCTTTCAAGATTGCCGAGTT
>JAZOLQ010000055.1:0-8640 GCA_045653185.1 Eubacteriales bacterium
TGCTTGCAAGTCCGCCGAGTGAAAAATAATCGCTGACAAGCTTTGAAGGCCCTGTGAATATCCTCCAGAGATTGCTCCAAAAAAGCTCTCTGCTTATTCCCGAAACAGCCATAGCTATGGGAGTTGCGATGAAAAACGAGAGATTTAAAAGTATAATAAAATACTTAAAGGCGATACTGTTTTCCCTTATTCGCTTTTTTCTTAAATCGTGTGACGCATCAGCCATGTTAAGTCCTTTCATTTATGTAATAATAGGCAGTCAAAGTTATATAATCCATTATATCATAAAATTTGCTGTTTGTAAAGAGTAATGTATCGGCTTCGCCGATGTGATGTATTTCGCTACGCCTACGGCTATGCTCAATGTGACAAGATGCGTTCCGCGCCCTCACGCACCGAAGGTGTGCATCACTTCCGAAGGAAACATCACGCGCAAAGTGCACATCGCGTTCCGTGTAAACGGAACACATCGTTCAAACAAAAAAGCACTGCTCTCGCAGTGCTTTTTTGTTTGGTGGGGGATGGTGGATTCGGACCACCGAAGTCAGTGACAACAGATTTACAGTCTGCCCCCTTTGGCCGCTCGGGAAATCCCCCTTATTCGACCGATCTTACGATCGGTCTTTGGAGCTGGTGATCGGAGTCGAACCAACAACCTGCTGATTACAAATCAGCTGCTCTGCCATTGAGCCACACCAGCATTCCGCCCGGTTTCTTACCGAACGTTATAGATTATACCATATTACTAATTGTTTGTCAATACATTTTTTGAAAAATTTTTTATTTATTTTTCTTTACTTTTTCTCGGTTTTGTTGTAAAATATATACAAGTACATTATTCGAGGTTTTTTATGAAAAATATGAAAAAAAAGAACGTTATTATTATCATTCTCTGTGCCATTACCGCTGTTTGTCTGCTTGCTACGTTGATAATAAACATATTCAATATCAAGTTCAACGTTATAAACTATCACTCCTTCCAACAGGACGGATACTCCTTTAACTTCAAGGGCTCTTTCGACACTGTCAGAAAAGTGGTCGTTAAGCATGACTCAAAAAAACTCTGTTCTCTCCCCTTTGATGCCTCGGTCGAGGTATTTGACAATGAATTCGGATTTTCGGCAAAATTCATTGATGTAAACGGGGATTCTGCATCCGACCTTATTCTCCCCTCGGCTATTGACGAGGACGGCGATATTCATTATTCGGTATATCTTGCTGACAGCGAGAATGGCTTTATCTTCACAGAAGATCTTGCCGATCTTTCCAACGTTTCCGTTGAGGAAGGAACAGGCTTTATTCTGACAGAAGAAAGGACAAAGGAGATACTCGCCGAAGCCACTGACACCAGTCCCGAATTTTACATACTCCGTCATGAAATAGCAAAGCTCGGCTTTAAGGACGGAAGGCTCCTCACGCTTGAGGAGAGAGCCCTCACCTATTACTCTGAAAACGATTACTACTGTTATTCGCTCTATACGCACGATGAGGCTTTTGGCGGACTGAAATATCAGGACGAAAAATGGTTTGAACCCGATAAGCTTGAAGATTATCCTCTCAATTGGGATTAATAAAAATGAGGCTGAACAATTCAGCCTCTTTTTTTACATAAGCGCTCTTTCAAGCCAGACAAGTCCTATACCCATAGCGTCGTAAAGTCCCTTTTTTGAGCCCTGATTTCTGATATCTACCGAATTTTTCGGGTTTATTACCTGAATAAATATATCATCAGGAACTTTCTCTCCGTCAACCTCTTTATAAGACATTATCTCAAGAACGAGAACATATTTGTCGTTCATATCGCCATAGCATATAGTATCTCCCTCACGCACAAGCGGCTTGCCTTTATATTCAAGGTGTTTTCCGCCTGCCAGAATTTTTTCATCAGCCATATCTATTATCCCCTTCACTTTTCTTTATATTCCTATTAATTATATCACATAAAAAATGCAAAGTCAATGATATTTTCCTCCAAGCTTAAAATTTATTTGCGTAGTGTCAGATTTTTGAAATTTTGTTTGCCAAAAGGATATTTTTTCGAGTTTTTGGCAATAAAAGAAATAAATATTCAAAAAGAGTCCTTTTGTTTACACTGTGTTCAAAAAATGAGTATATAATATTATAGATATGTATGTATATTTTAAGGAGCGCTTATTTTATGTCTGAACGCATTAAGAATATAAATATTTTAAAATCTTCTCTTTTCGTCCTGCTGACGCTTATACTGACCGCGGTAGCCATTGCTCTGCGCACGTTAGACCTCGTCTTCTTCTTTGACTATGATATAGGATATTACCGGAGCGACGCCGTGCTTCCGCTTATAACGAATATTTTCTTCGTTGTATCGGTGTTGTTTTTTGCTGTGTCGACCGTTTTTCTCACCCGTGTTCCCGACTCTCTTAGCGGACGCGAGAAAAATCCCTTGACGGTAGTTGCTTCTTCTCTTTCTATTCTCATATTCTTGGCTTTGGGAGTTAACTTCTTGCGCTTATATATGTTGCTTCCTACTTATATTATAGCCGTATATGCTATAATCTCGTTCGTCTCAGCTATCTATTTCATCTCTAACATTTTCAACTTTGGCGGTCAATACAGAGCATTATTTACGATACCCGTTATCATGAATTTTGTTTTCATTCTTGCTATATCCTATTTCGACGTTACTGTGCAGATGAACTCCCCTGAAAAATTATTGCTTCACATCACTTGCCTTTCTGCAATGTTCTTTTTTATCCTGGAAGCACGCTGTATTTTTGAGAATATAAGAAAAAAGCTTTATCTTTTCTGGCTTTGCACATCTCTTTTCTTCAGCGGAGTATATTCCGTTCCGTCTCTCATCTGCTTTGTGACCGACGGCATGTACGACCGTAAATTCATAAGCTTTATCATACTATTCTTTGCAATATTCGTTTATCTCGTAATGCGCGCCGTAAATGTTATGAAGGCTACAAAGAAAGCAGTTGCGCCAGAACCTTTCAATACAGACGCGCCAAACTCTCAAGAGGAGGAAAATATCTGATCTCATGAACGCTGATCTCAGAATTCAATGGCTTCACAAAAAGCTTTGCGAAAATTGTTATCCAAACGCTATGCGTCTTTCCGAAAAGTTCAATATTTCTCACAGACAAGCGCAGAGAGACATTGAGCATCTTCGCCGTGACCTTGGCGCGCCGCTCAAATACAGCAATTCCAACAAGGGATTTTACTATGACAAGCCCTTTTCTCTGCCGATGGCAGTTGTAAACGAGAAGGATACCGAATATTTTGATATGCTCTGCGGATTTTCCGCAGAGGGTCTTGCCGACCGCTCTGTGATACAGATGCAGATACCTTACACAGCTGAGATAGAGATAAAGGACAAGCTGACTGTTATGAATATGCGTCCGTTTATTATAACGCAGAAGCCGAAGCATATATACGAGTGCGAATTTCAGAGCGTTGAGACTTTTCTCGGAGCGGTGCTCGCGATGGACGCCGACATAAAAATAGTGTCGCCCGAATGGCTCAGAGAGAAGCTTGTAGAGTCCGCCGAAAGAGTTTTAAAAAACAATAAAAATATTTTTTGATTTTTTTAAAAAAACTATTGACAAATAAATTTTTTATGATATAATATTTGTTGTTATCCAAAGACAGCAGGTTTCAGTAAAAGCTTTGCTTCCCTGCCGAGGAGAGATTTTAAACTTTATTTATTATTGATTTATGTCTTTCTTCGCGCAGAGATTTTCTCAGCGGAAGAAAGATTTTTTTGTTTTCCTGCACAGTTTCACATTGGGAGGTGAAAAATAAATGCCAAGCAAATCGATTCTTGAACAAAAGCAGGCCGTCGTTGCTGATCTTGCCGAAATGCTCAAAAATTCTCCGGCGGGCGTTCTCGTAAACTATCAGGGAATTACCGTTGATGCTGACACAAAGCTTCGTAAGGCTCTTCGTGAGTCCGGCGTTAAGTACATGGTCATGAAGAATTCTCTTACCGGCAGAGCTTGTGACGAAGTTGGTCTTGGCGAGATGAAGCAGTACCTCACAGGTATGACAGCTATCGCCATCAGCGAGTCCGATCCTATTGCTCCTGCAAAGATCATGAAGGAATACGCTGAAAAAGTTGAATCTTTCGAGATTCTCGCAGGTTATCTTGACGGAGCAGTTGTTTCTAAGGAAACAGTTACAGCTCTTGCAGATATTCCTTCGAAGGAAGTTCTTATCGCAAAGCTCCTTGGAAGCATCAAGTCCCCGCTTTACGGCTTCGCTTATGCTCTTCAGGCTGTTATCGACAAGAACGGAGAAGCTGCTCCCGCAGCAGAGGCAGAGGCTTAATCCTGCCAAACCACAATACCGCGGCACAACGTGCCGAACAGTACGCATAGCGTAAAATCAAAAATTAACTAAAATCCATTTAATAGGAGGAAATTTAAAATGGCATCTGAAAAGATTACAAACATTGTTGAAGAAATCAAGACACTTACAATACTTGAGCTTGCTGACCTTGTAAAGGCAGTTGAAGAGGAGTTCGGCGTATCCGCTGCTGCTCCTGTTGGCGTTGTTGCTGCAGCTGGCGCTGCTGCTCCCGCTGCTGAGGAGAAGACTGAGTTTGACGTAGTTCTTAAGAGCTTCGGCGCTAAGAAGCTTGACGTTATCAAGGCTGTTCGTGAGATCACAGGTCTTGGACTTAAGGAAGCTAAGGAGATGGTTGAGGGTGCTCCCAAGACCGTTAAGGAAGGCGTTTCCAAGGATGAGGCTGAGTCCCTCAAGAAGACTCTCGAAGAGGCTGGCGCTGAGGTTGAGATCAAGTAATTTGATCCCTCTCAACATAGAAAAGGCAGAGAACGTTTTGTTCTCTGCCTTTTTTCTATATAAAAAACAGGTGTTTTGAAAACACCTGTTTTTTGTTTTAAATTCTTAGGTACAATCAAAATATACCCACGAAAGCAATGCCTGAACGAGCATCTGTGTCTGGAAGTTGAGGCCGATAAGCGCTGTTATAAAATTTGCGGCTGACAAAACACAAACTATCACCGCCATTACTCTGCAGGCTTCTTTTTTCACCTTAAAGAGTCCCATAATTCCCGTTATGAAGATAAGAACTCCGACTGCGCAGGATAAAATTCCCCCTATCTCGAGGTCCGCAAGGAACTCAAGCGCGCGCACAAACGAATCTATTCCAAATACAATAAAGACAAGGCTTATAAGCACTCTTGTAAGGTTAGCTGTTTTTTTAGCCATAATTCCCTCCTATGACAACTCAGAACATAATCGCTTTTTCGATATAATCCTTAAGCTCGGATATCGGGATACGAACCTGCTCCATAGTGTCTCTGTCACGAACAGTAACACAGTTATCGGTCTCGGAATCAAAGTCATAGGTAATGCAGAGAGGTGTTCCTATCTCGTCCTGACGGCGATATCTCTTACCGATAGAGCCTGCCTCATCAAAATCAACGTTGAAGTACTTAGCGAGCTCGTCGTATACCTCAGACGCTTTATCCGAGAGCTTCTTGGAGAGAGGAAGAACCGCTGCCTTGAAGGGCGCGAGGAACGGATGGAGGTGAAGAACTACACGGATATCGTTCTTCTCTGCATCGATAAGTTCTTCGTCGTAAGCGTCTACAAGGAATGCAAGCGCAACGCGGTCAGCTCCGAGCGAGGGCTCAACAACGTAGGGTATATACTTCTCGTTAGTCTCAGGATCAAAATACTGCATATCCTTACCGCTGTGCTCTGCGTGCTGTGTGAGGTCGTAGTCTGTTCTGTCAGCAACGCCCCAAAGCTCGCCCCAGCCAAACGGGAAAAGGAATTCAAAGTCTGTGGTTGCCTTGGAATAGAAGCAAAGCTCCTCTGCGCTATGGTCGCGAAGCTTGAGATTTTCCTCTCTCATTCCAAGATCAAGAAGGAACTTCTTGCAGTAGTCCTTCCAGAAATTGAACCACTCAAGGTCTGTTCCCGGCTTACAGAAGAACTCAAGCTCCATCTGCTCAAATTCTCTTGTACGGAATGTAAAGTTACCGGGTGTTATCTCGTTTCTGAAGGATTTACCTATCTGGCAAACACCAAAGGGGAGCTTTTTACGAGCCGAACGCTGAATTGCGGGGAAATTGACGAATATTCCCTGCGCTGTTTCGGGACGGAGATAAAGCTGAGTTGAAGAATCCTCTGTTACGCCCTGATAGGTCTTGAACATAAGGTTAAATTTCTTGATATCGGTAAACTCAGAGCTTCCGCAATCGGGGCAGACTATTCCCTTTTCCTTTATATATTCTGCCATCTGTTCAAAGGTCCAGCCTGCAGGATTATCGTCAAGACCGTTTTGGAAAGCATATTCCTCAATAAGCTTGTCCGCACGGTGACGAACCTTACAGGACTTACAGTCCATAAGAGGATCGGAAAATCCGCCTACGTGTCCAGAAGCCACCCAAGTCTCAGAATTCATAATTATTGCACTGTCAAGTCCTACGTTATATTTCCACTCCTGATCAAATTTCTTCCACCAAGCCTTCTTGACGTTGTTTTTAAATTCAACCCCAAGAGGTCCGTAGTCCCAAGAGTTAGCAAGTCCGCCGTATATCTCAGAACCGGGGAAAATAAAGCCTCTGTTTTTACACAAGGCAACTATTTTGTCCATTGTTTTTTCAGCATTTTTCATAATTTGAGTCACACCTTTCTTAGATAAAAGACAAATTTCTTTGATAACAAATATTCTACCATATATATTTAGAATTGTCAAGTTATTTATAGTAAAATAAACACACAAAAAAAACAAGAAAGACCTATAAAAACAAAGCCTTTCTTGTTATATTATCACTCCCCTGCAACACTCATCTTGCGCACAAGAATTGCCGGAGCTCCAAACACGGTAAATCCCGAGGGTAATCCGTATGTGACCTCATTTGAGGTCGCCTCGATATCCTTCAGAAGCTCGAAGAAATTGCCTGCGACGGTAAACGACTTTACAGCCTCGCATATCTTTCCGCCGCGTATTCTGAATCCCTCGCTCTCTATCGAAAAATCTCCCGTAACGTCGTCAGCGCCCGCGTGAAGTCCCTTCATTGCGGTAAGATATATTCCGTCGCTAACGTCCGCGAAAATCTCCTCAAGTGTCTTTTCTCCGCCCTCAATATAAAAGCTGTACGGTCTTATCGTAACCGCCTCTGAATAGCTTGAGCGCTGTCCGTTACCGCTCGGCTCGACGCCCGCCTTTTTGGCGCTTGCTATATCATAAAGGAGCGTTTTGAGAACTCCGTTTTCTATAACGGTCTTTCTGCGGGTAGCCACGCCCTCGCCGTCAAACGAGGTCTGCACTCTGCATCCCTCTCTCATCGGGTCGTCGATAAGAGTTATGCACTCTGCCGCCACACGCTCCCCCTCTTTTCCGCCAAGCAGAGACAGTCCAAGCTGAGCGTTTCTCGCGGAAAAGACCGAGGAAAAGGTAGCAAGCAGGGCTCTGACCTGTTTTGCGGAGAAAATGACGTCATATTTTCCCGAAGGTATCGTTGACGCGCCAAGCTTTGAGATAGCGTTATCTACCGCGCGCACAGGGAGTTCCGAGAGCTTATCAAGCTCTATCTCCTCTTCCGAGTCAAAATACTCCTGTGCCTCTCCGTCACGGTTTACTACCGCCTGAACGTACGCGCCGTGAATGCCGTATTTATTGAAAAGCTCAAGTCCGTGCGAGTTAAAAAGTCTCATCTCTGACTCGCCCGCAAAAACAGCGGACTGAGTTCCCTCTGTCACAAGGTCGCTCGCGGCATAGGTCTTTTTTTGAAGCTCGAGCGCGTTGTTTTTTATCTTTGCCGCGTCGGGCATAGTGAAAGGCGGTGTATTTATCTTTTCATACTTCTCAGAGCCTTCAAAGATTATAGCGGGGTCGTCGCTCTCGATATTTTTAGCATTGGAGACCGCTCTTGCCACGATAGCCTTAAGCTCGCCCTCCTCAAGAAGCTCGGTTGATGCCGCGCCTATTTTCCCGTCAACTATACAGCGGAAGCAGACTCCGCCCGAGACACCGTATGCAAACGCCGATATCTCGTCCTTGAGTGTTTCTGCAGAGACCGAGGAATCCGAACTGTAAAAGACCTCGTATTCGTCAAGTCCAAGCTCTCTTGCGGCGTCAAAAAGATATTTCTTTACGTTATCAAAATTCATATTCTTATCTTCCCCCTACCGTAATATTTTTAACTCGGATAAGAGGCTGTCCCACGTCGGTGGGAACGTTTCCGCTGACAGAGCCGCAAACGCCCTGCCCTGTCGCAAGGTTTTGTCCCACCATATCTATATCCTGAAGTATCTGCGAGCCTGTTCCGATAAGAGACGCGCCTCTTACAGGCTCACATATCTTGCCGTTGCGTATCATATATCCCTCACTGACAGTGAAATTAAAGTCGCCTGTCAAGGGATTTACAGAGCCTCCGTCCATCTTCTTGGCGTAAAGTCCGTATTCAATGGATGCTATAATATCTTCATTTTTATCGTTGCCGTTGTCGATATAAGTATTAGTCATTCGACTTGTAGGCTCAAAGAGATAACTTTCGCGTCTTGCGCTTCCTGTCATGGGCATACCCATTCTGCGAGAGCCAAGACGGTCTACCATATAGCTCTTAAGAATACCGTTTTCAATAAGCACATTGCGCTGCGTGGGATTACCCTCAAGTC
>JAZOLQ010000056.1:0-3872 GCA_045653185.1 Eubacteriales bacterium
AGGAAGAAATCGTTTCTTCCGACGTTATCGGAATCACATACGGTTCTCTCTTCGATGCAACTCAGACAATGGTTGCTAAGATCGACGACGACACATATCAGGTTCAGGTTGTTTCTTGGTACGATAACGAGAACTCCTACACAAGCCAGATGGTTCGTACAATCAAGTACTTCGCAGAGCTCAACTAATTTAAGCTATCTGCTATATAAAAAAGCTGTATAGTCTTTAGCGCACCCCAAAAGTGTTTAGCTTTTGGGGTGCTAGTTTTTTATACCGCAAAAATTCAGCAGAAGGACGGCGCTGTGAAAAGCATCTCTCTGAGGCGTATATATATTTTGAAATAATCTTCCAGAGGAAGCGGATTTTCTCCCTTTCCGCACTCAATGGTAAAGGAAGGACGCATAAGCTCTGTTATGTACCAGTCGCTCAGTCCCCCGTATGCCGCAAGTCCCTCGGGCACGCAAAGCTTATAGCCAGACATTTTCGCAAAGGCGCTTGCTATCTGCTTTGAGCGCGGCAACATTTTGCCTCCGCCCGTGTAATATATTTCTTCGCCTTGAGAATGAAGCGTCAACACCATTGATATATCCTCGTTGAAACGCAGGAAATTACACAGGGATGCGACCTCCGGCTCGCTCTCGGGCATATTTCCGCTATATCTCGTGGGCGCTCCATCGCCGATATCGTTCTCTATCTCGAGTCTCTTATATTCGGCAAATCCGCAGTTATAATTGTGATTAAGGTCTACGCCCCGCGCATTTGCCTGCCAACGACTGAAATCCTCGCTTCCTCGGTTCATCTTCAAAAGTCTGTCGTAAAGAAGGTTATCCTTGCCTACCCCGTTTATCTGGTAATCAACTCCGTCCGGATTGAGCATCGGCACTACGTATATAGTTTTTGATGAAAAGAGATATTCCATCTCATAGGAAAATATCCTGCCCTTCTTTTTTACAAGCTCGGCGTATTCGTTTATAAAGCGAAGCAAGACGATACTCGTTATCCACTCCATTCCGTGATGCGCGCCGACATAAAGAATTGATTTTTTGCCCTCCCCGAGAGTTATGAGCGGAATATTTCTGCCCATTATCGATTCTCCGAGAGAGGTTATGCCCAAAAAGTCGTATCTCTCGGCAAACTCATTCAGATATTCAATCATTTTTTTGTAGTCGAGAGGCGAGACGTAATCCAAAATATTTCTTGATAAATTCATATTTTTTCTCCGTTCATTTAAATTGGCGTTTTACTGATAGCTCCACTAACAAAATATGCTTTTATTGCGGATATGAGAAGAATTTTTTTAAAATTTACAAATTTATCAACCAAAATCCCGCAAAATATGATATAATTGTTCGAGATATATTTTTTGGAGAGTATAATATGAACACAGATATAGCTAAAAAAAGCAAAAAGAGAGTGATGCTGACCTCTGCATTGTCAACCCTCATTCTCTTTGCTCTTTCCTCTTTTCTTGTCAAGCCTCTGTATATAGCCGCGTCTTCTGACGTTGTCTATATTGACACCGTTATTGTGCCGATACTTGAAATACTTATAAATATCGTGGATAATCTCGCTTACGCTATATGCTTTGCGGGAATTATATATTCTATCTTCAGCTTCACGCTGAAGAAAAGCTTTGGTCTGATAGCCGTAAGCTTTGGGATATTTTTCTTCAAATATCTCTCGGCGTTTATATTGGACTCTTTCTCTTACGGATACATAGATACCCAGATTATCCTTCTCAACCTTTTATATCTTGCGATAGACACCCTAAAGCTTTTGCTTGTAGTATTCCTTTCAACCATAGTCATTAAAAGATACTACAAAAGCAAAGCCGACAGAGAGTGTGCTCACGTCAAAGAGCTTATCGGCAAAAACGAGGGATTATTTAACAAAAGGACTATCCTCTCCTTCTCAAATCCCCTGCACTCCTCGGCATTTATCTCAGCTATCGTAATACTTTCAACCGAGATAATATCCGAAACACGCTATTATATCGTGATGGGATTTTTCAAATCCTTCTCTTATGCCATGTGGATGATGACCGACTATCTCACGGATATTATCCTCGCGGCAGTCATTTATTCCGTCTCTTTGCTAATATTCAATCATTTTTACAAAAAGGACGTTTAAGCCTCGCTAAGCATCTTCTGAAGCATTTCAAGCTTGTCGTTTGAATACTCGTACGCGCCCTTGAAATTCTTTATCTCCTTGCAACACGCTTCAAGGTCGCAAAAAACAAAATACATAAACGGCTTTTGTATTTTATACGGATTTATAAGAATAAGATACAGTGCGCGGTATGCCTCGTCGTATTTCCCCTCGAGCATACTGCGCTTTGCTTTTATGTGGAGCGAATACGGCAAATGCTCGTCCAGACGTGCCATAACTCTTTCTGCGGTTTCTATCTCCCCCGCCTCCATCATTTCAAAAGCAATAACGTATCTGGAAAAATCGTCGGAAACAGCCGCAAACAGCTCTGTCTCGCGCTCATCGATGACGTAAGAGCTAAGCGTTGCCGAGATGCGACCCATATATCTGAAATACGCCGCCGCAATAGCAGTTAATCTATCTGTGTTATACACGCTTCTTTCGGTAACCGACATAGCCTCGTCAAAATACTCGCAGGCTGTGTGAAGCTTTCCCTCGTTAAAGCTTTCTACTCCAAGGTAGAGAGCAGACTCCGCAAAGATAAGATTCATCTCGTCATCAAGCTCGATTGGAGAGTCAGCACACATATCTCTGCATATTTTGAAGTTTTTTGAAAGATATGCGTTTTTTATATTCGCCATCTCGTCCATTTTTAAGTATATCTGCTCCTCAAGCTCGTCGGCAAGAAGATACCCCGCCGAAACGTTGAGCTTTGAGGCTATGTATCTGAGCGTCGAAAGCGAGGGCAACGCCGTTCCGTTTTCTATACAGCTGAGCATATTTCTCGTTATATTATCGCCCGCAAGCTCGGCTTGCGTCATAAACTTTTCGCATCTCAGCTTTTTTATTTTCTTTCCTATATCCAAACTAATCACCTCTTGCACATTTTACCACATTCCAAAGAAAAAATCAAGACCAAAGGTAAAAATAATTTACCTTTGGTCCTCGGTATCCTATAATTCAAAGAAAAAAGCACTTGCAATGCAAGTGCTTTTTTGGAGCTGGTAATCAGAATCGAACTGATGACCTCGTCATTACCAATGACGTGCTCTACCGACTGAGCCATACCAGCAATTATATTTGCGACTTTGTTATTATAGCAGATTGTTTTCGCTTTGTCAATAGCTTTTTTTATTTTTTTCAAAAAATCGCTAAAAATCGGTGTTAAAATTATTGACTTTCTCTTTTTTTTGTGCTATACTGTTCTAAACGCATTGACGCGGAATAGTAAATGGTAAAGCTTGTGCACAGAGAGCAGACGTTTGGTGAGAGTCTGACACAGTTCCCGTTGAAGTCGCCGCCGAGCGGTGTGGGTGAAGTTTTCATAATAGCCCGCAACGGTCTCTACCGTTAAAAGTTTGAGTGTACGCTTTGGCGTAAAATCAGGTGGTACCGCGTGCTCCACGCCCTGATACGGGCTGTGGAGTTTTTATTTTTGTTATTAAAAATCACTATATAAATTTTGGAGGTCAACTTATGAATTCTTATCATGAATTGCCAATGGTATATTCCCCTTCTGAATTTGAGGACAGAATATACAAATATTGGTCCGAAAAGGGATATTTTACTCCCGACGTAACAATTCCCGCCCCTCACTTCTCTGTTGTAATTCCGCCCCCAAACGTTACGGGTCAGCTCCATATGGGTCACGCGCTCGACGAGACACTTCAGGATATCCTTGTCCGTTACAAAAGAATGCAGGGCTATAACACACTTTGGGTACC
>JAZOLQ010000057.1:0-24495 GCA_045653185.1 Eubacteriales bacterium
GCCGGTAGCTCCGCCGCATCCGTCGCGTCCGGTTCTTCCGCCGAGAAGTATTATAATATCTCCTGCCTCGGGAACTTCGCGTCTTACGTTCTCTGCGGGAGCGGCAGCAATAACTGCACCGATCTCCATTCTCTTTGCCACGTATCCGTCGTGATAAAGCTCGTCGACCTGACCTGTCGCAAGACCGATCTGGTTACCGTACGAGGAGTATCCCGCAGCCGCGGTAGTTACTATCTTTCTCTGGGGAAGCTTGCCCTCCATTGTTTCGGATACCGAAAGCAAGGGATCGCCAGCGCCCGTAACTCTCATTGCCGCATAGACGTATGAGCGTCCGGAAAGCGGGTCTCTGATAGCTCCGCCGATACAGGTAGCAGCTCCGCCAAAGGGCTCTATCTCAGTGGGGTGGTTGTGTGTTTCGTTCTTAAAGAGCAAGAGCCAATCCTGCTCTTCGCCCTCAACGTTTACCTTTATCTTAACTGTACAAGCGTTTATCTCCTCAGACTCGTCAAGCTTGGGGAGCTTGCCCTCAGCCTTGAGATATCTGACAGCGATGGTAGCGACGTCCATAAGATTTATCGGCTTGGTTCTTCCAAGCTCTTTTCTGATAGCCACGTACTCGTCATACGCTGTCTTGAGCGTTTCATCCTCAAACTCAACGTTGTCGATAGTCGTGAGGAATGTGGTGTGACGGCAATGGTCTGACCAGTATGTATCTATCATTCTGATCTCTGTGATAGTAGGATCTCTGTCTTCTGTTCTGAAGTAGTCACGGCAGAAGCGGATATCGTCGATATCCATAGCAAGTCCGTATGCCGAGATAAACTCTGCAAGACCTGCCTCGTCAAGAGCCACAAAGCCGTTAAGCGTTGCAACGCTTTCGGGCACGGTATATGCCATAGCGAGCGTTTCGTACTCTTCAAAGGACGCCTCACGCGACTCAACGGGGTTGATAACATACTTCTTTATTGCCGCGAGAGCCTTGTCATCAATATTTCCGTAAAGCTTGTAAATTCTTGCAGTCTTTACGATAGGACGCTCGCCCTGAGAGATTATCTGGATACACTGCGCAGCGGAGTCTGCTCTCTGGTCAAACTGACCGGGGAGATATTCAACCGCAAAATCACAGCTTCCGTCATTCTCATAATCGTATGTTACGATATCGAGCTGAGGCTCGGAGAATACCGTTGACACAGCGTAATCAAAAAGCTTCTTATCAATATTTTCAACGTCATATCTGTTGAGTATACGAACGCCTGTAACTCCGCTTATCTGCAACAGATTCTTTATTTCACCAAGGAGCGACGCCGCCTCGTTTGCGAGCTCGCTCTTCTTTTCAACATAAACTCTGTAAACCATTCAGGTGTATTCTCCAATCAGTTTATTTTTCAATAAAGGCCTTAAGCGCCTTCTGACCTATATCATGTCTGTAATATGCATTCTCAAAGCTGACCTTGGGAAGATTTGCATAAGCCTTATCAATAGCAGACTTAAGGTCATTTGCCGTAGCTGTAACTCCAAGTACTCTTCCGCCCGCGCTGAGCATCTTGCCGTCAGCAAGCTTTGCGCCCGCAATATAGACCTCTGCCTCGCATCCATCATCGATAGTTATCTCAAATCCCGATGCGTACTTCTGGGGATATCCGTCAGAAGCCATTATAACGCAACAAGCAGCCCCGTCCGAGAATTTGACCTCGGTATCCGCAAGTGTTCCGTTTGCGCAAGCGCACATAATGTCAAAGAGGTCGCTCTCAAGAAGCGGCAGCACTACCTGTGTTTCGGGATCGCCGAATCGGCAGTTGTACTCGATGACCTTAGGTCCGTTGGGAGTGAGCATAAGTCCGAAATAAAGGCATCCGCGGAAAGTTCTTCCCTCGGCGTTCATAGCGTTTATCGTGGGAAGGAATATCTCCTTCATACAACGCTCCGCAATCTCATCGGTGTAGTAGGGGTTGGGAGCTATCGTTCCCATTCCGCCCGTGTTAAGTCCCTCATCGTTGTCTCTTGCGCGCTTGTGGTCCATAGAGGAGACCATTGGAACTACTACGTTTCCGTCGGTAAACGAAAGCACCGACACCTCAGGACCTGTGAGGAATTCCTCAATAACTATGCGGCTTCCACTGTCACCGAACATCTTGTCCTCCATCATGGAGCGAACTGCGTCAAGAGCCTCGTCTCTCGTCATAGCTATAACTACGCCCTTACCAAGAGCAAGTCCGTCAGCCTTGATAACCGTGGGAATTGGAGCGCTCTTGAGATACTCAAGCGCCGCATCTATCTCGGTAAATACCTCGTAGGAAGCAGTTGGAATACCGTATTTCTTCATAAGATTTTTAGAGAAGATCTTGCTTCCCTCGATTATCGCCGCGTTCTTTCTCGGGCCGAAGCAGGGGATTCCCTTTTCCTCAAGAGCGTCAACAGCGCCGAGCACGAGAGGATCGTCAGGCGCTACCACTGCGAAATCGATCTTGTTTTCAACAGCAAAATCTCTTATTGCATCAATATCCTTAGCGCCGATATTAACACACTCCGCGTCTGCCGCTATTCCGCCGTTTCCGGGGAGCGCGTATATCTTATCGACCTTGGGACTTTTTGCAAGCTTTTTAATTATGGCGTGTTCTCTGCCGCCGCCACCGACAACCATTATCTTCATATCTTTTCTCCTTAGCAGCAAATCATCAATGGTGGAAGAGTCTCATTCCTGTAAACGCCATAGTAATACCGCGCTTATTGCACTCGTCGATAACGAGGTCGTCACGTATAGAACCGCCGGGCTCTGCAATATAGCGTACACCCGATGCGTGCGCGCGCTTAACGTTATCAGCGAATGGGAAGAAAGCGTCGGATGCGAGAGCTATGCGGTCAAATCCGCCAAGCCACTCCGCTCTCTCCTCTGCCGTGATGGGCGCAGGCTGTTCTGTAAAGTAGTTCTGCCAGATACCGTCAGCACATACGTCCTCTTCGTTTCCGTTGATATATCCGTCGATAACGTTATCTCTCTCGGGACGTCCCATCGTGGAAATGAAAGGAAGCGCAAGTACCTTTGGATGCTGACGCATAAGCCATGTATCAGCCTTAGTGCCTGCAAGTCTTGTGCAGTGAATTCTCGACTGCTGACCAGCGCCGACACCGATAGCCTGTCCGTCGGTAGCATAGCATACCGAGTTGGACTGTGTATATTTGAGTGTGATAAGCGCTACGATAAGGTCTCTCTTTGCGCCCTCGGGCAACTCTTTATTGTCTGTAACTATATTCTCAAGCAGATGCTCACCGATTTTAAACTCGTTTCTTCCCTGCTCGAATGTGATACCGAAAACGTCCTTTGTCTCAACGGGAGCGGGACGGTACTCGGGATCTATCTCAACTACGTTGTAGTTGCCCCTTCTCTTACCCTTGAGTATCTCGAGAGCCTCAGGCTCGTATCCGGGAGCGATGATTCCGTCCGACACCTCACGCGCGATAAGCTTTGCGGTCGTAACGTCACATACGTCTGAGAGCGCTACCCAGTCACCGAATGAGCAAAGGCGGTCAGTTCCGCGTGCGCGAACGTACGCGCAAGCAAGAGGAGACTCGTCAAGCCCCTCGATATCCTCAACAAAGCAAGCCTTCTTAAGTGCCGCGTCAAGAGGAAGACCGATAGCCGCAGAGGTAGGAGAAACGTGCTTGAACGAAGTAGCAGCGGGAACTCCAAGTGCCTCCTTAAGCTCCTTTACAAGCTGCCACGCATTGAAAGCATCAAGAAAGTTTATATATCCGGGTCTGCCGTTAAGCACCTTTATGGGAAGGTCGCTTTCGTCCTTCATAAAAATGCGAGAGGGCTTCTGATTGGGATTACAACCGTATTTAAGTTCAAATTCCTTCATATCTTTTCTCCTCAATTATTTTTATTTATAATTATCTCTGTGGGAGCTCCGCCGTCAAGCGGTACGCTTCTTACGAACAAGGATACCTTGTTGTCGGCGTTAAGATTTTTCCAAACCACGTCAGCAAGCTCCTCGGCGGTATTGGGAAGAACTACGACCTCAGGCTCACCGTAGAAGGACGGAATGGGCTTGCCGTCGCACTCGTAGGTATGAATGAAATGTCCGATTCCCTTTCTGGGAGCATATCGGTAGAAATATCTGTTGCAAACCTCGGGATTGCCGTCCGCGCTCTTAAGAATTGAGAGCGAGTATGTGAAATCGCCTTCTCCGTAATATACGATACCCGAAATTCTGGGGGTATAGTTGGGAGCGTCGGGCTCAAACTCACGTGTCATAAGCGCATCTTCAAAGCTCTTAGCCGCTTCGAGAGCGTCATATATCGTATCGGTCTGGTCTCCGTTTGTTATAATGTCGATATTCTCTCTTGAGAGATAGGGGTTGTAGATGATAAGGCTGGGGTCAACGAGCTTTGACTCGTCAAAAGCCTTAGTTCTCATTCCGCGCTCGTAACGCTCAAAGATACGGTTGCGGCTGTTTTCACTGCGTCCCATTATAAAGTAAGCTATCATAGCGTTTTTGCCGTCGGCGCTCTTGCCGATGATTATTCCGCGTCCGGGATAGCTGTTTGTTGAAAGCAAGGATTCGATAGAATTTGTACCTTTAACACTCATTTTATTTTTTCACCTTTCTTTGTGCGATTATTTCTTTTGAAACAAGCTCGACAGCGCGAGGCAAAATTATCCATTCGGCCTGTCTCATAACGCGCTGTTGGAGACTTTCGGGAGTTTCTCCCTTCTTGATGGAAACGCTTTTCTGAAGGATTATCTCTCCGCCGTCGGGAATCTCGTTAACGTAATGCACGGTAGCTCCCGTGACCTTTACGCCGTAATCAAGCGCCGCCTCGTGAACATGAAGTCCGTAAAAGCCTTTTCCGCAAAAGGACGGGATAAGCGAGGGGTGAACGTTGATTATTCTGCGTTCATAGCGTCTTGTAAAGCTTGCGCTGAGAATACTCATAAATCCCGCAAGTACTATAAGCTCTATTCCGTTCTCCTCAAGAGTAGAAACAAGCTTTCCCTCAAAGACCTCCTGCGATCCGCATTCCTTCTTTGAAATTATTTCCACGGGAATATTTGCGTTCTGCGCTCTCGTGATCGCATAAGCAGAAGGATTATTGGAAACGACAAGAGCTATCTCCGCGCTCTTTATAACCTTTTCAAGAGCCGCATCTATTATAGCCTGCAGGTTAGTTCCTCCTCCCGAGACCAACACAGCGACCTTTACCTTAGCATTCTTTTTCATTTATCCTAATCTCCTGTTTCAAGCGTTATCAGTAAATAATAACACCCTCGTCGCCCTTAACGATCTCGCCGATAACGTAAGCGTCCTCGCCGTGAGCCTTGAGTATCTCAAGCGCGGTATCGACCTCGTCTGCGGGAACTGTTATGCTCATACCAACTCCCATATTGTAGGTATTGAACATATCTCTCTCGGGTATATTGCCTGTCTTTGCGATAAGCTCGAAGATAGGAAGCACCTTAACTGCGCTTCTGTCTATCTTAGCTGTATAGCCCTTAGGAAGCGCTCTCGGAATATTCTCGTAAAATCCTCCGCCTGTGATATGGCTGATTCCCTTTACGTTAACCTTTTCAAGAAGCGCGAGAACGCTCTTAACGTAAATTTTTGTAGGTGTGAGAAGTGTCTCAGCTATGCTTGCTCCGCCAAGCTCGTCGCAAGGGACGTAAAGCGAGTCGGGATTATTGTCTATATCAAAGACCTTTCTTACAAGCGAGAAGCCGTTTGAGTGTATTCCGCTCGACGCAAGAGCTATGACCACGTCGCCCTCGGCGGTCTTTGTGTTGTCCAGTATCTTCTTCTTGTCAACTATTCCGACGGCAAATCCCGCAAGGTCGTACTCCTCGACGGGCATCATACCGGGGTGCTCTGCAGTTTCTCCGCCTATAAGAGCCGCGCCAGACTGAACGCATCCTTCGGCAACGCCGCCAACGATAGCCGCTATCTTTTCGGGAATGTTCTTTCCGCACGCTATGTAGTCAAGGAAGAACAAGGGTCTTGCGCCGCAGCAGATGATATCGTTCACACACATAGCAACCGCGTCTATTCCGATAGTGTCGTGCTTGTCCATAAGGATAGCCATCTTCACCTTTGTGCCGCATCCGTCAGTTCCCGAAACAAGCACAGGCTCTTCGTATCCCGTGGGAAGTCCGAAGCAACCGCCAAAGCCGCCCACATCATCAAGGCAGCCCTCGTTTTTTGTTCTTGCGATATGAGCCTTCATAAGCTCTACCGCCTTGTATCCGGCAGTTATATCAACTCCCGCCGCCTTATAGCTCTCACTGTAACTTTTCATCTTTGATCTTCGCCTTTCGTTTATTGTTATTTTAATAATTACTTGTTATATTTTTCTTCAATAGCGCGATTTTTCTCAAGAACCTTTTTCGCGCCCGCAACGCGAGCGTCGTCAAGCTTCTTTGCGAGATCCTCGTCCTCGACCGCGAGTATCTGTATAGCGATAAGGGCTGCGTTTGCCGCGCCGTCGATAGCAACGGTAGCTACGGGAATACCCGTAGGCATCTGAACGGTTGCGAGAAGCGCGTCCATTCCGTCAAGATTTTTTGACTTGACAGGTATTCCTATTACAGGAAGAGTTGTATTAGCCGCAACAGCGCCCGCAAGATGCGCCGCCATACCCGCCGCCGCGATTATAGCACCAAATCCGTTCTTTCTTGCATTTGCGGAAAATTCCTTCGCCTCTACGGGTGTTCTGTGAGCGGAATAAACGTGCACCTCATACGGCACTCCGTACTCCGCAAGAGTATTGATCGCCTTTTCAACGATCGGAAGGTCGCTGTCGCTACCCATAAGAATTCCAACTTTTTTCATTTTTACCTCCAAATCAAAATAAAATTGGGCAGTCCTATCCCACACGGAAGGACTGCCCAGGCGGTCGGCAATATTATTCTCTGCTTCCGCATGGTTATTTCCACTTATCCGCCGGTAACAGAAAATCCGCAAGTCTTTTTTCGACTTGTTATTTCTTTATTTATTATATCACATCAACAAATAATTGTCAACAACGCATTTCTATATCAAAAGAAATTTTTCGACAAAAAGAAAGACGTGATTTGTGGATATGCCACAAATCACGCCATAATATCTTTTACATTAAATATCAACCGACAAGAATTAAGGTCTTGAGAACATTCTCTACCAGCTCGGAATCGGCAACTGCCTCGGTAACCGTCACCGTATATGTACGGGAGCCGCTGTTAAGAATATACTGTGTCTGCTTCATCGTTGTGCTATTGACAGTAGTATTATGAGATATAACTGTAATTTCTATACCATTATTAGTCTTGTGAGACACCTTAACATTTGATACTGCCATACCTAAGCTATCATAAACAGGCTTTATGGTATTGTTGAAGGAATCCACTGTCATATTCTTATAGATATCCGTTTTAGCTTCATATGCCACAGTGATATTATTAGAGTTCTCTGTGTTCTGGATGGTCACAACAGACGCGTCGGTCTTTACCCAGCCCTCAGGGTAAGCAAAGGATATATCGTTGTTTTTATAAAGCGTATAATCATCAGGAATAACTACACCTGTGGTAGCCGCTGCTGTGGTAGCCGCTGCTGTGGTAGCCGCAGTAGTTTCTGCTGTTGTAGCCTCAGTAGTAGCCGCAGTGGTTACCTCTTCAGTTTTTGATGGGTTTTTATCATCAGAAGAATCACAAGCAGTAAACACGGCAATAGAACCTAAAACAAGAACAAAAACGAGCATTAAAGAAATAAATTTTTTCATAAATCTTCTCCTTCAAAGGGTTGTTACATCCATTATATACTATCATTAATCTCCTGTCAAGCATTTTTAACGCATAATCTTCTTATCAAGTCACTCTCGCCAATCAAAAAAATCAGGCATATTTTCCTCTCAATTGCAAATAATAACAGTACAATTTATCGAAAGGAACTTACAGTTTTATGAACAAACCTCAAATAATAAAGTGTTGCGCGAGAGAAATTCTCGATTCAAGAGGCAACCCGACTATTGAAAGCTCGGTATTTCTCTCTGACGGAACGGTCGGGGTGGCGAGTGTGCCCTCGGGCGCATCAACGGGCATATATGAAGCGCACGAGCTGCGCGACAACGACAAAAAAAGATTTAACGGAAAAGGGGTCACAAAGGCTGTTTGCAACGTCTGCCGAACGATATCGCCGAGCATAGCGGGTATAAGCGCCGCCGAGCAGTGCGAGCTTGATAATCTTCTCATAAAGCTTGACGGAACAAAGGAGAAATCAAAGCTCGGCGCAAACGCCATCTTGTCTGTATCTCTTGCCGCCGCGAGAGCCGCGGCAAACTGGTATCACATTCCGCTTTACAAATACCTTGGCGGAGTGGATTCATACAGACTTCCCATTCCCATGATGAATATTCTCAACGGCGGCGCTCACGCGGCAAACAACGTCGAGATACAGGAATTTATGATAGTACCCGTTGGTGCTAAATGCTTCTCCGAGGCGCTCCGCGCGGGAAGCGAGATATACGCCGAGCTTGGAAAGCTTCTCAGAGAAAAAGGATATTCCACGACTGTCGGAGACGAGGGCGGATACGCCCCCGACCTCAAGAGTGACGAAGAAGCTATCGAGCTTATCGTATGCGCTATAAAAAGCGCGGGATACGACACTTCCTCTGTTATGATAGCGCTTGACGCCGCCGCATCCGAGTGGTACGCCGAGAACAATTCATACCTTATGCCAAAGAGACGAAAGTCTTACAGCCGTGACGAGCTTATACACTACTGGTGTGACCTTGTGGCAAAATATCCGATAATGTCCATTGAGGACGCGCTTGACCAACGCGACTTTGAGGGTTGGAAAAAGCTCACCGAACGCCTTGGAAATAAGATCATGCTTGTCGGCGACGACCTCTTTGTCACCAATACAGAAAGGTTAAAGGAAGGCATCTCAAAGGGCGCGGCAAATTCCATTCTCATAAAGCCCAATCAGATAGGAACACTCAGCGAAACTCTTGAAGTCATTCACACCGCAAAGGAGGCGGGATACAGATTTATCCTCTCACACAGAAGCGGAGAGACCGAGGACACCACCATCGCCGATATCGCTGTCGCCCTCAACGCCCCGTTTATAAAGGCGGGCGCGCCCTGCCGCACGGAGCGAGTCGCAAAATACAACAGACTGTTAAGAATAGAATCCGCCATAGGCAGCGGCTCTCATTTTGGATTTATGAACATGCCGAGCGCCGAGCCCGAAAAGGTACACGAAATATAAAAAGCATTCCCGATATCGAGGATATCGGGAATGCTTTTTGTTTCTACATCGGATATTGAAAAATCAGCACTGCTTCATAAGTCTTATATAAAACTCTATCGCCTTTTTGACGGTATCAAGTCTTATTCTTTCATTATTGCCGTGGATAGTCTTTCTTTCCTCGCTCGTAAGGTCCATAGCTGAAAAACGGTACACGTGGTTCGATATCTCGCCGTAGTGACGGCTGTCAGAGCACTGAACCATAAGATACGGAGCAACTATACAGCCCTTCCATGTGTTTGCGACGGCATAAGCCACCTTATCCCATGCGGGACAATCGGTCTCGGATATAGGACTGGGCTCCATTCCGCCCGTGGCGCTGAGCTTGACGTCGTCGTTCGCCACCGTTTTGCGTATGCGCTCAAGCGCGCCCTCAACGCTATCCTCGGGATTGAGTCTGATGTTTGCCACCATAGATGCCGACGGGGGAATAACGTTCGGCGCAAGGCTTCCTGATGCCTGAGTAAAAGCGACCGTCGTTCTGAGAAGAGCGTTAAGCTCTCCGCCGCTGCTCTTGCATATCATATTAAGAACTCCGCTGAAGAGCCACATATTAGAGAATATCACTCTGTAAACGAAGCTTGAATGTCTACCAAGAGTATCGAACATATCAGCCGCAGGCTTTGTTATATGCATCGGGAATGGGTGCGCCTCAACCTTGCAGCACGCCTCGGATATTACCCCAATAGGTGTGTGCGGCGCGGGCGCTGACGCGTGTCCGCCCGAGGATTCGACAGAAAAGCTGAGATTCATCATTCCCTTTTCGGCAATTCCTATAAGTCCGCAGCTCTCCTTTACTCCGGGGAAAACTCCTTCAACGACAGCTCCGCCCTCGTCAACGACAAGCGCAGGCTGAATGTGATTCTCCACAAAGTAAGCGACTATATTTTCAGCTCCCTTTCCGTTGACCTCCTCGCCGCCCGAAAAAGCAAACCAGATATCGTTTTCGGGAACAAATCCCTCAGCTATGAGCGTGTTTGCGGCATAAAGCACACCGTTGAAGGTAACCTTCGTATCAAGCGAGCCTCTGCCCCAGAGGACTCCGTCCTCAATTATTGCCTCAAAGGGAGGCTTTTGCCAATTTTCTTCCTCGACGGGAACAACATCGTAATGCGCCATCATGACCGACGGCTCAGCCTCGCGCTTTCCCTTCCATCTGAACAAAAGCGCTCTGTCGGGAAGCTTTTGGAATTCGCAAGTCTTCATCACCTCGGGATAAAGCTCGGGCAAAAGCGATATAAGCTTTTCAAACTCGGCGTCATCCTCAAGTGAGCGGTCGTAATACGACACCGTCTTACAGCGTATCAAAGACTGAAGCGCCGAAATCGCCCTCTCAGCATCAAAGCTCACCTCGTCCGTGCCGAGCGGCTTCTGTTTTTTGGGCTTGAAACGAGCCGCCCTTATAAGTATTACAGCCAAAAAGACTGCTAAAAGTCCTAAAACTATATACAAAGCTATCATATCGTCTCCCTATCAAAGCATTCCTTTTTTATACATTATGCGGCTCACCGCAAGTGTGAAGAGAACGCTTACAGGAACCATAATTCCTACGCTATCTGCATTAAGCGCGGGAATGGCGATAAACAAGACTAGCATAAGAAGCACAGGGGCTATCGCTATCTTCCAGTTTTTCGAAACGAACACAACTCCAAGTCCGCCAAAAAGCGCAGGAACCATCTGCTTAAATGCAGGCTCTAAAACAGGCGCTTCAAGTATCGGAGAGAGCGGAATTATAAGAATTACGCCGAGAATTATTATAAGAGTCGTAACTATGCTCGAAACAGCTATCGCGATAGTGGAAACCACCTCGCCCTCCTCGGAGTTAGCCTTTACACCCGCCTGCTCAAGCGCGTTGAGCGCGCACGGAAGCTTGAGATTTGAAATGTTTCCCGTTACGAAGGAGAGGTGCGCTCCGCCCGCTCCAAGCATGGGGATATAGGTCAACACCTCAATAACACCGACTGCCCAATACATCGGAGCGGTCGCAATGAGTCCAAACAAAAGTCCGCGCCAATCGGGCATAGCTCCAAAGATAAGCGCCACTGCTATTGGGAAAGCGAGCAGTATCACCATGACCGAAAGATTCCAGCCCCTGCCCCACTTATATACGTTTTCAATATATGTATTATTCTTACTCATATCTATCCTCCTCACGACAGCCAAGCGGTTATCGGTATTGCGCTCGCCATACCTGCCACAAGACTTATAGGCAAAGCATAATCGGATATCCATCTTGCCTTAAGCAGCTTCACAAGCACGCCGGACAGGCACATAACAATTGCGGATACCGCCATTACGCATACAGGGATAAGTCCCACGCCAGAGCCTTCAAATATCGTCGAAACGTCACAGAATACGTATCCCACAAAAGCGGCTATCATTCCTATAAACATTGAGGACGAAAAAATATCAGCCCACTTTTTATCTCTGTTTTCAAGATTTATCATACCGCCTTGAAGCTTCTTGCAGATAGTAGGAACAAGCCAAATTCCCACCATGATGCTAAGCGTCATAACGAGTGCGATAGTGACATATTGCGATGCGGTAAGCCCCGTTGACTGACCGAAGCTGAGGTCCATAGCGTTCATGGTATTTGTTGCGGCTAACATCTCATACGACATAGAGCCTACCACGCTGAGTCTGAGCCAAGGAAGTGCTATTCCAAGATCCTTTGCAAGAGCAACAACGCTTATAAGGATGGCAACGGCAGGCGCTATCGTAAAAATAGAAGCCGTAATTGCTATTCTTTTCAGTTTGCGCTTGTCCATTCCAAGAGCTATACCCCGCTTCCAAGCCTTCACTAAAAAGAATACCGATTGGGCAAGCACGATAGCTATTATAGCCCCAACCATAAGAAACAATATTGGATTGTTTACACTAAACTCCATATATCTCTCCTTAATCTGCATAATTTTACATAAAAGTACATTTAAGTCATTATAGCACACTTTAGATATCAAATCAACCTAAAAAGAAAATTTGCCCGAAAAACAGTAATATTTTTTACTTTTTTACAATAAAATTTAGTGTCAATAAACCTGTATAAAGGAGATTTTTATATGAACAGTACCGACGCTATGTATGGGACTTCTCCCAAAAGGCTTCAAATGCCGCTTTGCGACAAAACTATATCGGCAGAGCTTTCAAGCGACTACACTCTCCCCGATTATCAGCCTGAGATAAGGCGTATCCTCAAGGTGATACCCTCTATCCTTCCCCCCGCAAAGTATATCGGCGGAAACAACGTCGAGCTTAACGGAACGATAGATTATAATATGCTTTACGTGGGCGCTGACGGCGGAATATATTCCGCTCCCCTCTCTGCCGAATATGCTCTGAGCGCTCCTCTTGAGATAACGAGTGATTTTGATATCAACGAGGGTGTCACCGTGCTTTGCGATATCTCTGACGAGAATATCACCGCAAGAGTCAGCGCGCCCAGAAGGGTCGGGATAAAATGCCGTATATCCGCGAGAGTACGCGCCTATGGAATGATGATAGTTGAGGAGAGGTGCGTAGGCGAGATAGAGCCCATGAGCATCGAAAGACTTATGGGTGAGACGCTCAGCACAAGCGCCGTATCGGCAATAGGCGACGTTATCGAGCTTTGCGAGGAGATAAGCATAAGCACGGCGGATATGCGTGTAGCAAGCGCCTCTGCCGACGTGCAGATGTCCGACGTATCGGCATCAAACGGCTATGCCGACTGCCGAGGCGAGCTTCTGTTGAAGGTTATAGTTTCCAAAGAAGGAGACAAGGGAGACGCCGAAACGCTCTCAAGAACGGTAGCATTTGAGCATAGGATAGAGGCAGATGAAATAAGCGCCGACAGCCTTTGCAAGGCAAGCGCCGACGTGAGCGACCTTTCTGTGTCGGTCGAGGACGGAAAGATAATCTGCGCTGTATCGCTGATTCCCAAGCTCTGCGCCTACACCTCTCTGCCCCTAAGCTACACCCGTGATATATATTCTACCGAGTGTTACAGCGAAACGGCATACCGCGACTATACTATCCCCACTGTCTGCGCAGTCACGAGAGGCAATTTTTCGCAAAGCGAGAGAAAGGCTATATCCGAGACCTCGCTTGAGCATTCGTCTCGAATAATCGATGTGTGGTGCCGTCCCTCTGCTGAAAAGTTTGAATTTGATAAGAATAAATATATTGTCTCGGGACAGTGCAAATACACACTGCTCGTCGAAACGAACGGCGAATTTTCGACCTCAGAGCTATCTCTCCCCTTCAGATACGAGGGTGAGAGGGCGACTCCCGATACAGCTAAGCTTTCGAGCGACGTCGGCGTGATCTCCTGCCGCGCCCGTGTTGACGGCGGAAGTCTCTCTATCGACACCGAGCTTTCCATTTGCTCCGAGCATCTGGGTGAGAACACGATAAAAGCGCTCTCTGAGGTCAGATTCGGAGAGAGCGTAAGCCGCTCCGACGGTGACGTTATCATATACTTCCCCTCTGCCGACGATACGCCATGGTCGGTAGCAAAGAAATATTATGTCCCCGCATCAAAAATATCCGCTATGGCAAATTACATTGTAGTAAACAAATAAACAAATGGGCTGTCTCAAACGCTCTAAAATTCGCATTTGAGACAGCCCGTTTTATATTGATTTACTGTAAATATACTCTTTCAGGTTCTGTTTTTTTCTTAATCTAACCAAAATAGCTTTCAGCATCGGTGTATTATATCTGAGAGCGAGAGTTGGCAAAATATTGAGAAACAAATTTACCGTCGCAACAGGAAGCGCAATTGTAAATGCGCAAGATCCGGCAATTGTGATCATTGCCAGAAATCCCACAGGATATGAAAGTCTGTGTGTAAGCACACCCTTGTTGCATTCTACGATAAATTTTTCAATGTACGCGGGATTATCAGGCTCTCTCAGAATTTTTTTGCTGAATCCGCCAAGATGTCCAAGCTCCCACACCTTATCCTTCCAATCTCTTACCCTAAGCTTTTTATAAAGCTGTCGCTCTTTTTGAGAGACTCGATAAAGAGGATTATCGACTCCGAACCAACTGTCAGGCATTTTGTTTATGACAATTGCTATAATACCGTCAAAAGCAAACTGAAGCCCCGTACACCAAATGACCGCTATTACAACGTAATACCACGAAGCCGTTTCAAAGATCATATTAAACACAGAAATAACGAACATTGAAATACCGATAATCGAAAGATAGAGCTTCATAACTCACCATACACGAGAGGCTTTTTATAAAATTCCTCGTACACCCTTACCCATGCTTCGTAGTTTTCTTTTTTCATAGCCTCCTTGGCTAACGAGCTTGAAAGCGATTCATCGGGATATATTGCAGGCAGGATATTTATAGTGTATTCCTGCACAAAAAATCCGTCGCTATCAAGAATGTCACTGTCTTTCATTGTAATAAATATAGGCACTATCGGCGTTTTATTTCTCACAGCCAACACAAACCCTCCGTCCTGTATAGGCCTTGGCTTACGGTAATTCCACCACATACTCTGTTCGGGATAAATAAGAATCGTTTCACCTCGACCAAGCAGTTCCTTTACGGCGCGTAAAAATTTTTTCATCGTTGCCGTTTGGCTTGAAAGCGGAAGCGTATTACAATGGCGCATAAAAAGCCCGAAAGGCTTGGGGGGATTTGTATAATTCCCCTCACGAATGATTTTATAAAGCATTTTACCGTCCATATGGTCGCGAAGCGCCACCCATACCGCGTAATTATCACATACGCTGAAGTGATTACAGGTAACTATCTTTCCGCCCTTCACGGCGGTAAAATTCTCAATTCCCCGCACCTCTTTAATAATAAGCTGACGCTTGTCGATCATTTTGTCATAAAAGCGCGAGCCCGCGAAGTTTGCGATTTTATTCTTTATCTTACTTGAGAGCTTCTCATTAAGATAATCGACATCCTCGGGCATAAGAGGATAGGTCTCGGGATCGTCCTCTATATCGACGTGCCAAAGCTCCTTTTTCTCAAGCTCGGAAATTTTTTCAAGCAATTTCAATTTTTGCGGTGATCTTTCCATATCTAAACCCCAATCTTTCAGGCTTATGCAATTTCTTTAAGAAAGTGTATTCGGACTCTACGATACGCTTCGCGTGTTCCAAAATTTCCACCGCGGCAGCCTCTTTCTTTGCTCGCTCCTCGTCTCCAAACGACACCTTTCTTTGCAATATCAAATCGTAAAAAAGAGATCTTTCGGCATAATGCCAGAAATATTCTACGTCTATCACGTCATCATATTGCCACGGTTTTTTGTAAAGCGCGTAATGAACAATGTTCTTCTTTCCCTCGCACGGATAATCCATCGGCTCTTTGTTCCAGCCGCTTGGCAAAACGTATATTTTATCTCGACACAAATAATTCAGATACGCCTGATCGGGATCAAGAAGATCGAAATCATACTTCGTTATCAAATGAACAAATTGTTCCTCAATATTCTCTCTTCTGAACTCCTCAAGATTCATAACCAAAACGCCCGAATTTACGTAGCTATCGGGATCTACTCCAAGTGCTTTTTCGGCATAATCCCTAAACTCGCTTGTGGTTCTGACATACTCCTCGGGGGCGGCAGCTATGATATTTTTTCCAATATCGATGTGATACAGATCCGATATATCGCCCGTCACAACGAGGTCGCAATCAAGATAAATGATCTTATCGTACTGCGGGAAAATAGATGCTATAAAAAGTCTGTAATAGGCAGCCGCGGAGAAATGGTAAACGTGTTTCAATTGGGAGCTTATATTTTCCACCTCCTCGGAAATATCGACAAAATCAATAAAAAAGCCGGGGCGCTCGTTTTGCTTGAGCTTGACAATATTCTCCTCACTGAGTCCCGTATTCAAAATCATAATCCTATATTTATACCTCTTGGACGCGTTTTCTATCAAAGAGGCAACAGCGACGTCAAGATAAGGCGCGTAATTATCATCTGTTGAAAAAATTATCGGAATTTCATTAAAGTGTGTGTGTGCTCTGTAATTCAAAACAACAATACCTCCTAGAATATATTCTATAATATGCACATTATGGCGTCTTTTTAGTTACCAAATGTAGTTATCGATACTATATTATCACATTTCAAACACAAAGTCAAGTAGAATTCCAAAAATATTATATATAATACGTGAAAAAATAAATTTAGCAAGTGAGGCTACAACCATATCATGATCAAACATTTAACCCCGCTAATGCAAAGCTGGATGAAACAACGGAAATCATAATAACAATAATAAAATGTATGACTGATAATATCGCAAAAATATCAGACACGGCATTTGGAGCGTTTCCAAATGCCGTGTCTTTTAGCAAGTTTTTTGGAGCGCGAGGGGGCCTTTCCTTCGAGAAAGTCCCCCTCGCATTATTTTTCTTTTTCAATTTATCAAAACTTAAGAAATCCGCCAAAGGTGACACCGAACGCCTCAAATATTGCGAAGACAAGTATTACAAGAAGAAGGAGCGGAGCGACGTATATCATCGCCTTAAAGAGCTTTGCCATCTTAAACTCGCCCGTCAGCGAAACCTCGTCAATGATAGCCTTTGGCTTCATAACGTAGCATACGACAATGCAGGTCAGAATTGCCACGATAGGCATAAGAACGCTGTTAGTCGCAAAATCGAAGAAGGTGAGAATATCCATTCCCAAAGGAGTAAATCCCGACCACGCGCCAAAGCCGAGCGCTGAAGGAATACCTATAATAAACGAGCCGACAAGAACTATAAAGCAGGTCTTCTTTCTCTCAACGTGGAACTTATCCTGAATTATCGATACCACTGTTTCCATAAGCGATATCGAAGATGTGAGCGCCGCAAACAAAACAAGGAGAAAGAATACAGCGCCTAAGATGTTACCTGCCACGCTTCCCATGTCGTCAAAGACCTTGGGAAGTGTTACAAACATAAGTCCCGGGCCCTTGTTAAGACCCTCTATGCCCGAATAGCTGACTACCGAGGGAACTATCATAAGTCCCGCGATGAAGGCAACGCCCATATCGAAAAACTCGATCTGGTGAGCAGAGGACTCAAGGTTTACCTCTTTTTTCATATACGAGCCGTAGGTTATCATAATACCCATCGCGAGCGACATTGAATAAAAGAGCTGTCCCATTGCCGCAACGACCGTCATAATACTGAAGTTTGCAAAGTCGGGCTTGATATAATAAAGAATACCTTCCCACTCTCCCCTTACGGCGTTTGAAATGCAAACGAATGCCGCAATACCCACAGAGAGCACCACGAGAACGGGCATCATTATCTTGCTGACCTTTTCTATTCCCTTTTCAACTCCAAAAAAGACTACAAGAGCTGTCGCTCCCATAAAGATAGCGAAGAAAAGAAGAGCCTGCCACGTGTTGCCGATAAAGCCCTCAAAATATCCGTCTGCCGCTGCCGCGCTTGCGTTCCCCGTGGTAAAGACCGTAAGGTATTTGATTACCCAGCCGCCGATAACCGAATAATACGGCAGTATCAGCGCGGGAACAATCGCGACAAGATATCCGATAAAGGAATATTTTTTATTTATTTTCTGAAATGCGCCTATTGCCGAGAGTCCTGTCTTTCTGCCAAGCGCTATCTCGGCTATCATCAGCGAAAAGCCAAAGGTTACCGAGAGTATAAAATACACGAGCAAGAACACTCCGCCGCCGTGTTGAGCGGCAAGATAAGGAAATCGCCAAAGATTTCCAAGTCCTACCGCGCTTCCCGCGGCAGCAAGTACAAATCCCAGCTTACCCGTGAAGCTGCTTCTGTTTTTTTCCATGATATCTCCTAAAACACAAAATTATTCTACGTGATTGAATTATTATCTCATATTTCGATAGAAAAATCAAGCCTTTTAGATAAAAAAGCAGATTTGTTAGAACATTTGACAGAAATTGAAAAGAAAACGGACACACAACACTCGCAAAATCAAGCGTGGCGTGTCCGTTTTTTATGATAATTTATAATCTACTGTCGTCCGAGGCAAAGTCAAATTCCGGGGATAAAATCAGTGGGCTCTGTGATATCCTCATATCGACGGTAGGTCGAATCGTTAGTCCAATAGGTATAAATGGCGTATTCGTTGCTCATGTTGGCATATGCCCCGTCCACCTCGATGAGATACTCTCCCGACGGCGCGCTGAAAAAGGCGTACACGAGTATCTCGCCGTCCATGACCAGATACTGCCAATTGAGCGTCAACTCGGTGTCGGTGTTCCTTCCCTGATACAATTTGGGAACAGTTACTGTCATACCGTCTTCAAACAACACCCCAATGGTCACCCAGCATTCTCCGTTGTCGCTCAATAAAAGCTGATAATAGTCCTTCTCTCCCTGCTTTGCGGCGTCCAAAATAGTCTTGCCGTTTTTGTCGGTAAGCCAGATAGAGTTGTTTATATCCTTATCCAACGCAGAACCATTCAAAACGATATGCCCAAGCTTTTCTTTATAATAGGTGGTGTTATATTTGTGTGTGGACAGGGGCACACCACCGGCAACGGTTGACATATTTTCCACCTCACTGACGTGTGTTGCGAAGCAAAGCGCCTCTCCGCGAGTATCTCCAAAGGTGACTATTCCAATTACCTTTCCGTCCTTGTCTAAAATAGGGCCTCCGCTGTTTCCATGCGATACCGGTGCGGTATACTGAATAATGGTGCAGTATTCACTGTTTCCTATCGACTTATACCGAGGTGTCGCAGACAAGATGCCCTCTCCCAGCGAGGAGTAGAGATATCCCAAAGAGCTTCCAAAGGAGTATACACGCTCTCCGGGTTTAAGATTTGTAAGCTGAGAGTTCGCCTCAAGCGGAACTGTGTTTGTGCAGTTTGATTGAAGAAGCGCGAGATCCCGTCCCTCGTCGTATTGGACAAGAGTTGTGATCTCATGCTCAGTATTGCCGTCGCTCAATCGCACCTTCATTCTTTCTGCGCCGTCTACTACGTGATACGCGGTCAGAATACGTCCATTGTTATTAATAAAAAAACCGCTTCCGCTCCCAATGGGATCGCCGGAATAATTGTACGCCTCCAAGGTTACCACAGACGGCTTTACCTTGGCATAAATCTCCTCAGCCGTAGTGCCGAAATAGGTTTCCAGCCACTGAGCCTCAGTACCCTGATAGGTGGGGTGTTCTGCCTTAAACAGCTCGAATGCCGACTTTCCGTCCGTACCGTCCGAGCCTTTTTCACCGTCTTTTCCGTCCGCGCCGTCCTTACCGTCCTTACCGTCTTTGCCGTCTATTCCGTCCATTCCGTCCGAACCGTTAACTCCGTCCTTACCGTCAACGCCGTCTTTTCCGCCCATTTCGCAGGAAGCCAAGAAGGTAACGAGTAGGGTCAATATCAATAAACAACTAATTAATTTTTTTATCATGCGCGTTTTCTCCTCGCTTTATTTGTTGATTTAATTATAGCAAATCTGTAAATAAAAGTCAAGAAAATTATCCCCAAAAGCGTCCGTAAACATAAAAATAAAAATATACCGAGCGCATCTAAAAAAACTCTGTACTTTTAGATGAATTTGTGGTAAAATATTTTTGTAATATAATTTTCGAGGAGACAGGGCTATGAAAAAAAGATTTTCGTCAACCATTTTAACATTGATGTTGCTGTTAGCATCTTTTTTGACTGTGATACCCGCATCTGCGGCGAAATCGACAGACTGGATAGCAACCAATCCCAATGCGCCAACAGACTATGCTTATTCCTTTGTGTTTGTCGGTGATACTCAGATCCTCTCTATGCTTGACGCGGGTACAGTCAAGAACGAATATCCCGCAGATGCTACCATAGTCTATCCCGCAGGCGACACCAAGGGAAGCACAAATTATATGGAAACTCTTTACGGTTGGATAGCTGACAACGCGTCCGACAAAAAAATAAAGTACGTTTTCGGACTTGGTGATATAACAGAGAACATCGAACACTCCCCCACAGGCAATATGAATACGGGTAACTCCGCTACTACCGAGGTCACCCATCAGAACGATAACGAGTGGTCTATCGCCCACGCGGCTATTTCTCAGCTTGACGGAGTAGTTCCCTATTCCATGGCTCGCGGCAACCATGACACCGTACCGGGTTTCAATACCTACTTTGATAACAGCAGCTATAAGAATATGCCCGGAACTACCTTTATCGATTGGACGAGTAACGGTACTTCAACGGAAGGTCCTATCAATCTGGCTCGCGAGTACGTTATCGGAAACGACAAGTTCCTTATGATAACTCTCGACTATGCGCCCTCTAACTCGGAGCTTGCATGGGCAAAGGCTATTATGGATAGGCCTGCTTACGCGAATCATAAGGTCATCATAACGACTCATGCCTATCTTAATAACAGCGGCGCGCTCTTGAATGAAAACTCTCAGTACCACACTACAAGCGGCGATAATATGTGGAACAATTACTTCTCCAAGTGCGCAAATCTCCATATGGTAGTTTGCGGTCACGTTGGAGTTACCGACCCTGTTATAACCTATCAGACGGGTGTCAACGGAAACGTGGTTACGCAAATACTTATAGACCCACAGGATGACGATATCGGCACTGTTAACAAAAACTCTTCAACAGGAGCGGTTACCGCTACCGTAGACCCCACGGGTATGGTCTCTGTATTTTACTTCTCCGAGGAAGGAAAAGTAATAGATATCGAGTATATATCGACAATACGAGAAGCTAAAGGAGCAAGCGCTTACCTCAAGGAAAAGAATCAGCTCAGACTTGATTACAGATTTGACGTTTTCAATAAGCTTAATAGCTATGGCTACAAATATTACGACGTAGACGCGCCTATATTCACCGCTCCCCAATTAGACGGTCATATCGACTATAAGGAGTACAGCGTTAATTACAGAAAAACGCCTATGGGAAGCTCTGAGGTATCAGAATACTTCGCGTACGATGCAAACAATCTCTATTTCGGATTTGCTTATAAAATGCCAAATGAGCAAACTCCCACTATGAAGTTCACGCTGACAGGCTCGGACAATAATGACGCAAACGCGATAAACGACGATTCGACGTATATAAAAATGTCGGGCAGCCCGGTCACCGCGGACACAAATCTGGCTGCATCGGCATATGACGTGTCTCAAAGAGTAGATTCTGAAAATAAAATTTTCTATCTTGAGATATCCGTTTCGATAGACGCTATCCAAGAAAAGTTTAAATTTGCAAAGCAGACTATTGCTTATACTCTTACCGACGAGACCTCCGGCAACGTAAGAAATTGCGCTGTAAGCTCGGAGCTTGCAGAGGCGCTCTCAGAGGACTTCGGCACTGTAAGCACACTTCCGCAGTACGTGAGATATGTCTTTGACGCGAGAACGGCATTCAAGGCACTTGGTCATAAAGATCATTACATAGGTGAGAGCGCAAAGACCGCCACCGTAAACGGTCTTGTCGGTGAGAATGAGTATTCCTTCAAAAATACCGTCGCCTACAACGACACCGATCTTCTCTCAACGCCTACCGACGGTGATATCGATGAATATTTCGCTCACGATGCCAATAATTTCTACGCCGCCTTTGTCGTTCACAACGCTCAGTACGTAGAAAAGACCTCACAGTTCCTTATACACAGTCTTTCCGCGGATTCCTATCTGGCGGTAGTCAGATACAATTTCCAAATGACTCTTAAAGAAGACGGCACGGTTAAAATCGGAGGCTTCAAGGGTGGTCCTGCCTTGCTTAAAAAGACCGTTCTTCAGCCCAACGCAAACGAGTATTCGGTAGCTATATCGACAAACGCAAACGATAACACTACCACATACGAGCTAAGCTTCACAAAGGCAGGGCTTAAGCGTATTCTTGGAGTAGACACCCTTGACTTTATCGGATATTCCTTCATTACTCCCAATTCAGGCAGCTCGTGGAGACACTGGCACTATGGTAATAATACCGCAAGCTCCAAGATTACAGCTCTTACATATCAGTGGCAAGGCAGAACTTCCACAGATAACCTGTTCCTTCCGCAATACGTGAGATTCTCATCCGAGCCTGTCGGGGACGTTGAGCCCATATCCACCTACACCTCAGCTTCTGTGAAAATATCCAAGAATTCGGGACTCCGTTTCGGCACTGAGATAAGCACCGACTACATCGAGCATCTGATAACGACCTACGGTAAAGAAAACGTCAGCATCGGAACACTGATAGTCCCCGCCGACCTTCTTGGAAGCCTCGATTTCAATAAGGAATCGCTTGATGCGGCAGGAATACCATACCTTGACATAAAGGCTGACATCGATACCCCCTACAAGAATAAGGGTAACGCAAAGCTTTATACAGGCTCTATCGAGAGCATAAAGGAAGAAGATCTTGACCGTGACTTCTGCGGCATAGGATATATCGCGTTTAAGTACGGCGGAGAGACGACCTATGTTTACAGCGAAACATACGCTACTCGTTCGGTAGCTGAAGTCGCTGAGAAGGCATTGAATGATGTTAATACCGCTCAGGTCGGTGAATATCAGTATTCCTTTGAAACAGCCACCGCGGGCAATTATTTGTATAGCAAATATACCCAAGATGAAAGAAAGGTTCTCCTCTCTCTTATCGGATAAAGTTAAACTATCCCTTTAGATAGAAAACGGACACATCACACTCAAACCGAGTGTGATGTGTCCAACTTTTTTATTTAGTTAGCAATTCTTTCTTTTTGCTTACTTGCTTGCTTCCTCAATCGCAACTGCAACAGCCACGGTCATACCGACCATGGGGTTGTTACCTCCGCCGATGAGTGATCTAAATTAGTTATAGCTACTTCATTTGGCGTCCCGTCCAACCAAATAGTCAAGCGTAATGTGGTAGTAATCGGCAAGCTTTATTGCTGCCCACAGGGGTAGCTCGCGTTCTCCACGCTCATACCTTTGGTAAACGGTAAGTTGCATATTAAGCAACTCTGCTATCTGCTTTTGTGTTTTATCGCAATCTTCTCGCAAATCACGCACTCTTGGATATACAAACATTGTCTCACCTCACATATAGTATGTGAGATAATTATATAAAAAAAGGCCAAATGGTGTTGACAAATAACACCACTTGGTGTTATAATGTGTTTGACCGTTAAGTTGGCGCTTTTCGGTGCACTGACTTAGGTTGCCGAACTTTTTTATTTTTAATGAATCATTGGAGGAAAAATGAAAAAACTATCTTTTCTTTTAAAAATCGTTTGCGCTTTTCTTTTATTTGCATTCGGTATACTCATTCTGATTTTTGGAGCTGACGGGCGTATTGGTGGAGACTATTACTATAGGTATACTAACTATCAATCCGATGCTGCTGCCATCCAAGCGTTGGGATCCCTCGTCGAAGGTATTGTATCACAGTTGTATATTTTAGGTGGATTTATATGCATGATAATTGCTATGTATTGGATTGCATGTACACTGGCAACTGTGGATAAAAAAATGCTTATGAAGACCGAAACCTCACTTGATACTCTTTCAAAATACAAAAATCTTTTTGATTCCGGAGTAATCTCTCAAGAAGAATTCGAAACAATGAAGAAGCATTTGCTTGGTCTGTAACCTTTACATACAACAAACCGTAGACCGAAATATCGGCTTGTAAACAACCGTCGCATCCTTTATTGGATGCGGCGGCTCTATTGTTCACCGAAAATAAATCGGACACATCACCCCGCATTATGCGAAAATGATGTGTCCAACTTTTTATTTACTTTGTAGGGGCGGCCAGTGGTCGCCCCTACGAAGCGTTAAAAAACCTTATAAATCAAGGATTATTTGCTTGCCTCTTCGATAGCAACTGCAACTGCAACCGTCATACCAACCATGGGGTTGTTACCTGCGCCGATGAGACCCATCATTTCCACGTGAGCGGGAACGGAAGAAGAACCTGCGAACTGAGCGTCGCCGTGCATTCTTCCAAGAGTATCGGTCATACCGTAGGAAGCAGGACCTGCTGCCATGTTATCGGGGTGAAGTGTACGTCCTGTACCGCCGCCCGATGCAACCGAGAAGTACTTAACGCCGTTCTCGTTACACCACTTCTTGTATGTTCCTGCAACAGGGTGCTGGAAACGAGTGGGGTTAGTGGAGTTACCTGTGATGGAAACGCCAACGTTCTCAAGTCTCATGATAGCAACGCCTTCCGGAACGCTGTCAGAGCCGTAGCACTTAACCTTTGCTCTGTCGCCTGTGGAGTAAGCTGTCTCCTTGATAACCTTAACTTCCTCTGCGTAAGGATCAAACTCTGTCTGAACGTATGTA
>JAZOLQ010000058.1:0-2160 GCA_045653185.1 Eubacteriales bacterium
GCTTTGAGTACACTCAAATATTCGATGAGGAAAGATATATCAACAATCTGCTTTCTTCAGCAACTGCACCATTACCGAATGATGCGGGATTTGACGGATATGTAAACAAGTGCAGAAGTGTTTTTAAGAGATATTTCGAAAACGGACTAGCAGAGTTACCTTTTGCGGTAAATTGTTACGTTGGCAGATTAGATACATAAATGAAAGGACGTTATTATGACTCAGACAGAAGTTCCTCACGATTTGAAGGAAAAGCGAATAAGGGAAAACAGTATCGCGTTCAAGTACTTTATTATACTTTTAAATCTTTCATTCTTCATCGCAACTCCCATAGCTATGGCTGTTTCGGGAATAAGCAGAGAGCTTTTTTGGAGCAATCTCTGGAGGATATTCACAGGGCCTTCAAAGCTTGTCACCGATTATTTTTCACTCGGCGGACTTGCAAGCACACTCTTTAACGCAGCACTGTGCGGACTTGCCTGCACTCTGATAATCACTGTAAGCGGCGCTCATGCTAACAGTACCACCTTTGCGGCTTATATTTTGGTTATCGCGCACTGCTTTTACGGCTTGAATTTTATCAATATGTGGCCGCCGTTTATCGGAGTTGTCATATACTGCAAGCTTAAAAAGGTATCGAGTCGCGATAATCTTCATATCGCAATGTTCTCGACAGCGCTCTCTCCGTTTATCAGCGACTTTTTGTTTTTCTATCCTCCGGGAAGCTCTTTGAAAATAGGAGAATTCAGCGTTCTCGGTATAATTCTTTCGATAACGTTTGGTATTCTTGCGGGATTTCTCGTGCCCGCGCTCCTTCCGGGAACTACGGCAATGCACCGCGGATATAACATGTATAAAGCGGGACTTGCTATCGGTATTCTTGGAATTTTCGTCTACTGCTTTTTATATAAAACCTTTGGCGTTGCTCCTCACAATACAGGAACTTTCTCAGGTTCGGATTACGAGGCGCATAAAAGCATCTACTATCTGTTTATGAATGTGTTCTTTGCGGTGATATTCCTCGTCGCATTAATACTGGGCTTCTTCCGTAACGGCAGAAGCTTCCGCAATTACCGCAAATTGACCTCCTGCGCGGGCTACGGCTTGGATTTTGCCGATAAATTCGGTATGCCGCTGTGTCTTATCAATTTTGCTGTCTACGGATTCTGTATCCTCGCCTATCTTAACATAATTTTCTGGCTTCCTTCGGTGTTACCGTTTTTGCCCGAGGGCGTGGGCTTTACAGGACCGACAGTAGGCGTTACCTTTGCCGCGCTCACATTTTCGGCAGACGGTCAGCATCCAAAAAACGTTGCTCCGATCGCTCTGGGATATACGGCGCTCTTTGCTTTGGTTTGCGCGGTGTGTCTGATCACGGGCGCGGATATACCTTGGACACTTTCTACGCAGGCATATATCAACGGTCTTGCTTTTGCGACGGGACTTTGTCCTATTGCGGGAAGCTATGGCTTCAAATACGGAGTTCTCTCCGGACTTGTCAGCGCCATCATCTGTACCTCGACGGCGGCTATGCACGGTGGATTCGTTCTCTATAACGGCGGATTTAACGCGGGTCTTGCGGCTATCATTCTCATTCCTATCTTTGACTTTTACAAGATAAAACCCCAAAAGACCGACGACGACGAGCTATTGCCAATAAAGGGCTACAAAAAAGATATTATCACAAGGATTATTGATAGGATCGGAAGCCGAAAAACTGAAAAAACACGTTGAAATAAGATCAAAAAATTTGAGGGCTGCTTCACTAAAATGTGAAGCAGCCCATTTTATCATATAAACTTAATTTACCTTGTTTTTTGGAGTACCGTTTAGGAATGATTCTACGTTATCGCAGACTATCGAGAGCAGTCTCTGTCTCGTTTCTATCGGCGCCCAGGCAATGTGGGGGGTTATCGTTATATGTGGCGCACAGAGCAGGGGACAATCGGCAGACATCGGCTCGAGAGTCAGAACATCTATTGCCGCGCCCGAGAGTCTTCCGTCTCTCAATGCGTCTGCAAGGGCGTATTCATCCACAACGCCGCCTCTGGCGGTATTTATGAAGAATAGCCCCTTCTTCATTTTAGCGAAAGCTTCGCGGTCAAATATCTTTGCTGTATCCTCTGTAAGCGGACAGTGGAGCGTGAGATAGTCGCTCTC
>JAZOLQ010000059.1:0-25536 GCA_045653185.1 Eubacteriales bacterium
CGCTTGGTTGCCCCAAAAATCAGCTTGATACCGAGGTCATGCTTCACGAACTTATGGCGGCGGGGCATGAGATAACCCCCGAAGAAACAGAGGCAGAGGTCGTCATCGTCAACACCTGCGGTTTTATCGAGAGCGCAAAGCGAGAGGCAATAGATAATATTCTTGACATAATATGGCTCAAAAAGCACAACGGTCTCAAGGCTTTGATAGTTACCGGCTGTCTTGCGGAAAGATACAGAGAAAGCATTCTTGAGGAATTTCCCGAGGTCGATGCCGTTCTTGGTGTCGGAAGCATTCACAATATAGTTGAAGCGGTTGACGCCGTTACTGTTAAGAGAAAGAAGAAATCTCAGAAATATTCCTCGTTTGAGGATAAGGACACGGTGAGACTTGGCGGTGACAGAGTGCTCACAACTCCCGAATATATGGCGTATCTGAAAATTGCTGAGGGCTGTGACAACAGATGTGCTTATTGCGCTATTCCGTCTATCAGAGGTCGCTTCAGAAGCCGTACCGAAGAGGATATCATTGCCGAGGCAAAACAGCTTGACTCGCTTGGCGTAAGGGAGCTTAATATAGTTGCTCAGGACATAACCAGATACGGTATGGATATTTACGGCGAGTACCGACTTGACAAGCTTTTGCACAGGATAACCGAGGAGACAAATATTCCTTGGATACGTTTGCTTTATTGCTATCCCGACAAAGTGACCGATTCGTTGATAGCAGAGATAAGAGATAACCCCAGGATACTCAAATACATCGACCTTCCGATACAGCACATAAGCGATAATATGCTCGGTGCTATGAACCGCCACGGAGACAGCGCTATGATAAAGGAAGTTATAGCAAAGCTTCGCCGAGAGATTCCCGACATCGTTATAAGAACCACTTTTATAGTCGGTTTCCCGGGTGAGACCGAGGAGGATTTTGAACAGCTTTGCGATTTTGTCAAGGAGACAAAATTTGAGCGCGCAGGAGTGTTTACGTATTCAAGGGAGGAGAATACCCCCGCATACGACTTTGAAAACCAGCTTGACGAGCAGTTAAAGCAGGACAGAATGGATATGCTTATGCGCGAGCAGCTTGAGATAAACGAGGCGAGAAACCGTTCTATGATAGGAAAGACCGTCACGGTTCTTTGTGAGGAATTTGATGCTGTAAGCGAGGTGCATTTTGGAAGAAGTGCCGCTGACGCTCCCGAGATTGATGAAAAAGTTTATTTCCGTTCAGACGTCAGAATTGCTCCCGGAAGCTTTGTGAAGGTAAAGATAAGAGATGTTCTTGATTACGACCTCATAGGCAGAGCGATCACCAAACAATAAAGTATAGAAAGGTTGCAAATATATGAAACTTAATTTGCCAAACAAGCTTACTGTTTTGAGACTTTGTCTCGTGCCGATTTTCCTTATTGTAGGAATGCTTCCCGACACGGTTATTCCGTTCTATATCTCCTGTACTGTTTGCGCGGCGCTTTTTATAGGAACTGCGCTGACCGATATGTTTGACGGAAAGATAGCGAGAAGGGATAATCTCATAACCGATTTTGGAAAATTTCTTGATCCCGTAGCGGATAAGTTTATGGTCATCGGAGCGCTCTTTGTTATACTTTATAAGTTTGAGTCGCTCAGACTTCCGATGATAATCACCTTGATAATTGTCGTTTTCAGAGAGCTTGCCGTTACCTCTATGCGTCTTGTTGTATCAACGGGAGAGGGTATAGTTATTGCTGCAAACTATCTTGGAAAGATAAAGACGGTCTCGCAGATAGTATTTATATCTACGGTATTTCTTGAGCCTGTCGTTGAATTTCTTGTTGAGCTTATAGTTGGCGGGGCAGATAATAATATTGTGCATGGAATATATCCGCTTACCGGTCTTACGATGATTTTTACGATAGTTATGACAGTCTGGTCGGGCGTAAATTACATAAAGTCTTACTGGAAGTATCTTGATCCCGAAAAGTAATATTTGCAGATAAAGTTGAACTCGGAGGTGATTTGTTATGATGCAGAATATTGTGCCGTTTTTCTTGGGACTGATAATTGCGGTCATCGGCATTTCAAATATGCGCGGAAATATATCGACACTGCACTCATATCACAGGCATCGTGTTTCCGAGGAGGATAGGATTCCTTTCGGTAAAAAAGTGGGACTCGGTACGATCATATGCGGTTGCGCTCTTATGGTCTTTAGCGTATTTTCTGCCGTAACCTTTTACACAAACAAGCAGATTTTTACCTTTGCGGGAACAGTTATTTTAATTGCAGGTCTTATAATAGGACTTGTAATTACTCTGGCCGCGATGATAAAATACAATAAAGGTATTTTTTAATATACAAATAAAAAACAAAAAGTAACTCGGCAGACGATAGTGATATGCACCCCAAAAGTTAGACACTTTTGGAGTGCATATCTTTTACTCCCGCCGAGTTGTTTCTTTATAGAAAAACATACCGTTAAGTTAGAAAGCAATCCTTTTTCCTCAAAAGGTTCTCACGTGGCTTTCTCTTTTTATATGTTATAAAGCATTATCTCAATAAGACTATCGAAGCAATGTGAAAGAGAAGCGCGCAATCTGCCCGAGGAGAGAATAACCGGAGTCAGAGATTTGGGCAGAGCTCCGTTGCTTATTTTTGAAAGCTCGGATATATGTGCTTGTATAGCTTTATGCAAAATATCTCTGAATTTTTGAATGTCGGGTGTCTCACCCGGCTTTTTTAAATTTCTGAGTATAGCGGTGCTTTCTTTGATCTCGGATACAAGCGAAATGCAGAGAGCTTCTTCCTCAGTTTTCTTTTTTTGTACGGTACAGGTGCGGCAGAGCGTGAAATGCTCGCAGGCTGTATCGGTAAGATCCTTCAGAGTATGCGCGTATGCCGCTATGCTGTCACGCTCAAGCGGCGGGAGAAAATCTGAAAAGAGAGAGCTTTCAAGTGACATAAGCTTTTGTGACGAGTTAGCACGGATATCTTCAAGATGCTTTTTTGACGAAGTGTTTTCCGAGCAAGCCAGCTTCACAGCCTCTGATGCGTAAATGGATAGCGACTCAAGTGTCTCGAAATAATCGTATTTTACCATATAAAAATCACCTTTCAGGATATTAAGAGAGCAAGGAAAAAGCCGATAGATGCGCAGATAGGGAAGGTGAGTATCCAAGCGAGAAGCATTTCCAATATGATCTTCTTATCGATTCCGCCGCCTCTTTTTTGAGAGCCGACGCCCATCATGGCACAAGCCTTGGAATGCGTTGTGCTGACAGGTATACCGAAAAGCGAGCAGAGAAAGAGTACCGAGGAGGACGCCATATCTGCGGCAGTTCCGCCCGCGGCATTAAGATTTACCATATCTATTCCCACCTTTTTTACTATTCTTCCGCCACCTATAAGCGTGCCGAAGGTCATAACCGCGGCACAGACAAAAACGACCGATATGGGAATATCAAAGCTGTCGCTAAGCTCTTTTTTGTTTATCAAAGAGAGACCGAGCATAAAGACTCCCATAAATTTTTGCGAATCTTGCGCGCCGTGTAAAAAAGCGCTGCTCGCCGCACTGTACCTTTGAGCGCGCATAAAATGCTTGATTATTTTGCGGTGCTCAAATCTTGCGAGAAATTTTAACATAAGAGAATATATTATCCTTGCGATTATAGCGGCAGGGATGGTTGAGAGAAAAAGCCCCGCTATCACGAGAAGCCACTCTGACGTGTTTATAACAGATAGATTCATTCCGCCGCCGATAGCCGCGCCGCATATTCCCGATATCAAAGCGTGGCTTTCGCTCGTGGGTATCCCAAATCGCCAAGCGACAAGCGCCCAAATAACGACGGCGACCATTCCCGCGCAGAGAGAAGGAAGAGCAGAGTCGGGGGTATCGCTGAAATCAACGATGTTAAATACCGTTTCTGCTACGCGGGAGTTCAGAAGTGTCATTCCAAAGCTTCCCGCAAAATTGCAGAGCGCGGCGAGCGCAAGCGCTCCGCTTGGCGACATTGAGCGAGTGGATATGCAGGTCGATATTGCGTTTGGAGCGTCCGTGCAGCCGTTTACAAGTATAACGGCGAGTATAAGAATGGTGAAAAATACCGCCATGGCTCTCCCCCTATTTTTTTCGCTATCTAATCATTATGACGGCATTTATCCTTTAATTCCTTGGGGACAGGCGTAAAATTCTGGGGACTTGCTCTTTCTTTTGATTGACATATCGCAAAAAAAAGGTTATAATATAGAGTAGAATAAATATAAAGGGGATATTTTCTTTTATGAGTAAAAAAATACCCACAAACGAAGTGCTTGCGGAGGCAGAGAAGCTTCGCAAGGAGCTTAACTACCACGCCGAGAGATATTACGTTTACGATTCTCCCGAGATATCCGATTACGATTATGATATGATGTATGCGAGACTTCTCTCGCTTGAGGAGGAATACGAGGGACTTTTCAGCCCCGATTCTCCCACTCAAAGAGTCGGAGGAAAAGCGCTTGACAAATTTGAAAAGGTGACTCACGCGGTAAGAATGGATTCGCTTTCCGACGTCTTTTCCTACGACGAGATACGCGAGTTCTGCGCCAAAGTCGCTCAAAGCGTTCAGGACGCCGAATATTCGATAGAGCCAAAGATAGACGGACTTTCTGTTTCCTTGCGCTATGATAACGGAGTTTTCGTTCAGGGCGCTACGAGAGGGGACGGCGAGGTCGGAGAGGATGTCACTCAAAACCTTAAAACGGTTTACTCTATTCCGCTCGTGCTGAAAAAGCCTCTGACGCTTACCGTCAGAGGCGAGGTATATATGCCGAGAGCCGTGTTCGAGAAGATAAACGAGAAACGCGAAAAGGAGGGGAAGGCGCTTATGGCAAATCCCCGAAACGCCGCGGCGGGCTCTTTGCGACAGCTTGATTCAAAGATAACGGCTGAGCGCAAGCTCGATATATTCGTATTCAATTTTCAAGAGGGCGATATATACGGCGATGGCAAGACGCCAAAGCTTCATACCGAGACCCTCGACACGCTTTCGTGCCTGGGCTTTAAAATACTTGAGGAGACGGCGCTCGCAAAGAATGCCGACGATATAATCGCTCATATCGAAAAGCTTGGAGCTATGCGCGATTCTTTGGCGTACGACATAGACGGAGTCGTCATAAAGATAAACAAGCTTTCAGACCGCGTAACGCTTGGAGAGGGAACGAACACACCCAAATGGGCGGTGGCATATAAATTCCCCCCCGAAGAAAAGGAAACAAAGCTTGAGGATATAACGATAGCAGTCGGAAGAACAGGCGTTCTTACACCGAACGCGGTGCTCTCTCCCGTGAGACTTGCGGGAACTACCGTCAGCCGAGCTACCCTTCACAATCTCGATTTTATACGGGAAAGGAAAATAATGATAGGAGACACGGTGGTGGTGCGCAAGGCAGGGGACATAATCCCCGAGGTTGTCAGAGCCCTTCCCGAGAAGCGTAACGGCAGTGAGGTGCTCTTTAATATGCCAAGCGTATGTCCGTCCTGCAAAGAGCCTGTTTTCAGAGACGAGGGAGACGGAGTTGCTGTAAGATGTACGAACGCGACCTGTCCCGCGCAGATATCCCGCAGTATAGAGCATTTTGCCTCAAAGGGCGCTATGAATATCGACGGACTTGGTCCGCAGATAGTGGAGCTTCTTATAGAGGCGGGACTTATAAAAGACGTGGCAGACCTTTATTGGCTTCGCGCCGATGACGTTGAAAAGCTTGAACGCATGGGCAAAAAGTCGGCAGAAAAGCTTATAAAGTCTATTGAAAATTCAAAAAAAGCAGGTCTTGAGAGACTTATATATTCGCTTGGAATAAGAAATATAGGTGAGGTCGCCGCCGCAGCGCTCGCGTCCCGATTTACTACTCTTGACGCTTGTCTTGAAGCAAGCGTAGAGGAGCTTTGCGCAATACCTGACTTTGGACAGATAACCGCCGAGAGCGTGGTGAATTATTTTTCACATCCGCAGAACCGAGAGCTCTGCGCTCGTCTTAAGGATGCGGGGCTTGTCACAGAAGCAGTGGAAAAGCAGGCATCAAGCGGTCTTGCGGGACTTACCTTTGTGCTTACCGGCACGCTTCCCACAATGTCGCGCGACGAGGCTTCCGCGCTTATCAAGGCAAACGGCGGAAAGGTCAGCGGCTCGGTCTCGTCAAAGACGAGCTTTGTGGTGGCGGGAGAAGCCGCAGGAAGCAAGCTGACAAAGGCGGCTCAGCTCGGGGTAAAGATAATTTCCGAGGACGAGCTCGTTACAATGATAGAAAACCTATAACCCATTCCTACTCACACCCCCTTATTCATTATCCATTATCCATTTGTATAGTTCACTATACCTTGATATATCCCCTCGGCAAAAAGCTCGGGGCTGTTGTTCATAAGAGAGGCGTCGGTGGGATTTGTGATAAATCCAAGCTCAACGAGCACAGCGGGCATTTGCGTTTTGCGAAGAACGTAAAGTCCCGAGCGGACCTTCATTCCGCGGTTCTTTAGTCCAGTCGTTCTGCTAAGAGCTGTGAGGATATCCTCACCAAGCTCAAAAGATATTGATGGTTCGGAGTAAGCAAAAGCCTCTATTCCGCTGGCAGAGCTGAGTTCTGAGGCGTTTGTGTGAAGGCTTATAAAGTAGTCAGCTCCCCAAGCATTTGCATCATTCACTCGAAGGCGAAGGCTCTCAGCGTTTGACGAGCCTATCTGTGTGGACAAGCTCGGGCGTGAGAGCCTGACCTCAAAATTTGGATTTGCTCGCAGAAGCTCTGCGAGCTCGAGTCCTATTCTGAAAACGATATCCTGCTCACGAAGTCCGTTTCCTTCTGCCCCTGCGTTTGGGTTTTGAGGGTTGTGTCCTTGATCTATGTATACTTTGATCGCCATACTGTCTATCCTTTCACAAAAAGTATTCCTTATAAGGATATTCGTGACAGTCGGCGTATGTGATAAAAATAAAGGAGCGCTTAAATGAGAAGCGAAGAAAAAAACAAAATCGTCGGCGGTGTGCTTTATCTTGTCTCAACGCCGATAGGAAATCTTGCGGATATCAGCGAGAGGGCGCTCAAGGTGCTCTCGGAGGTTGATTTTATAGCTGCGGAGGATACTAGAAATACACTCAGAATGCTTACGCATTTCGGTATTTCCCGCCCGCTTATATCTTATTTTGAACACAATAAGGCAGAGCGCGGAGAGCAGATAGCCGAAAGACTTCTTGGCGGCGAGTCCTGCGCGCTCGTTACAGATGCGGGAACGCCCGCGATATCAGATCCGGGTGAGGATCTTGTCAGACTTTGCGCCGAAAAAGGTGTTACGGTAACAGCCATTCCCGGCGCTTGCGCAGGGATATGCGCTCTCACGCTTTCGGCTTTGCCTACGGCTCGCTTTTGCTTTGAGGGCTTTTTGCCTGTTAAAAAAGCGGATAGAAGAAAAAGGCTTGACGCGCTTGCAAAAGAGGAGAGAACTATGCTTTTGCACGAAGCGCCGCATAAGCTGAGAGAAACTCTCGCAGACCTTGAGAACACTCTTGGAGGCAACCGCAAGATATCGCTTTGCCGTGAGCTCACAAAGCTCAACGAGGAGATAATGAGACTAACACTCAGTACGGCGGTCGCATACTATAAAGAACACGAGCCGAGAGGAGAGTACGTCCTTGTAATTGAGGGTTCGGAGTGTGTTGATGAAGGTGCAGATATGTGCTCACTTAGCGCTGAGGAGCAGGTCGCTCTTTACATAAAAGAGGGAATGTCGAAGATGGATGCCATAAAAAAGACGGCGAAGGAAAGAGGCGTGTCCAAAAACGAGATATATAAGCTATTCAATAACGATTGAGCGCCTTTTATCCTATTTGCACAAAATATTTTTTTGGACACCTGAGAGTTTCTGCATATTTATCCTTAAAAAGTGTTGATTTTTAAGTCGGTCTGTGGTATAATTATCAGTAAATTATTTGAATTTAAGCGCTTTATGCGTTATGGAGGTCAATATGGCAAAAATGAAAGTCGGCGTTGTCGGCGCTACCGGTATGGTAGGACAGCGTTTCCTTACTATTCTTGAAAATCACCCCTATTTTGAGGTTGTGGCTTTGGCTGCATCGGCTCGCTCTGCTGGAAAGAGCTATGCAGAGGCAGTTGGCAATCGTTGGAAAATGAAGACTCCGATGCCCGAGAAATATCGTGATATGGTAGTTATCGATGCAGCAGATATCGCAAAGATGGCAGAGCTCGTAAGCTTTGTTTTCTGCGCTGTGGATATGAAGAAGGACGAGATAAAGGCTCTTGAGGAGGCTTACGCAAAGGCAGAGATCCCCGTTGTTTCCAACAACTCGGCAAACCGTTGGACGCCTGACGTTCCTATGGTCATTCCCGAGATAAATGACGCTCACCTTGAGGTTATCGCAGCTCAGAGAAAGAGACTTGGAACAAAGAGAGGCTTTATCGCGGTTAAGCCTAACTGCTCTATCCAGTCATACGTTCCCGCTCTTACACCTCTTCTTAAGTATAAGCCCACAGAGATAGTCGCTACTACCTATCAGGCTATATCGGGAGCAGGCAAGACCTTTAACGAATGGCCCGAAATGATAGATAACGTTATTCCTTACATAGGCGGCGAGGAAGAGAAGAGCGAGCAAGAGCCTCTTCGCGTTTGGGGACATGTTGAAAACGGCGAGATAGTCAAGGCTGACGCTCCCAAGATAACAACACAGTGTATAAGAGTTCCCGTCTCCGACGGACATACTGCGGCAGTATTCGTTAAGTTTGAGAATAAGCCCAGCAAAGAGGAGATACTCAAGGCGTGGGTAGAGTTTGAGGGCAAGCCTCAGCAGCTCGGACTTCCCAGTGCTCCCGCGCAGTTCGTAACCTACTTTGAGGAGGATAATCGTCCTCAGGCGGCTCTTGACCGCGATATTTACGGCGGTATGGGCGTAACAGTCGGACGTTTACGCGAGGATATAATCTACGATTATAAGTTTGTGGGACTTTCGCACAACACTCTCAGAGGCGCGGCAGGCGGAGCAGTGCTTATCGCAGAGCTTCTCTATAAAGAAGGCTACTTTGATTGATCAATTGATCTAAAAAATATAAAAAACGGACGAAAAAATGCTTATTATTCGTCCGTTTTTTATAGTTTTAATCTTTATTGTTGTCAAAAATGTCAAAAACTATTGACATTTTTGCAAAAAAGATATATAATTATGCTAATAGATTGATTATCAATCTAAATATTTAATCATTTAGGAGAGAAATTATGAAAAGATCAAAGATTATCTTGAGTGTAGCAGTACTGCTTCTTTTCGCAGTTTTGCTGAGTTCATGCGGTGCTACAAAGATTTCACCCGTCAAGAATCTTTCTAAGGTACTTAATGCAGATTATGATCTTGCATACGAGTCCTACAAAGAGGGATCAGAAATCAGTGAGCTTAAGGGCTATGCCCCTGTAATGCGCTTGAATGAGGATGTTGATCTAAATGATGGCCCAGAGCAAGGGGAAATGGTTAAGTCTGACGAATTTTTACTCTTTTTCAAGCTTGATGCCGATGGTAATAGCATTTACAAAGTGTTCTCTTTTCGTTCGGGTTCTGTAATTCTTGAAGTCAGAAACACTAAAGATACGTTTTATGACGTAGAATTTATTGAGGATGAGTCTGGTGTAGATCAGCCTGTTTTCGTAGTAACCAAGACGGTTATAGATATAGACGCGAAGGAAGGCGAAGCGGCAGATCCTGTAGTTACATACACACTCTATGATGCTACCGCGCAGGCTCTTGATACGTCCGAGATTTCATCTGACGTTAAAGTTGTAGCTGACTACATCATGTTTGATTACGTTGCCTATACATCAGACAAAGACGGTAAGCTTACTAAGGCGTTTGATATTCCCGAGTATATGGACTTAGATCTTATCTTCTACTATAACGACGTATACTTCTACTACGGAGACGAGGAGGGCATTTACGTTTACGACCGTGAGTTCAACCGCGTATCCGCTTGGTTCAATCCCGATTACGGTGATGAGAGTCTCTTGGAAGATGAAATTGGACTTAACATATTTAACAACGGCGATATTCTCGTACAGTATATGATAGTGCTTGACGAGGATGCTGCAAAGTACGACATTACTAAGGTAGGAGATGGCATAACGTTTAAGCTTGATCTCGTTTCCACTCTCATTTCCGTTGATAATGGCAAGGCAAAGGATATTGAGCTTGATTATATTGTAGAGCGCGTTGATTGCAACTGCGATCTTTACGACGAAGATGAGGAAGACAATGAGTTCACACAGGACTTTGAAAATATCGCTTATATCTATCCTATAGTTAACGGCAAGGTGCTTTCTTCCCCCGCTGATAGAGACGTTGTTTTGATGAACAACAAGGCGAAGATCACAAAGTCCTTGAAGGTTGTTGATTATCAGGTAGCTGAAGTACCCACAAAGATAAGCGACGGTCGTTACGCAGTCAAAACTCTTGACGGCGGTATGGTAATTATTGATGAGAAGGGTAAAGTATTACATTCGGTCAATAACTTTGAATTGGGCGATATAGTAGGCGATTACTTTGTTGGCGAAAGAGCTATATATGATATGGATCTTAACGTAGCTTACGATCTTTCGGTTAAGAACGTTAAAGTTGTTTACGTGATTGGTGATACCGTATTCATAAAGAAGGGAACAGATAAAGAATATTCTATAATCTCTCTTTGTGACGGCGAGGAAAAGACGGTATACACACACACGAAAGATACAAAGAAAGAGTTTGAATTTGGCGATGGCTTCTACTATACAATAGATGCAGACGGCAACTATGAGTACTTCAACGAAAAGGGCCAAAGCCTTGTTAAGATAACCGAAGAGCATACTGTGTTTGCTAATTCTGCGGAGCACGGTACTATAGTATTTGTAACTGCAGATCCGCTCAATATTAAGTACTATGTAATAAAAAAGTAATTAAAGCTTATAATTGACTTATAAAAATTAATATGCTCCTCGCGGGTTCTGCCCTAAGGCAGAACCCGCGAGTTTTTTTCTTTTTAGCTAAAAGCTTCTTGAAATTGTCGCTGAAATATGTTACAATAAATTATTAAATAAATGTGATGGAAAGTGATAGATAATGGAATTAAAGAAAAGATATCTAAGTGCCAAAAGGGCGCTTTTTGACGCGGCTTATTCAACTCTTAACGCTCCTCAAAAAGAAGCGGTGTTCACAACGCAAGGACCTCTGCTCGTCCTTGCTGGCGCAGGCAGCGGAAAGACAACGGTGCTTGTAAAGAGAATAGCATTTATTATAAAGTACGGAGACGCTTATTTTTGCGATACCGTTCCCGAAGATATTTCGGAAGAAAGAGTTCAAAAGCTTGAGGCTGCGGCAAACCTTAGCGTATCGGAGATAGAGCAGATACTCCCCGAGTTTATTACATCTCCCTGCGCCCCGTGGCAGATGCTTGCCATAACCTTTACAAATAAAGCGGCAAGGGAGATAAAGCACAGGCTCACGTCGGTATTTGACGACGAAAATGTCGCAAATGATATATGGTCGGGCACATTTCACTCGATATGTATGAGGATACTCAGAAAATACGGAGAGCGCGTGGGATATGTCAGCGGATTTACCGTTTACGATACCGATGATACCAAAAAGACTATATCGGCGATAATGAAGGAGCTTAACATTGAGGATAAGAGCTTGCCGATAAAATCCGTAATGGCAGAGATAAGCAGGGCAAAGGAAAAGCTTATCACTCCCGACGTATTTGCGCTTGAGTGCGCGGGGGATTTTCGTATGCGCCGCATATCAAAAATATACACCCGCTATCAGCAAAAGCTGCTCTCCGCCAATGCTCTTGACTACGACGACATTATAATGCAGACAGTTCTACTGCTTCGCAATGATAAAGAGGTAAGGGAATATTACGCAAATAAATTCAGATACGTTTGTGTGGACGAGTATCAGGACACAAATCATGCTCAGTTTGAGCTCACAAAACTTCTTGGCTCGGGCTATAATAACGTTATGGTAGTGGGAGACGATGACCAGAGTATTTATAAATTCAGAGGCGCTGATATAACGAATATCCTCGAATTTGATAGAACATACAATTACGCTAAGGTCATAAGACTTGAGCAGAATTATCGCTCCACAAAGCCGATACTTGAAGCGGCAAATGAGGTGATATCAAAGAATGTCGGCAGAAAGGGAAAGACACTTTTTACCGCGCGAGACGGCGGAGAGAAGATAAAGCTCAAAACTGCCGAGGATCAGAACGGCGAGGCGAATTATATAATTGACGAGATAAGTGCCTCTGTCGCAAAGGGGGAGCGCTCTTACAGAGATTTTGCCATACTTTACAGAACGAACGCACAGTCACAGGTCATCGAGCGTACCTTTGCAAAGAGCGGAATGCCGTACCGCGTGCTATGCGGTCAGCGCTTTAATGACCGAAAGGAAATAAAGGACGTACTCGCTTATTTGCAGCTTGTAAACAATACGAAGGATAACGAGCGCCTCAAGAGGATAATCAACGAGCCAAAGAGAAAGATAGGCGCAACGACGATAGAAGCGATAGAGCGTATCGCGGCAGAGCAGGGATGTTCTATGTTTGACGTTGCAAAGAATGCCGATAAATATATGGCTATCAAGCGCTCGGAAAAGACGCTTCTTGAATTTGCAGGGCTTATTGAATATTTGCGCGGACTTCTTATGACGGATATAAAGCTTGAAGCCTTTGTAAATCAGGTGCTTGACCGCTCGGGATATAGGCAGATGCTTATCGACGGAGGCGAGGAAGAAAAGGACCGACTTGACAATATCCAAGAATTTATTTCGGGTATCATCGATTATTCAAACAGGACCGACGAGCCAACTCTTACGGGATTTCTTGAAGAAAACGCGCTCGTTTCCGAGGTCGATAAATACGACGAGGATGCTGATGCCGTGGTTATGATGACGATACACTCGGCAAAGGGACTTGAATTTCCTGTTGTATTCCTGCCGGGTATGGAGGACGGAATATTCCCGGGAATGCAGAATATTCTTGCGTCCGACTCCGAGATGGAGGAGGAGAGAAGACTTGCCTACGTTGCGATAACGAGAGCCAAGGATAAGCTCTATCTCATACATACCCATCACCGTATGCTTTACGGACGCACATCCTACAATCCGCTCTCAAGATTTGTCAATGATATCCCCGAAAGACTTTTGGATAAGGGCGCTCAAGTGAAAAACAGTTGGGGAGAAAAGTGGGGCGCGGTAAAGCCGAGCGCTTCCTTCGCTCACTCAAACGCATTTACCGAAGAAAAGCTTACGGTTGCAAAGCCTCTCTTTAAAACCTCGCAGCAGGGCTCAAAGCAGGAGAGATTTGCCGAGGGCGATATCGTTTCGCATATGACCTTTGGAAGAGGAGAGATACTTTCTGTCAAGCCGATGGGTGCAGATGTTCTCTATGAGGTAGCCTTCGATAAGGTAGGAACAAAAAAGCTTATGGGGACTTATGCGAGACTTAAAAAGTTATAAACACAACAAAAAGGAGCTGAGTTAAACTCAGCTCCTTTGTTTATATGACCTTAATTTTCTAGTCCTTTGACTATATCTCCAACACCGTTGAATACGTATCTTGGGCGGTATGGGAAATTGCCGATATCCTCTTTTTCGGTAACACCCGAGAGAACGAGGACCGTGTCAACGTTAGATTCTATACCCGCGATAATATCGGTGTCCATACGGTCGCCGATAAAGGCGATATCTGCGCTGTGCAGGTTAAGCTTATTAAGCCCGTGACGAAGCATCAGCGGATTAGGCTTGCCCACAAAATACGCTTTTTTGCCGGTAGCTATCTCTATGGGAGCGACGAGCGAGCCCGTTGCAGGCATAATTCCTTTTTCGGTAACGCCCACGGTATCGGGATTAGCACCGATAAGCTTTGCGCCCTTGTTCACAAGCGCGATAGCCTTTTCTATTTTCTCAAAGGAGTAGGTACGAGTTTCTCCGATAACCACGTAGTCGGGATTGACGTCGTTCATATATATTTTTTGGTCGTAAAGTGCTTTTGAAAGAGCGGCCTCGCCGATAACGTACGCCGTGCATCCCGGTGCTTGCGAATGGAGAAATTCCGCCGTTGCCATGGCGCTCGTATAAAAGTGATCGGCACTTACCGAAAGACCCATGCGCTCAAGCTTCATACTGAGCTCGTGGGGGGTCTTCTCCGGACTGTTTGTCAAGAAGACAAATTTTTTGTCGTTCTTGAACATCCAGTCCATAAATTCTTTAACACCATCGAGTATCTGATTCCCGTGATATATGACACCGTCCATATCACAAATGAAGCCTTTTTTGTTGATGATATTATTCATACCGTCTGCTCCTTTGGCAATTTTGATTATCTTAATTCGAGGGGTATGTAAGGCTGTTCCTTTTGAATAAACTTGTATCCGGGGCGGATTATCTTCTTAGAGGTTTGATATTCCTCGATTCTGTGCGCGCACCATCCCGAAACTCTGGCAATAGCAAAGAGGGGAGTGTACATCTCTGTTGGAATTCCGAGCATTCTGTAAACAAGACCGGAGTAGAGGTCAACGTTTGCGCACATAACCCTGTTAGTACCCTTGAATGAGTTGAAAAGATCGGGAGTGATGCGCTCTATAGCTTCAAGAAGCTTGAAATCGTCGCCATAGCCCTTTTCTATCGCAAGGCTTTCGGCATATTTCTTGAGCATAACTGCTCTGGGGTCTGACTTTGTATAGACAGCGTGGCCCATACCGTAGATAAGTCCCTTTCCGTCGCAAGCTTCTTTGTTGAGTATCTTTGTGAGGAACGCGGATATCTCCTCGTCGTCGTTGACGTCGCGGATATTCTCCTTTACGCAGTCAAACATCTCCTGAACCTTTATGTTAGCTCCTCCGTGGAGAGGGCCTTTGAGCGAGCCGATAGCTGCGCTTATTGCAGAATAAGTGTCTGTGCCCGATGATGAAAGGACACGGCAAGCAAACGTGGAGTTGTTACCGCCTCCGTGCTCTGCCTGTATGACCATGCAAAGATCGAGCAGTCTTGCTTCCTCGGGAGTAAACTTCTTCGAGGAACGAAGAATTCTGAGGAAGTTTTCGGCTGTTCCCATATCGTCGCGCGCCTTGTGCAAGTTAAGACTCTTTCCGTGGAATGCACTGCGGTAGATAGCATAGGAATGAGCCGCGATAACGGGAAGCTTTGCAATTATATCGATACACTGTCTTACAAGATTGTCAAGACTTGTGCCGTCGGGATCTTCGTCGAAGGAGTAGAGCGAAAGCACGCCGATAGCCATTTTATTCATTATCGAGGTAGAGGGAACGTTTACGAGAACGTCCTCGGTAAATCTATAAGGAAGGTGGCGGCGTTCCGCAAGCAATGCAATGAAATCCTCAAGCTCTGTTTTTGTGGGAAGCTTGCCAAAGAGAAGGAGATATATACACTCCTCAAAGCCAAATCTGTCCTCGTTCACAAAGCCTTCAATAAGCGAGGTCATGTCTATGCCTCTGTATTCGAGAACTCCGTCAACAGGAGTTTTTTCACCTTCGCTTACAACGTATCCGTGAGCATTACCGATGTTGGTAACGCCTGCGATAACACCTGTTCCGTCAGGCTCGCGAAGACCTTTTTTTATGCGATAGCTGTCAAAAGCGGAAGGGGGAATGGAATAAGCAGATCTTGCAACCGTGACAAGCTCCTGAAGCTTTTCCTGGTTTTTTGGATCTGGCGTAACTGAATCATTTATTATACTGACCATGATCAACCTCCTAAGGTGTAGTCTATATATCTATATATTAGAAAGTATTATATCACCTATTCTAAAAATTTGCAAGAGAAAAAATTTTTTATGCATAATATTTACATTTTGTTAACACTTATCTCTTGGACGGTTTAGCAAATTTTGAAGAATAATACTTAAAATCCTCAAGCAAAGCAAAATTATTGCATTTTTCACAATTGCAGAACTGTGTATTAAATCTTGCATTATGCGTTTTGGAGTTTGTTTTGCTTCATGGTTGAGAAGCCCCAGATTATAACGGCGACAAAGCGGATAGCATTCGCTATAAGGCTTGAATAAACGAAACCGTTAAGTCCGAAAAGGATAGTTCCTACGATAACGATAGCGAAAAATTCAACGGCATACGCTGCGTTAAAGAAGAACTGCTTCTTCTCACCTCTGAATTTGAGAAGAATGACCAAAAGTATTCCCGATATGAAATAGAATATCTGACCGAGTATAGAGGGTGCAATATAGGGCATACACTCTTCGACGAGATTTGGGTAAAGTATTTTCAGCATAAACGGAGATATTATTGTGCATCCCGCAAAGGATACGACTCCAAGGCCCATTGTAGCGAGGGTAGCGACAGTCCAGAATTTTTTGGTAAGTCCGCCCTCATATTTTACAAGATAACTGATAATAAGTGAGTTTATAGGGGAGCTGAGTATGGCGACGACCTTGCCGAGAAGCGATGCGGTGTAATAGATAGCCACCGCACCTGCTCCCGAAAATACCATAAGCAGAATTCTGTCTGCGTTGAGAGTAAGATTATCAATGAGCGTTGAAAGGAGAAGAAATCCCATACTCTTGCAAACGAAGGAAAAATTCTTTGACGGGGTGAGTATGTTTTTTCTGTATATCGTGCCCCAAACAGCCACGAAAGCTATTCCCAGGGACTCTCCCACAAGGAAGGAAATGAGCCATTCTCCTGTTATTTTGTATATGAAAAGACCTAACAGGTATCCTGCCGATACGATGTAGTAGAACATCATGTAGCGGAAGAAATTAGAGGTCATTTTATATTCGACGTCCGAATAATATCTGAATGTAGTGCTTATTATAACCAGAAAGAAAATTATAGCCGATAATACCGAGGATACGCCGATATAATTCAGGTAGAGGATTCCGCCGATTCCGCAAATTGCAGAGAGGACGAGCAGGATTATATTATAGTCTCCGTTGGTGTAATCAATGCTCTTGTTGGAGCAGGTCACCATACGAGAGTAGTTTGCCGAAGTTCCAAGCGTTCCCGAAATGATTGCAATAACAGAAAGGATCGATAGCGCGACACCATACCCCTCTTTCCCGAGATTTCTTTCGAGAAAGGGATACATAGCGAACTGTATAACCATATTAAATATGGCGATAGCGCTGACACTCATCGTCAGATCCTTTATTTTCCTTTTATTGTTTTTTATAATATCTGCTTTCATTGATAAAGTATAAAGCTCCTTAAATTTGATTTGGACAACACACCCTTAATTATACCACTTTTTTTGTATAAAGTAAAGAGCTTGAAGGAAAAATATAGTCTTAATTTATATATATGTAAAAAATTATTCTACCGTATTGCAATTTAATGAAAGATATGGTAATATATTGTTTAATATATTCATGTTTTATTTCTTGGTATGAGGAATTTTGAAGGCAAAGAGTTTGACACTCAGAAACAATGAAACAGTCAAATAGCGTCCTCCCTCTCGATCTGCGGGGAGGCGATGTTTGTTTAAAACACGCTCTGTTAAATCAGAGATATTTAAAAAACGGGGGATATTATGTTGCCAAGATTTGAAAGGGAAAAGATGCTTGTAGGAGAGGCGGCTCTCTTGAAGCTGAATGGCGCGAAGGTGGCTCTTTTTGGCGTCGGAGGAGTAGGGAGCGCCGCCGCTGAAGCTCTTGCGCGCGGCGGTGTTGGAAATATTGATATAATAGATAACGACACCGTAAGTATCACGAATATCAACCGTCAGCTTTGCGCTCTTGAGTCGACTCTGGGACGCCCCAAGGTCGATGTGGTGGCAGAGAGACTGCGGGATATAAATCCCGATATAAACGTACGCCCGATAAATCTTTTCTTTTTGCCCGACAGCGAGTTTGACCTTTCGGGATACGATTATATAATCGATGCGATAGATACGGTCAGCGCAAAGATAGAGATAGCAACGAGAGCTGAAAAGGCGGGCGTACCGCTTATCAGCTGTATGGGAACGGGAAATAAGCTTGACCCCACCGCGCTTGTGGTTGAGGATCTTGCGAAAACAAGCGTATGTCCGCTTGCGAGAGTTATGAGAAGAGAGCTCAAGGCAAGGGGAATAGTGCATCTTAAGGTCGTATATTCGATGGAGGAGCCGAGACGTCCGAGCACTGAGCTCTCAGATGCAGGCGGGAAGCGTCCCCCGGCCAGTATATCCTTTGTACCGCCCGTCGCAGGCTTTATAGCTGCGGGAGAGGCTATAAGAGATATCATAGGAATAAGGAGATAGGTTTTATGGCAAAGATAAAATGGAGAGGCGGCGCCCTGATAGCGCCTGTTCCGCCCGTTATGGTAAGCTGCGGTGAAAATGAGAATGCTAATATCATCACGGTAGCTTGGACGGGCATCACCAATACCGTTTCGCCGAAGACCTATATTTCGGTAAGACCGAGCAGACATTCATATAAGCTCATAAAGGATAGCGGAGAATTTGTGATAAACCTCACCCCCGCCTCACTTGTGAGAGCCGCAGATTATTGCGGAATATATACGGGAGCTAAGGTGGATAAGTTTGCGAAATGCAAGCTCACTAAAGAGAATGCGAGCGAGGTTTCCTGTCCGCTTATTGCCGAGAGCCCGCTCTCGCTTGAATGTAAGGTTACCGATATAATCGAGCTTGGCTCGCACGATATGTTTATGGCTGACATAGTAGCCGTCAACGTCGATGACTCTCTGCTTGACTCTAAGGGAAAGCTTCATCTTGAGCGTGCGGGACTTACGGCTTACGCTCACGGAGAATATTTCGAGCTCGGCAGAAAAATAGGGTATTTTGGCTTTTCTGCCGATAAAAAAGGCAGAAATCCTGCGGCAAAGCAAAATAAAAAGACAAAAAAATAAAATTGTTTACAAATAAGTGTTTTATTGATAACAATAAACAGTTATTATATTATATGGGGTATTATATGACGATCTTCGGTTTCGGGGGAAGGATATGTTTGGATACGTAAAAACTTATACGCCCGAGCTTAAGGTCGGGGAATACGAATATTACCGAGGCGCGTATTGCGGGCTTTGTCGCTCTATGGGCAAATGTACGGGTCAGTGCTCGAGAATGACGCTGAGCTATGATTTTGCCTTTCTGGCACTGATAAGAATAGCCTTGTCGGGAGAGCAGACCGAATTTTGCCGCAAAAGGTGCTTTGTTCATCCTCTTCGCAAAAAGAAGATGATGAAGAATAATCCTCAGCTTGAATATTGCGCTTACGCGGCGGCACTTCTTACTTATCATAAGCTTTCCGACGATATCTCGGACGAGAGAGGAAAGAAAAAATTGCTTGCGCTTATCAGTCGTCCTATGGCAAACTCAATGAGACGCCGCGCGATAAAAAAAGGCGGACTTGAGGAGCTTGACAGGGTGATATCCGAAAAGCTTTCCGAGCTTTCAGTATTTGAGAACTCACGCAAGGCGAGTGTTGACACCCCCGCGGAGATCTTTGGCGAGCTTTTGGCGAGGATAGTTTCGTTCGGCTTTGAAGGCACACAGCTTAAGATAGCCGAGAATATAGGACGTCACGTTGGCAGATGGATATATATTACCGATGCCGCCGACGATTTTTTGGAGGACGTTAAAAAGCAGAGGTATAATCCCTTCGCGCTTGTTTACGGAGAGACTATAAGCGAAAGAGAGAAGGGGCTTATTGCCGACGCCCTGAAAAACGAGCTTTGTGACACCGAGAGGGCGGTCGATCTTATTGATTTTGACGACCGCAGTATGCTCGAGGGAATAATAAGAAATGTATTTTATATTGGAATGCCGCATACGGTAGAGACGGTTTTGACGGCAGACGGTAAAGAATGTGAAAAAATCACCAGAAAGGACAATTTGAATTGATATGAACGATCCATATAAGGTGCTGGGTGTTTCGTCTAACGCATCTGACGAAGAAATAAAAAAAGCATACAGAGAGCTGGCGCGCAAATATCACCCCGATAAATACCGTGACAGTGATCTTGCCGATCTCGCAAGCGAGAAGATGAAGGAGATAAACGCGGCATACGAGGAAATACAGAAGATGCGCGCGGCGGGATCTTCCTCTCAGGGCGGATACAATTCCTACGGACAGAACGATTCGTCTACGGGAAATCCGAAATATTCACAAATAAGACGAATGATAAACAGCGGTCATTTCAACGAGGCAGACAGAATACTCGGCGAGGTAGCTCCTGAGGGCAGAGACGCCGAATGGCATTTCCTTAAGGGATATATTTTCCTTAAGAGAGGACATTACGTTGACGCACAGAGATTTTTTGATATTGCTTGTTCTATGGACCCCTATAACAGAGAGTACGCAGCGGCTCGCGACGAGCTTGCACGACGCGCTAACGGTTACGGAAGGGGATATAATACTACGACGGCAGGGGGATGTTCGGGTTGCGACGTTTGTTCGGGACTTATGTGCGCTGACTGTTGCTGTGAGTGCTGCGGCGGAGATCTGATATCCTGCTGTTGATGGAGATGAGAGTATGAATATAAGAGAAAGAAGCGAAAAGACAAAAAGACTTGCTATATGCGCTATGCTGAGTGCGCTTGGAGTTGTGTTGCTTTACGTTGGTTCGATCATTGAGGTGCTTGATATTTCTATGGCGGCGCTGGCGTCGCTTTTCGTGGTATTTGCCGTAATAGAATACGGGGCTGCGGCGTGGGCTATATACGCCGTTACGGGCATTCTTTCGGCAATACTTCTTCCTCACAAGCTTCCCGCGGCTATGTATCTGCTCTTTTTGGGTTTTTACCCGATAATCAAAGAGAAGATAGAGAAGCTTTATAATAAGGCGGCTCAGTGGGGGATCAAGATAGCGGTGTTCAACGTCTGCTTGCTTGTTTTGATCTTTTTGACGAACGCGGTGCTGTCTCTTGAATTCAGACAGATATTTGTTTTCGAGGCGGTGTTTATAATTCTTGCAAACTTCACCTTCATTATATACGACATAGCGATGACGCGTCTTATATCTCTTTATCTGTTCAGATTGAGAAAAAAATTCAAATTCAAATAAAATACAAAGGGCTGTCTCAAGCGTAATTTTGAGACAGCCCTTTGTGTTTTAGATGTTAAGAGAAAATTTCCTCTATGGTTTCAAGTATTTTAAATCTCACCTCATAGGTAGGGGAATTTGTCTCGGTGATTATCTTATATTGCTCCTCGGTAAGTCCGACCGAGATAAAGGCGTCCTCTGCGGAGCTTTTGTCTGTCGCTGCTGAAAGACACATCGGCGGAAAGAGAACACACCACCAGTTTTGCCCCTCGGCATCTCCTATAAGGACTTGAAGTGAGAGATAGTTTCCCGACGGAAAGCAGAAGGACTCGTAGTTCTTTGTGGGATAATCCTCTTCGCAAAGCTTTATTTTTACGGGATAATCATATCCCTCATCTGCGATAGTTGCCCTTGCCGCATCCTCAAGCGCTCCAAGCTCTGCCGTTATGAGCTCTATTGCCTCCTCGCGTGTTTTTGCCTTGGATAACTTTTCTGCGGACGACGCGAGAATAGCGTCCCTCACCTTTAGCTTCAGGTCTTGATCCTCCTCGGAATCGGAATTGGCAACGACATGCAGTCTTATAACGCTGTCGTATATCTCGCTCTCTCCGTGGATCGGCATAAGAGCGACAAAAATAAAGATCAGTGAGAGTGAAACTGCAATAGCTAATAAATTTTTCATAAGATCTCCTTTAAAATGTTATATCTGAATGATTGCGTAATATCTTATGATCTATTCACTTTTTGCAAAAGAAGATAAAATTTCTCGGTAGCTCATGCTTGCAGAAAGATATATTTCGCCCGAAAACGACGATATTCTCTTGTTCTCGTCCTTTGAGGCTACGTAAAGAGTAAAGGCGGCGGGATTGTTTATTATTCCGTTATCCTCAAGAATCTGCGCCGTTTTATAGACCGAGCTGCCACCCTCTATCAAGATGGACACAGATCGATCGGGCTTTACAAAGGCGTACATATCGTTTGCTACCGAAATTATCAGAGCCGAGGCAATGAAAGAAAAAAATATCAGCGGAAGGACGAGGGCACAGATGCGCCGTATGAGCGCGTTTTTGTCTGTGGACGTCTTTCCGCTGTAAAAATCATTATTCATAAATTGAATTCCTACTTTCCAAGTATCCACATAACTATAACCGTTATTATGTAGAGGGCATAGCAGGCTATTGCCGAGGGCTTTGTAAGGGCTTCTATGTAGGAATTGCGGATGTTTTCAAATCCGCGTATCTCGGGTTTTCGGTAGCTTGAAGTATAGGAGCTTGCAAGATATTTTTTATAAAGTCTTGACGCTTCAGCGCAAAATACTGCGGCAGAGCCAAGGAATATAACACCGAGAACAAATACGAAAAGCTTAGTGCTGTTTGTGATGTTATAAAAGGTGTTTATATACGGTTGCCCGAAAAGTCCGAAAAGGTTATATAGAAAATGCGCTATCACCGCGCCGAAAAGCGAACGTGTCGCATACATCGTCATAGCCAGAATCACGCCCGCAAAGATATACATAGGCAGGTTCTGAAGATCGAAATGCAAAAGCCCGAAGAAAAGAGAGCTTATAAGTATAGCGCGCAAAACTCCGCCTTTTTCGTATTCGTGACAGATAATACCTCTGTAAACAAATTCTTCACATAAGGCAGGAAGCGCGGCATAGGCAAGGATAAGATAAAGCTTTACGGGCGCTGTGCCGTCATCCTTAGAAATAAAGGTGTCATATAGCGAAAAATTTTGTGAAAGGGATTCAAGACCGCCGAAAAGCAGACTTATCAATATTCCGCCCGAGGCCATTACAAAAGCGGCAGAAATAATTATTGCAACAGAATCTGCTCTGGGCAAAGATATTCTGAGCGAGCGCACGTATCTTTCTCCGCTGATCCTGCACCAAAGCACCGCGGGAATGAGAAATATCATCATTTGAAGAATGACCACGCTCATATATTCGTTATCTCTGTTAATCAGATTTACGTCGATTATCTTAGTGAATATAAGAAGGATATAGGTCGCCAAGACAAGAGCCGTCGGCTGAAGTACGATCTTTTTTTCAGTTTTGTCCTTTTTTTGCATTTGGTGTTATTATCCTCCTTTCAGTTATTACTGTATCGACTGCCACATCGTAGTATCCGCGAGGCAAAATCTCGCAGAGAAGCTCTGAATATACAGCTCCCACGCTAACTCCGTTGAAGCTTTTTAAAAATCTGTCGTAATAGCCCTTTCCGTATCCCAGTCTGAAGCCGAGTTCATCAAAGGCTAGGGCGGGGACAAGGCAAATCGCCCTTGTGTCATGCAAAAAACAGGGCGCGTCCTTTGGTGGCTCGGGGATAGAATAGCTTCCGCAAACAAGCTCTGAGAGCGAGCTTACGTATCTGAATGTCATTGTCAGATCCGCCTTGTTGCAGAGAGGATACGCCACCCTCTTGCCCATGTCAAAAGCTATCTTTGCAAGTGGTGAGAGGTCTATCTCTCGGTTTACGGAAGAATAGAGAAGGATACTTTCTGCCTCCAAGAAGCAGGGAAGCGAGGCTATTCTCCTGCAGATATCCGAATCGTATATCGCCTTTTTATCGGCAGGTATAAGCGAACGGCGTGCCTTAAGCTCGGATCTGAGAATGTTTTTGCTTTCTCTTATGTCAAGTGACATATCAGTCTGCTATGACAGCGCGTCGAAGATCGTCTGCCGCGTCTTTTCCCTTGAGTATGCTTACGATAAGAAGTCCGAAATCGAGAGCCGCACCCATTCCTGCGGCAGTCAGTATTTTGCCGTCGGCGACAACTCGTTTGTCTGAGAGCTTAGCTCCTATAAGCTTGTCCTCAAATCCGGGGTAGCATATTGCCTCACGTCCCTCAAGAAGTCCCATCTCGCCGAGTATCATAGGCGCGGCGCAGATGGCTGCGATATACGCGCCTTTTTGATAAGCAGTCTTTACGGCAGACGTGACTGCATCGCTTTTTGCGAGATTGAGCGTGCCTGGCATACCTCCGGGGAGAAAAACAAGCTCGGGGGAATTGTCGGAATATTCGCTGTCAAGCATATCGACGGTAACCTTTATTCCATGCGCGCCAACTATCTCGCGTCCTCCAATGCCTACCGTTTTTACCTCGATGCCGACACGGCGCAAAAGGTCGAGAGGGCAAAGAGCCTCTATCTCCTCAAATCCATCGGCAATAAAAAAATATACCATAAAGCAAAACCTCCGTTAGTCTGAAGTGGATATAGTTTAAATTTCTCCCATATGCTCGGAGAAGAAAAATTTCAAATTTTCATCTGCCGAAAACAGCGGCTTTAGAAGACCGTAAAGAGATTGTGTGTTTGAGTTTTCATCAGATTCGGCAAACTCAGAAAACGACTCCGAAAGAGAGCGTATCTCAATTGCGCCTTCGATAAGCTCATCACCCGCAAGCGATACCGAAAATGAGTAGCCCATACGCCGATAGGTTTCGGCAAGAGCTTTGTCAGCGGCGATGAGGCAGAGAAAATCCGTGCTTTTTTCTTTTGCGTAGCGCTCGCAACGCTCCATAAGACTCTTAAAAAAGCCCATACCTCGATATTTCGGGTTTGTGCAGACTCCATAGAGATAATAGCCTGTAAGTCCCGTGTTCGTCTTGACGGGAACGAGCGTCGCCATAGCTGTAAGTGTATCTTCTTTATACAGAGAGAGCGTCTCGATATCGCTTATAGAAAACAACTCTCTCGGTGTGTTTGGGCTATCGTCGAAGCAGAGGCGCCAAAGCTCCTCTTTTTCGAGTGTTTTTGTATTTTTTGTCGGTAACATATTCTCAGTTGAAGAACTCGGCAAGCTTGTCCGCCTCAACCGTCGTCTCCTCGCGTAAGCGAAGATCCTTTACCTTGACCACGTTTGCTTCAAGCTCACTTGAACCGAGAATTACGACGTGGCTGTAATTGCCCTTTACGGCGTAATCTATTTGCTTTCCGAATTTCTTTGAGCCAATGTAAAGAGAGCTCTGAATTCCGTTTTCACGGAGCTTTGCCACGAGCTTTGTGTATTCAGCATAGGGAACGTCGTCAAACTTTGTAACAAGCACCTTCGTCTCCTCGGCGTATATGTCGGGAATGAGATTGTGAGTCACAAGGAAATTTTCGAGAGTAACGTCTCCAAATCCAAAGCCTACGCCCGATACGTTGGAGTTCTTAACGAAAAGACCTACGAGATTGTCGTATCTTCCGCCGCCGAACATAGCGCGGTTGTTTTCGGGAGCAGTATCAAGCACCTCAAAAACAGTGCCCGTGTAATAATCGAGACCGCGGATTATTCCGAAGTCAAAAACGCAGTATTCTTCAAGACCGAGTGCGCGGAGCGCCTCGAAAAGATCAATAAGCTCGCAAGCACCCTTTGAGTCGGGACAAAGGGCTGCGGCCTCTTTTACGTCCATATTATAGAGTGCGTCGATCTTTGCTATTTTATCCGCATCAAGACCGAGAGCTATGAGGTCTTTTTCATAAGCCTCGCGAGTTACCTTGTTTTTGCGGTCGATGACCTTTGATACACGTCTGCTTCCCTCGGCATCAGTGCCTGCGAT
>JAZOLQ010000060.1:0-25262 GCA_045653185.1 Eubacteriales bacterium
TGCATATATCTCTTTTCGGTCTCGCTATCGATACCGTCGAGCATCTGAGCCTCGGAGAGTGTTCCGAGAGTAGCTACTGTGAGTACCTGTGTCTGACCTCTGGTGAAGAGACCCGAGCCGTGAGCTCTGGGAAGAATACCAACCTCACTGCCGAGAGGTCTGATCTGATCCATTCTTCTGCCGTCAACTCTCTTCTTGTTAACGAGCAACCAGCGGCGAACGATCTTCTTCTGAATCTTGTAGATAAGCTCGTCCATAATGGATGCGATCTCGGGATATTCCTCGCTGAACTTTTCGATGATAGCGTCGGTTATCGGAACTACCTTTTCGTCACGGATGTTCTTGTCATCGGTGTGGAGAGCTTCCATCATATCCTTTTCGCAGAAATCGAATATCTTATCGAACATATCGTGATCGAGCTCGCAAGAGGGATAATCAAACTTGGGCTTGCCTATCTCATCGATGATAGCGTTGATGAACTCAAGGAGATCCTTTATCTCTCTGTGAGCGAGCATAATAGCCTCATACATAGTATCGTCGTCTACTTCGTTAGCGCCTGCCTCGATCATAACGACCTTCTGCATAGAAGCGGCAACTGTGAGCTGGAGATCGCTCTTTTTCTGCTCAGCTTCTGTGGGATTAACTACGAACTTTCCGTCAACAAGACCGATGAAAGCGCCGCCTATCGGGCCGTGCCACGGAATGTCCGAGATAGAAAGTGCAACAGACGCACCGATCATCGCTGTGATCTCAGGCGAGCAATCGGGGTCAACAGACATAACGGTGAGTGTGAGCGCTACGTCGTTTCTGAGGTCCTTCGGGAAAAGAGGACGGATAGGACGGTCGATAACACGGGATGTGAGGACTGCCTTCTCAGAGGGCTTACCCTCTCGCTTGAGGTAACCGCCGGGGATCTTTCCTGCCGCGTACATTCTCTCGTCGTAGTCAACAGAGAGGGGAAGGAAGTCGATACCGTCACGGGGCTTAGCGGATGCGGTAGCGCAGCAAAGGATGGCTGTCTCACCGTAACGGATGAGAACAGAGCCGTTTGCGAGGCCTGCCATTTTGCCTGTCTCAATTACAAGCGGACGGCCTGCATAGGTGTAGTTGAACACCTTGTAGTTCTTAAACTCGATTTGTGAGCTTATTGCGTTGGACATTTGTTTATCCTCCATAAAATATGATTTATTTATATCTTCTCACAAAGGTTTAGCACTTAATTGTGTGCCGCCTGACAGAGCGTTTGCTGAGAATCCACACGGCATACAATTAACTGCTAATCCACGTGAGAGAATATATTTTTTATTTAAATCAACGCCCAAGAAAACTCGGACGGCTGAATAAAAGAGTACGGAGTGAGGAGTCGAGACATCTCCACCCTTCACTCCGACAATTATTGAGATTACTTTCTGATGTTCAGCTTAGCGATTATCGCACGGTAACGCTCGATATCGGTTTTCTGAAGGTAGTTCAGAAGGTTTCTTCTGTGACCAACCATTTTGAGAAGACCGCGACGGCTGTGGTGGTCTTTGTGGTTGCTCTTAAGGTGCTCTGTAAGATTGTTGATTCTGTAAGTAAGAAGCGCAATCTGTACCTCGGGAGAACCTGTGTCGCCCTCATGTGTGGCATACTGTTCAATAATTGCCTGCTTTGTGTCTTTAAGCATTTTTTTCACCTCTAAAAATTATTTGTCACAGACACAGCAAACGGTGGGTGAACAACCTATAAAGGTCTTATATCCGCAAACCGAGTCAATGACATGCATGGTTATTATACCACGACTTTTTTCTTTTGTAAATAGTTTTTTCAACTTTTTTTATAATATATTCCATTTTTTTATAAAACGACGAATATCCTGTCGTTTAAAGCTGGATAATGGGAGATTTTGCGCAAAGAAAACGGGAAATTATATTTCTACGCTATCGTAAACAGCTCCCTCAAGGGTACAGAAGAGAAATTCACGGTTCTCGTATATTATATATCCTCGCTGCGAGTTTTCTTTTGGAATGGATACAGAACCGGGATTTATATACATGTTATCCTTCCCAAAATTCTGAAAGAGCGGAATATGCGTATGTCCGCAAAGAAGGATATCTCCTTTTTTCAGAGGTGGCGGGGTCATTTGGTTGTATTTATGACCGTGTGTTGCAAGCATTGAGATGCCGTCAACACTTATCCATGCGTAATCGGCGAGAAGAGGGAAGGCAAGAACCATTTGATCCACCTCGGTGTCACAGTTTCCCCTCACGCACAAAAGCTCGTCCTTGATAGAATTAAGAAGCTCTATTACCGCTCTCGGCGCGTAGGTCGCGGGAAGATCGTTTCTCGGACCGTGATAGAGAATGTCTCCGAGAAGTATCATTTTGTCGGCTTTTGAGGCTTTGTAGGCTTCCACGAGCTTCTCGGCAGAGTCAAGATCTCCGTGTATGTCGGATGCAATAAAGAGTTTCATCAGCGAATATTTCCGTTTCCTTTTATGAGATATTTTTCGGTTGTGAGCGCCATAAGTCCCATAGGACCTCTGACATGCAGTTTCTGCGTTGATATTCCTATCTCAGCGCCAAAACCGAACTCGCCTCCGTCGGTAAATCTTGTTGATGCGTTTACGTAGACTGCGGCGGAATTGACCTCGGAGAGAAATCTGCTTGCTGAGTCGTCCGAATTGGTTATTATCGCCTCGCTGTGCGCCGTGCTGTATTTATTGATATGGTCTATTGCCTCGGAGAGTGTATTGACCACCTTTACGGCGAGGATAAAATCGTTATATTCCGTTGAGTAATCCTCCTCGGTGGCTTCCGTTGCTGAGGCAACAAGCACCTTTGTTTTTGCGCAGCCTTTTATATCGAGTGAGAAATCTTTTGCGGCTTTTTCAAATTCGGGGAGAAATTTGGGCGCAATGCTTGCGTGTACAAGCATAGTCTCAACGGCGTTGCAGACCGAGGGGCGCGAGCATTTAGCGTTGATAGCTACCTTGATCGCCATATCTATATCTGCACTTTCATCGATGTATATATGGCAGTTTCCTGCTCCGGTTTCGATAACCGGTACGGTAGCGTTTTCGGTCACTGTCTTTATAAGTCCCTTGCCGCCTCTCGGGATAAGCACGTCCACGTACTCTCTCATATTCATGAGGATATTTGCGCTTTCTCTTTCTGTCGATTGAACGAGTCCTATGGCATGGGGATTGAAGCCGCACTCCTCAAGCGCGTGTTTCATAATTTCGACGAGAACTGTGTTTGTATTTATTGCCTCTTTGCCGCCTCTGAGCACGACAGCGTTTCCTGTTTTCAGGCAGAGCGCCGCCGAATCGACTGTGACATTCGGACGCGCTTCATATATTATAGCGATCACTCCGAGAGGAACTCTGATGCGAGATATCTCGATTCCCGACGGGCGCGACCAGCTCTCTCCCGTGCCTACGGGATCATCAAGGCGGGTAAGCTCCTCGAGAGAGACGCAGATAGACGATATTCTCGCTTCGGTGAGAGTGAGTCTGTCGAGCATAGTGTCGGGCACACCGTTCTCTGATGCGTTTGCAAGGTCTTTTTCGTTTGCTTCGATTATCTCGACGGTATTTTCTTTAATAAGCTCCGCAATTTTAAGAAGAGCGTTGTTTTTTTGCTCGGTAGTCGCAAGCGCAAGGGTAGCCGAGGCAGATTTTGCGTTGCAACACAAGAGCTCTATTTCTTCACGTAATGACATGTTTTATTCCTTCCGACTTTATTTCGATCCTTTAATTACCTACTTTGAGGAGCGCCTTCTCTATTTCGCAGATGTAAAAACGGTGAAAATCGTTTTTCTCGTAGGTGTAAAGGGGTTCATCCGATATAAAATTTTCTCGTTTTATATCGTCGGCATAGAGCTTTTTGCAGAGAAGCACAAGTCTTGCCTCCGCAATTATCGGAGTGCCGTTTACTGTGGTTGGCGTCAGTCCCGTCTCAGCAAATTTGTCGCAGTCTCTGCCGCTGTGTGAGCCACAGAAATTGAGCGCCGGACGATAGCTTTCGTCAAAAAACGAGAGCGAGAGCTTGTCGGATGCCTCGACAAATTCATAAGTGTATCTCTGCGGTCTTATATATACGGTACAAACGTTTTTTCTCCAAAGTACGCCAAGGCTTCCCCAGCTTGCCGTCATGGTATTGACCTTGCCTTGATTTGCCGCGCTTATCAGCATCCAATCAGAACCGATAAGCTTCATCGCATTCTCAAGCTCAATAGGATCTATTTCTTTAAAACTGTGCATATGTTTTACCTCCAAGAAAAGAATTCTGTATCTACTATTATATATGATAACAAAAAAATCCATTCCCGTCAACAAAAATTTTTATTTGCGCTTATTCGTTAATGATATATAAAAAACGTAACATAATGTTACGTGGTACTGTCGTAATTTTGGTATAATTAAAATTGGTATTCTATGACTATTGATGAAGATGCATCAAAATAAACTTAAGTTAGATACGGTCAAAGTATTTGATCGGCAGGGGTTTTTAGAATGAATAAGAAAAAATTATTGCTTTTCGCCATAGATATCCTCACGTTTTTGTTTATAAATTTAATATTTTCCGCACTGTACGTACTTGTGCTCGGTAAGGATGATATCACACTTGTAGCACTTGCTGCCAATGTAGCTTTTACTTTGATCTGTATAATTGCTTCGCGTTTTGTTTTCCGCATATATTCAAATATTTGGAGGTACGCTTCCTCTCCTGTTTACTTGAAGATGGTGATAGCGGACGCGCTTGGAAGCGTAATTGCAATATTTGTCTTTGCTGCACTGACATATAAAAATCTTGGATTTTCGATAGTATTCCACACCCTCGTATGCGGTTTTTACATACTTGCAACACTTACTACAAGATTTGCCTATCGCGTTATAGTTGACTTCAAAAAAACAGAGGGCAACCACAGCAAGATAAACGTGGCTATCGTCGGCGCGGGGCGAGTCGGAGTGCTTCTTGCTAAAGAACTTAGATTTAACGTAAATTCAAACTATTATCCATATTGCTTTATAGACAGCAATACTCACAAGGCAGGCAACTTTGTGGCGGGAATAAAGGTATATCCCGAAAATGACGAGATAATTGACAAAATAAAGAGAATGCCTGTTCAAGAGATATTTATCGCTCTTCCAAAGATAAGAAATAAAGATCTTCACAGCATATACGATTTTTACGCTAAAAGCGGACTTAAGATAAAGATATACGACCTGCCCGTCGCGCTTGCAGACGATGTACAGGACGACACTAAAAGACGTCTTCGCGAAATTAAGATCGAGGACCTTTTGTTCCGAGATGCAGTTGATGTTGATACCGAATTTATAAAATCTTACTATACCGATAAAACTATTCTTGTTACGGGCGGAGGAGGCTCTATCGGAAGCGAGCTTTGCCGACAGATAGCAAAGCATTCACCTAAGAGGCTTATTATTCTTGATATATATGAAAATAATGCTTATTCAATACAGCAGGAGCTTATAACAAAATATGCCGATAAGCTTGATCTTTGTGTTGAGATCGCGTCTGTCAGAGACAGAGTTCGTTTAGAGTGTATTTTTAATCACTATAACCCGCAAATAGTATTTCATGCAGCAGCGCATAAGCACGTTCCGCTTATGGAGCACAGCGCTTGCGAGGCTATAAAGAATAACGTTTTCGGCACAAGAAACGTTGCCGATATGGCGGAAAAATACGGCGTTAAAAAATTTGTGCTCATTTCTACTGACAAGGCGGTAAATCCCACGAACATAATGGGAGCGTCGAAGCGTATGTGCGAGATGATAGTTCAAAGCAGAACCGACAGCAACACATCCTTTACGGCGGTCCGATTTGGTAACGTTCTCGGCTCAAACGGTTCGGTAGTTCCTCTGTTTACTACCCAGATAGAGCGCGGCGGACCTATAACGCTTACCGATAAGAGAGTAATAAGATATTTTATGACTATTCCCGAAGCAAGCCAGCTTGTTATGTATGCCGGAGCTATTGCCGAGCGGGGAGACCTCTTTGTTCTCGATATGGGCAAGCCTGTCAAGATACTTGATCTTGCGGAAAATATGATTCGTCTTTCGGGACTTATACCGTATAAGGATATAGACATAGTGGAAGTTGGACTTCGTCCCGGAGAAAAGCTTTATGAGGAATTACTCATAAAGACCGAAACGCTCAAACAAACTCCGAACAAGAAGGTGTTTATTGAGAGGGACAAGCCCTTCTCAAGAGAGGACATAAACGAAAGACTTGCCGTTCTGGATAAGGCGCTTGATGAGTCTGAAGGAACTGTTTCTAACATCTTGATAAAGCAGGCTATGAAGGAGATCGTGGAGTCTTACCACGATCCCGAAGAGGTAAACAAGACGGCGCTCGAATCCGACGAGATGAAGCTTGCAGGTATAAAATAATTTATAATACGACATTCCAAAAGGGTCTGAGTTTGATAACTCAGACCCTTTTTGGCCAGATGATATTCTATAAAGTCTTATTTTGAAATAATAAATAATTTTCTAAGAAGCTCGGTGGCAAATTTTCGGTCGACATTTCCGTGACATTTCTTTAAGCTTTTGTTGTTTTCATAGCGCGGAGCAAGCCCGGCTATCTTTTCCTCGGTAAGCCTTATATCGTACGCGGGAAGATTTTTCTTTATCAGGGCTATCAGGCTCTCTTTGTCACAATTTACGGCCTTGAAAAGCGTGTCGGAATCATTCGGTGCGACAGAGGCATTATAGTTTATAAATTCCTCAAGATAGATAGCGCAGGCGTTGCCGTGAGGGATATTGTACTGCTCCGAAAGAAAATATCCGAGCGCGTGCGGAAAGGCAGTTCCTGTTACGCTGATGGCAAGTCCGCCGTAAATAGAGGCGCAGTAGAGCTTTTCACGCTCCTCAAACGAGAGCGGAGCAGTGTGAGCGTCAGCGGTTCTTTCTAACATTTCGGCAAGGATCGAGATGCCTCTTAGCGCGAAGAGCTTTGATATATCGTTCGCCGTGCGATTGAAATAGCTTTCTACGCAGTGAGCGAGGGCGTCAAGCGCTGTGGAACGAGTGAACTCGGGAGAGAGAGACATCGTATAGGTGGCATCTCCAAAGGCAACGATAGGATAAGCAGAGGGGGCGCGAAAACTTTTTTTGAGCCCTTCGGGCGAGGTGATAACGGCAACGGGCGTTACCTCACTGCCTGTACCTGCGGTAGTGCCGATGGCGATTATCGGAAGAGGGGAAGCATCCCATTTCATAGAATACATCGCCTCAGCGGATGTGTCCTCGCAGGCGGCAAGGACTGCGACTGCCTTTGCGGCATCAAGCGGAGATCCGCCACCAACGCCTATTATATATTCAACGCTTGCCTTTTTTGCCTCGATAGCGGCGGCAAGACAAGAGCTGTACGACGGATTTTGCTCTATTCCGTCAAATATCAGATACTTCACGCCTGCGCTCTCAAGCGCAAGGCAGAGATCGTCAAGCGCTCCCGACTTTTTGGCGCTGTGCTTTCCTGTAACTATCATACATTTCTTTCCTGGTTTTGCAAAAACGTCGGCATTGTCGCGCACGCAATTTTTTCCTATAATAACGTTGACGGGAACGTAAAAATTCATATTCACGGGTGTTTGTCTTCTCCATTCTGTAAATTTTTATGTGATATGCTTGAAAAATATTTTTCTATGATATACAATGGTTCATATATCCACCACGCAATAATTATAAATCAATTGAAAATAAAAATCAAGGAAAATTTTTATCATTACAATACGCTTCCAGCAGTAAAACTCGGAGCGTTGAATCAAAATTTGATATAGGAATAACGTACAAATCAACACAAAAGGCAAAATGTGTTGTTCAGTTTTTAATTTATCCTTGTTATAATATCTGTGTAAATCAAAAAACAAAGGGAGAATTGAAAATGAATACAGACAAGATTTATGCTCAAAATATTGCCAACGAGTACGCACCTAAAAAGACATCTAAGGTCATCGCCCTTAAAAAACTTGACAGGGCCGCAAAAAGACCTGCCGAAATTTTTGCTTATACCTTCGGTGTTATCTGTTCGCTCATTTTAGGCACGGGAATGTGTTTTGCGATGGGTATCATAGGCGCGGCAAATACAATTGCCTTTATAGTGGGGATTGTAATCGGCTGTCTCGGAATTTTTGGTGTAAGTGTGAATTATTTTATTTACAGGAAGCTTCGCGAAAAAGGGAAGAAGAAGTACGGCTCGGATATTATACGTCTTGCAAACGAGATAGCCGAAGAAGAATAAAAACAAACGAGGGCAGATATATGAATAAGAATGAAACTAAATATTTAGCTACTGCCCGTTTGATGAACGAGGCGCTCTTCTTGCTCCTTGAAAAGAAGAATTATGAATTTATAACCGTCAAAGAAATTTGCGAAAAAGCGGGCGTTAATCGTTCAACCTTTTATCTGCACTACGAAACAATGGAAGATCTGCTAACCGAGAGCATAGAGTATATTATCGAAAAACGCAATAGCATATACAGAGAACAAGAATTGTTAGACCGAGAGAAAATTGACAGCTGTTCGCTTGATGAGCTGGTGCTTATAACTCCGAGCTATATCCTCCCGTATTTGCAATTTGTCAAGGAAAATATACGAATTTTCAATGCAATTTTATCGCAACCCAAAACCCTTCGTGTCAGCACTATATTCAATCAGCTTTTTGATGACTATATAACACATATTATGGCTCGATTTGATATTCCCGAGAAGGACAGACGGTATATGCTGACCTATTATTTGAGTGGCATGAATGCGGTGATCATGGCTTGGGTTCGGAATGGATGTAAGGAGGAGACCGAATATATCGCAAATCTTTTAATAGAGTGTGTGCGGCCTTACAGAAACGCCAAAGAATGATGAATAAGTGTAAAATTATTCTATTAAAATTGCTCTATCCGCATATTGGCATTGTGATAATATCAACTGTTCTTGGCATAGTGTCACTCATATATAGCTTTGGGTATAGTGACGCGTTATCTATCCTTCAATATTGCTCCTATGTCATATCCGCGTATGCCTTGCTTGTGATATGCTTTCGAGTGCCTAAAGGTATAAAACGGATAAAAGAATATAAAAAAGAAAATCGCTATGTTTTGAAATACACAAGCGACCGAGAGCTTCGTGTAAAAATATCCCTTTGCGTCAGTGTGAGCGTAAATTTAATATATGCGGCGTTCAATGTCTTTATGGGGATATTATATCAATCTGCGTGGTTTTACTCTCTTGCGGGATACTATATTTTGCTGACTCTTATAAGAGGTCTTTTGCTAAATGACACTCATAAAAAAGACGAGCTTTCTATGATAAGTCAATGGAGACGATATCGCTTTTGCGGCGCATTGCTTATAGCTATGAATATGGTGCTTTTGGGTATGGTTTTCTATATAGTTTATCAGAACAAGGGCGTTACATATCATTTTGTTCAGGCGATCGCCATGGCGGCATACACCTTTAGCATAACGACGGTATCTATCGTAAACGTGATACGACACAGAAGGAGTAAGCAACCGCTGCTGTCTGCCGTAAAATTTATCAGTCTTGCTGCCGCGCTTGTGTCAATGCTGTCACTTGAAAATGCGATGCTGAACGTGTTTGGCGGGGCGGACGGCGAAGGCTTCAGACGTTTGATGACCGCAATTACGGGCGGAGCCGTTTGGGGTATTATACTCATAATGGGTATCTATATGGTTATCAAAAGCACACGCTATATTACAGAAAATAAAACCTGACGGATTATATCGTATTAAAGAAAGAGGGCTGATCGATCTTACACGATCAGCTGTTTGTGCGCCTTTTGGCGGATAACAATATTTTCTGACTTGACATCTGTAATTAGATATGATATAATGTATAAGCAAAGCTCATTATAAATAATCTTTTAGGATGGACATTAAATATGAAAAAGTTTATTGCATTGATTTTAGTAGTATTGTGTTGTTCTGTTTTGTTTGCTTCTTGCATACCTGACGAAAACGAATCGGGTGCTACCGAACAGTCTACACAAGCACAGAATGGGGATACAACGCCTGATCAGACAAACCGAGACGGCACAACTGCCACGACCCAGGCATCTACAACAGCGGCATCTACAACGGCATCAACCACGCAAGCGCCTGACTCAAGTGATGACAGGTGGACTGATTGGTATGAATAAAACGGTATGAATAAAAAACTGCACGAGTAACTATACTCGTGCAGTTTTTTATAAGTTTTTTAAGATGTCGTCGTAATTATTCCATACGTCAAGCTCTTTGGGGATGTATGTAAACTCGAGAGCTTTTTTTGTTTTCGGATCGGAAAAAGCAAGCTTGTGGGAGCAGAGCGCTATTGCGGGCAGACTTGATAGAGAGCCGTATTTTTTATCTCCGATTATCGAGTGTCCGCGCGATGCGAATTGCACGCGGATCTGGTGTGTTCGACCTGTGTGCAGAACTATTTTGACCAGTGACGAGTCTTTTTTTGAGGCGAGAAGCTTATATTCAAGAGAGGCTTCTTTAACTCCCTTTCTCGCGCGTTTGACAACGTAGGACTTGTTTTTCTTTGAGTCCTTAAAAAGCAGGTCATTGAGGATATCGCTCTCCTTTTCGGGAACTCCCTCGATTATCGCAAGGTACTCTTTGTGAAAGCTTCTGCATGCCACCTGCGCCGAAAGGTCGGACGCTGAGCGCGCGCTCTTTGAGTAAACCATAACTCCCGAAACCTCCTTGTCGAGACGGTGCACGGCAAAGAGGGTGACGGGCTTATTTTTTTGGCTGTATTCTTTTTCTATTATGCTGGGAAGGCTGATTGAACTGTCGCTTTTCTCCGAAAGTGTTCCCGCAGGCTTTACGCAAACTAAAAGCTCGCTATTTTCGTAGAGTATTTCTACCATAAAAAACGCGCTTAGTCCTTAAGGCAAGAGCAGACGCAGCAGATGGCGGAGAGGGTGATAGATACTATTCCCACGACAGAGAGCAGCTTCAAAAGACTGCAGTCGCAAGAACCCTTCATATTGTGCTTTGATTCCGAGCTTTCGGGAGATTTTGCGTCGTATATGCTTATTGTCACGTCATAATCGTTTTTGATTCTTATATCCGAAAGATTTTTGCAGATGTTTTTAGCTTTACAGGAAATTTTTGAAACAACGGGGGTTTCAGCAAGATTTTTCATAATATTTATCCTTTCTTGATTTAAAAATATTGTTACACACAAATATTATGCTGTGGATAGTGTATATCAATACACCCTCAAAATTATTTAACGTTTTTTGCATGCTCGCAGAGATGGCTTATAGGGCATTCGCGGCATTTGGGTGAGCGCGCCGTACAGATGTCTCTGCCAAATTGAACTATTCTGTGGCAAAAATCCGACTGCTCGTTCAGAGGTATAAGCTTCGACATAATGTCCTCGGTCTTTCGAGGGTCTTTTTGCGTCTCTGGGTATGCTCCGAGTCTGCCGCATATTCTTATGCAGTGGGTATCCGCGACGATACCGCCCTTATTATATATGTCTCCGAGCAAAAGATTGGCTATCTTTCGTCCAACGCCCGGGAGCGAGAGAAGGTCATCCATGTTGTCGGGGATCTTTCCGTCAAACTTATCCCTGACTATTGCGCAAGACTCCTTGACGCTCTCGGCTTTTGTGCGATACAGTCCACATGGGCGCACTATCTCCTCTATTTCGGATAGCTCGCCGTCAGCCAAAGCCTCAAGCGTGGGAAATCGTGCGAAAAGCGAACGGCAGACGATATTTACCCTTGCATCTGTGCACTGAGCCGACAGCCTTGCCATAACCATAAGCTTCCACGGCTCGCCCTCGTATTCAAGCGCGCAAAGTGCGTCGGGATAAAGCTTCTTAAGTTCCTCGGTTACAAGTGTCATGCGCTCTTTTTTTTGCTTATTGTTCATCTTTCCTCTTTTCACGAAGGCTCTTGTCTGCCTTGAAATACGTGCCTATATGTCCGCCGTCAAGCAGGACGTAGAGTATTTCGGGATTTTCGCCGTTTATGATAAACATAGGTATTCCCGAGTCGTTGACTATCTTTGCGGCATTGAGCTTTGCTATCATTCCGCCTGTTCCTCGGTCAGTTCCCGCGCCGCCCGCTATTTTATAAAGCTCGTCGGTTACCGCGTCTACCTTTGTTATAAGCTGAGCGTCCGGATTTTTTCTCGGGTCGGAATCGTAAAGTCCGTCAACGTCGGACATGTTTATAAGAAGGTCTGCGTGGCACACCTTTGCGATATATGCTGAGAGAATATCGTTTCCGCCGAATTTTGTGAGTTCATCTGTCGATATAGCGTCGTTTTCGTTGACGATTGGAATACAGTGCATCGCAAGAAGACGGTTGAAGGTGTTTTCGGCAGCCGAGCGTCTTATCGGATTTTCAAGCACGTCCTTTGTCATAAGTATTTGTCCTACGGTGTGACCGTAGTCTGAGAAAAATTTGTCATAAAGCTTCATAAGCTCGCTCTGACCGATGCAGGACATAGCCTGCTTTTCCTCTGGAGTAGAGGGAATATGACCGTATCCCATCTTTGCCACTCCCGCGCTTACAGCGCCCGATGAGACGAGAACCATCTCGATTCCCGAATTTTTCATATCTGATATTACCTTTACGAGCGACTGGATACGTCTGAGGTTAAGGTGACCCGTTGAGTGTGTGAGAGTGGACGTTCCTACTTTTACCACTATTCTGCGGCAATCTCTTAAATAAGCCATAATTTTTAAAAATCTTTCTGTAAAATTTTGAAAAAACCCTTTAAAAAAACGAAAAAATGTATTATAATAGAAGTGATATATCATTATACAACATTTTTTGCGTTATTTCAAGTATAAAAATGAAATTTGGAGGGCCCTTTGATGAAACAAAAGTATACCATCACGATCGCGAATATCGAAATGAACGTTGTGACTGACGAGTCCCCTGAAGCAGTTGAGGCGCTTGTAGGAATAGTTGACAGAAAAATGAGAGAGATAGCTCTTATGAGCAGAAATTGTTCTAAGGCCGAGGCGGCGTTGCTTTGCGCTCTTGATTATTGTTCTGACAAGGTTAAGGCTCAGAGAAAGCTTAAGGCACTCGAGTCTAAGATAGCTATGACAGAGGCGGCTGTTGACGAGCTTGAGGCAGAGAACGAGCAGCTTCGTCGTGAGCTTGAGACCTTTAAGGGTTTGAACTGATGAGTGACGGAATAATATTTTCCTCGAAAGCGGCGGAGAAGAACTGCGGCGGAGCGGCGCGTAAGCCCGAATTGCTTTGCCCTGCGGGTTCTCCCGCCGCTTTTGATGCCGCTCTTGAAGCGGGTGCTGACGCTATATATATAGGCGGAACTGCATTTAACGCGAGGATAAATGCTAAAAATTTTACGGCCGAGGACATACGCTCCGCAGTAAGACGCGCCCACAGCTTCGGAGTGAAGGTTTATGTTGCGGCAAACACCTTGATATACGACAGAGAAAGAGACGACTATATACGCGCGGCGAGGGAGGCATATCTTTGCGGTGTTGACGCGATGATAGTTGCCGAGTTGGGAGCTGCGTCTCTTATAAAAAAATATATCCCCGATATAGAGCTCCATGCAAGCACACAGTTATCGGGGCATAATCTTGCGGCAGCGAAAAGACTTGCCGAGGCGGGATTTTCAAGAATGGTCCTTGCGCGTGAGATGTCGCGCGACGACATTAAGATATTTACCGAAAACTCGCCGATAGAGGCGGAGGTCTTCGTTCACGGGGCTCTTTGCGTTTGCCATTCGGGACAGTGCCTTTTTTCCTCTCTTGTGGGCGGAAGAAGCGGAAACAGGGGAGAGTGCGCTCAGCCCTGCCGACTTCCGTATAAGAGTATAGGCAAGAACGATTATCCGCTATCCCTCAAGGATCTTTGCCTTGCGGGACATATTAAGGAGCTTTGCGATATGGGCGTTGCTTCCTTCAAGATAGAGGGAAGAATGAAGTCCCCCGAATACGTGCGCGACGTCGCGAAAATCTGGAGAAGGCTTATAGACGAAGGAAGAGACGCCAACACCGATGAAATGGAAGAGCTTGCCCATATTTTTTCGCGCGGAGGATTTACCGACGGTTATTATCAGAAGAATATAAGCCGAAAAATGATGGGAGTGCGATCTGAGGATAACAAGCGTGACACCAGAGAGCTTGTTGCCTTTGACGGACTTAAGAGAAAGATACCCTTGGAGCTTAAGGCGACTATCAAAAAGGACGAGCCGATGTCACTTGCCGCATACCCTTCGGGAGTGACGGTATTTGGGGATGTTCCTGAGACTGCTATCAATCTTGCGATAGATGAGGAGACGGTGAAAAGATGTCTCTCAAAGCTTGGCGGAACTCTTTTTGAGGCAAAAGAGATAAAAATCGAGCTTGATGACGGACTCATGGTGCAAATATCGAAGCTTAACGCTCTGCGCCGCGCGTGTATCGATAAGCTTCTCCTTGGCTGCGAGAATGAAAGAAGTCTCGAAGCGTTTGAGGTCGTGCGCACCGAGAAATCAGAGCGCGACAGAGAAAATTTGAGAACGGCGGTCTTTTATAATGCCAAAAGTCTTACCGAGAAGGCAAGGCGCTTCTTTGACCTTATATATCTTCCGCTTGAGGATTACGACGGAAGCGCTGAAGGCGTGCTTTTGCCAAGCGTTATCTTTGACAGCGAGGCGAAGAAGGTGGCGGATATGCTGAGAGCGGCAAAAGAGAAGGGAGCAGTTCATGCTCTTGTTGGAAATATAGGTCATATTGACCTTGTGCTCGAGGCGGGGCTTATACCGCACGGAGATTTTCGCCTCAACGTCAGCAACCGTGATTCTATGCGCGAGCTTGAACACTTGGGATTTGAGGACATCGTTCTCTCTCCCGAACTGACACTGCCTCGGATGAGAGATACGGGAGGACGCAGTTCTGCCATAGTTTATGGAAGGATACCGCTTATGGTCACCGAAAAATGCGTCGGCAAGGAGGTCGCAAACTGCGACGCATGCCGCGCGGGAAAAGTCAAGCTTGTTGACAGAAAGAACGTTTCATTTCCCGTCCTCAGAGAGTGGCAGCACAGAAGCATTATCTTTAATTCCGTACCGTTCTTTATGGCGGATAAGCAGGATGAGCTTTGCCGTTACGGAATATCAATGAGGCATTTTGTCTTCTCTGACGAAACTCCGTCGGAAGTCGATAAGGTTATAGCCTGTTACGAAAAAGGACTTCCGTTTGATAAGCCATTCAGAAGAATGAATTAAGATATTACCAAAGAGAAAGAACTTACCATCAAGCAAAATAATATTCAGGAAGCCAAACCCTTTTTCTCAAAAAGGTTTGGAGAGCGCGAGAACCTTTCCTTAAAAGGTTCTCGTGTTTATTTTTTCACACTTTCTACCTTTATTACGTCGGTATTTCCCGAAACACCGTTTGTAAGTCCGCCCGTTATGACTATTTTATCGCCGTCAGAGAGGTGCAACTGCTCGCTGGCTATTCGTTTGGCGTTGTAAAAAAGCACCTCGGTGGAGGTAAAACGCTCGGTCACTACGGGGGTTACTGACCACGAAAGCGCAAGCTTTCTGAAGGTGTGATTGTCGGTCGTCAGTCCTATTATATCAACGGGACAGCGAAAGCGCGATACAAATCTTGCCGTTGCCCCCGAGAGCGTCGATGCGACTATCACCTTTGCGCCAATATCTATCGCCATTCCGCAGGTCGCATGGGATATTGCGTCGGCGGTGTTTTTTATTATGAAATCCGAATTTCTGAACATTTTCACATAGTCGATGCTGCTCTCGGTTTTTTCGGCAATGCGCGCCATTGTGCGAAGAGTCAGTACGGGATAATTTCCCGCCGCTGTCTCTCCCGAGAGCATTATTGCGCTCGTACCGTCGTAAACGGCGTTGGCTACGTCGGATATTTCGGCACGAGTGGGGCGGGGATTGTTTATCATAGACTCAAGCATCTCGGTTGCGGTGATGTCTCTTTTACCAAGCAGACGGCAGGTCGTTATAAGCCGCTTTTGTATTGTTGGAAGCTCCTCAAACGGTATCTCCACGCCCATATCTCCGCGTGCGATCATTATGCCCGAGCATTCCTCGCATATCTCACGTATATTATCGACTCCCGAGCGGTTTTCAATTTTTGCTATCACGTCTATATTATGTCCGCCATGCTCAGCGAGAAATTTATTTACGTCGATAAGATCCTGCTTTTTTGAAACGAAGGAGCAGGCGATGAAGTCAACGTCGTTTTCTATTCCGAAAAGGATATCCTTTTTGTCGTCCTCGCTGAGATATTCACGGTTTGGGACTTTGTTTGGAAAGCTCATGCTCTTTCTGTCGGAAATCTCGCCTCCTGTCTCGACTCTGCATCGCACCTCGGTGTCGGTGACCTCCTCGACGATAAAGCTCATAAGACCGTTGTTAAGAAGTATAACGTCTCCCTTCTGCATATCGGAGGGAAGATTTTTATAATTCACAGAAACGCGAGAGCTGTCTCCTATGATATTCTCGGTGGTGAATATAAAGCGCTCGCCTTTTTTAAGAATCGCTTTTTTGTCCCGAAAGGTCTTTATTCTGAACTCAGGTCCTTTGGTGTCAAGAAGTATAGCGATGGGAAGCGCCAATTCTTTGCGAAGCTTTTTGATCGTATCAATGGCTTTTTTGTGCTCTGTGTAAGTGCCGTGAGAAAAATTCAGCCTTGCGACGTTCATTCCGGAAAAACACATCTCCCTCAAAATATTTTCATCATAGCAGGCAGGACCTATCGTACATACAATTTTTGTTTTTCTCATTTTTTCTCCTTGCGTGTGGGATTTGCTTCAAAATATTGCTATTAATATTTTACTCAAAAAAGACTCGGTATACGCATGCCCAGTATTTACATGTAATGATACATATTGACATTTGTAGAAATGCGTGCTATAATTACAATGTATGCCAATGCTTTACTATGAGGCAAATATTTTTAAATTTAGAGGTTTTGGTATGTTTAGTCTGATTTTTGCGGGAGCATTTTTCTTTTTTGCACTGATAGCGGCGCTTATCGGTCTTTTGAAGGGGAGAAAGTATGATTGGCGTTTTTCTCTTTCAAAGCTGATTATCGTGCTGGGCTCGGCGGTCCTTACGATAGTAATGTTGGTGCTTGTCGCTCCTATTGTAGGAGGACTCCTTTCGGATATTGCTCTGAAATATATGTCTTTCGGTGACGGCTCGTTTTTTGCCGCTATTCCCTCAATGCGAGAGATAATAAAGGCTGTTGTGGCAATGATTATCGCACCTATATTCTTCTTGATATTCTTTGGTATTATCAAAGCAATACTTGGCGCTTGTTTAAAACGTCCTCTTTGCCGCGCGCTTATGCTTATAGGCAAGAAGGATAATGCAAACGCAGAAAGCGTAGAGACGGAAGAAGTTGGATTTGACGAAGAACAAACAAGCAAACAAAAGAAAAAGCGCAACAGCGAATTTTTGAGCAAGCGCAAGTTTGACCCTGCGGGAGCTGTTTGCGGAGCGCTTTGCAGTTTCCTCGTTTATATCATATTCCTTATGCCCTTCATTGGCTTTGCAGACGTTGCAAATACCGCTGCTCAGCCTATTATTTCCGACTATGGTACGGTATCTGAAATTTCAGACGCCCTCGCAAATAATGCGGGATCAAAAACCGTCAAGGCTCTTGGCGGAAAGCTTATGTTCAGAAGCTTGACTACCTATTCTGTAAACGGCGAGAAGGCAACGCTCGAAGACGAGCTTGCGTTTATTGGCGCAGTAGGTAACTCGGTTGCAGATGTTTCAAAAGAGGGTGCTACCGCCCAGGAAAAGACAGCTTCTCTTAGGGCAACAACAGAGGCATTTAACGATTCGACCATAGTTCCTACTTTCCTTTCAGAGTTGTTTTCGGCGGCATCTGACGATTGGAGCAACGGAGAGGAATTTTGCGGAGTCGCTTGCCCGAGTATAGGCAAGGACTTCGATCCTCTTGTCAAGGATTTCGTTGGGGAGATGAAGGACTCTACGACTTCTACCATTAAGGAAGACGTTTCTACGATTGTAGACATATGTATAGTTATTGCCGAGAATGACGGCTTTGCCGCGGTGAAGGGTAAAGATGGACCTCTTGCACTCTTCCGTAACGAGAAGATGACCTCGGGAATCTTTCTTGAGCTTCTTGAAAACAACAGACTTTCGGGTATGGTCGAAAGCTTTACTAACCTTGGAATATCACTCTTTACCGACTCGCTTGAGGTGTCGGGCGATTATGAAGAAATGTATGACAGCTTCATAAACGAAATGAGTACCGCATACACGGATACCGCCAAAAATATGAACGGTAAGACGGCGGCTGTCCGTGAGCTTTCAACAGACGTTAAGGATATATATACAAGCTACGGTATAGAGATATCCGACTCTGTCGCTACTTGTGTTGCCGTTGATATGTTGGATTCCTTGAGCGACGGAAGCGCCGAGGAAATAAAGGCGTTTTTCGCAAAAGAGAACAAGGCAGAGGCTTTGGATAACGGTAATACTTTATCACCTGTATATCTCTCAAACTCTTCAAATGATGAGAGAGATATCTTTACAACGATAACGAATATTAAAAAATCCGCAGATAAAAATACCGCTCTCGAGGATCTTGAGGCTATCGTAAAGGCTGAGCTTGAGACTGTGCTTGACGGAGTTAGCGACGAGGAGCTTGATGCCCTCTCTAAAGAGGTAGCGGCGAAGATGCACGAAGATATTTTCGAGGATAATATCAAGCTTGATAAGCTTGTGTTTGCAAACGCCGAGGAAATGCATACAACCAGTGTAAGACTTGCGGCTGTCGATCTTGAACTCAGCGGCACGACCGTAACCAATAAAGAAAACGAATCAAAGATGTTGGCGCACGCATTCAGTGTGGCGCTTCAAATGGTGGATAAGATATCCGATGACGGGGACGATATTGAAAAGTCAATCAGCGAGATAGGTGTAGTTCTTGATGCTTTCTCGGCGTGCGAAACGGTGGGCGAGAAAAAGTCAGCGCTTCTTCTCAAGGCTATTCTTCAGTCCGACAAGGTCTCTTCTCAGGTAGGATTTACCACTGTTCAGGCTACAGATATTGCTGACTCTATCACTGAAGGAGTTGGCGGAGACGAGAATTACACCACTATGCTCAAATCTGTTGGGCATACTGTTAGTATAATCAAGGCTTCGGGCAACGAAGAGGATACCACCGAGTCGATAAACGAGCTTATTAGGGACATCACGCCTGCGTCCTCCAAAGTGCTTCAGAACCTTTCCACCCCCGAGACCGTAAAGAATTACGGTGTTAAGGAGGAGAGCGCAAAGCCTGTTTCGGGAATGATCTCGAATATGTTTGACAACATGTCTACCGCAAAGCAAGAGGGTATGAAAGAAGACGAGTACGAGAAGGAATCCGTAGCTGTTAACGATATGCTCACACTTGCTATGACTGCAAGCGAATCCGATAAGCCGACAGCCTTTGGTTCGGAAGGAGCTATGGGAATTACCGTAACCGAATTCGTTGACAGAGCAACAGACTCTAAGATAATGAGCAAGACCTTTGTTGAGACCGTTTATGAGGACGGTGAGAATGTTAAGAGCAATCCTCTTAACTCTAACATGAATCTTACCGCCGACGAGAAGGCAGAGCTTCAGTCGTCTCTTGACGCTAAGTGGCAGGCACAGCTTGCAAGCTCCAACGATGAAGCCGCTAACGAAGAGTACAAGAAGACTCTCACTTCTATCGCTGTGATGGTCAATGCTGATATCACATTCACAAATAGCGGAGTTGTAATAGCTTAATTTTAAAATAACAAATAGAACAAAGGGCTGCTTCACTGAAAAAGTGAAGCAGCCCTTGAGCTTATTCTGACGGATAGATATTATTCGTCTTCTTTTTTCACGGTATCGGCAAATCTGAAGCCTGCCGTTTCGGATACGGGCAGAGAGAATACGAGCGCATGCGCATCGGTGTTTATTCCCGCGTTAAGCATGATTGCTTTCATAATATCCTTTTTCTTATTTACGTCGGAGACGATGAAAACCAGCTCCTTTTCCTCGGCAAGAGATATTCCAAAGAACTTTTCTGCCGCATGCGCACCTGTACCTCGTGCGCGCAGCGTCGTTCCGCCGCCTGCTCCCGCTGAACGTGCGGCATCCATGACCATATCGGTAAAGCCTTTTTCGTAGATAGCAATTATAAGCTCGTAATCAGATTGCATAGCTTCAATCTCCTTTTCGTTGTTGATCTCTTGTTGAGTTGTGAAATATTCAAGTGTACGAAGTCCGCCGATGCTTGCAAGCGGAATAGCCATGGCAACGCCGCGGTCAGGAAGGTCGATCTTCATCTCGACGGTAAGAGCGCGCGTAAGCTCCCTCAGGGTTTCGCCGTTCGTTATCGTAAACAGCATTGATTTTTCGGTCCTCTCGATACCTAAGAGGTCAAGCGTGCGCGCATGCACTGTTCCGTTGCACAGAAGTCCGTAGGAAACGTTTACGTTGTGCTTTGTATAAAAATTTTCATATTCCTCCGCATCAGAGCGGCGGATAATGGTTATAAGAAAATATACGTCTTTCATACCGACCTCCTTATAATTCTATTATGTCTTCATCTTCGAGTGCCTGAGTCTCAGGCGTTGAAGATGTATCAATGATATTGTCTGCTTCTGCGTTCTCGGTGTTTACAACAGCCGAAGCGGCTTTGTTATGCTTTATCTTGTAGATAAGACCGAGTATCTGAATGGTTATAAGAGGAGTCATGGCAACCATTGCCACAACGCCGAATGCGTCCTCAACTATATTTCCGCCAAGCGCGTCGCACGCTCCGACAGCAAAGGGAAGAAGAAAGGTAGCTGTCATAGGACCTGAGGCAACTCCGCCCGAGTCAAATGCGATCGACGTGAAGATGTCTGGGACGATGAAGGTGAGAATTAAGGCTATCACGTATCCCGGAATAAGAAAATATAGTACGGATATTCCTGTGATAACCCGTATCATCGCAAGTCCCACCGATGCGGCAACACCGATTGAGAGCGAGATCCCGAGCAGCTTGCCGGGGATAGTGCCCGAGGTCGTATCCTCGACCTGCTTTGTAAGCACGTGAACTGCCGGCTCTGCTGATACGATAAAGTATCCGATGAGCATTCCCAGAGGAATTATCAGAAGCTTGAATCGAGAGGCGGTTATCGCCTTTCCAATGTAATTTCCCACGGACATAAATCCAACGTTGACGCCTGTGAGGAAAAGAACCAATCCCACGTAAGTGTATATCAAGCCGATAAGTATTTTTATCAAAGAATTCTTGTTCATTTTTCCAAACAGAAATTGGAACATGAAAAAGAATGCGGCAAGCGGAGCTATTGCGATAAATACCTCTTTGAGATAGTGAGGTATAGCCTTTAGGAACATTTGCGTGATGTCACGCGAGGTGTCCACAACAGGCATTGAATAGTCGGTATAGGCTTCTGCGCTCACGTCGAAGAATAGCGAGAGTATCATCACGGCGATTATCGGACCTATCGAGCAAAGGGCGACAAGACCGAAGCTGTCGTTATCGGCTGAGTTGTCTGAACGTATCGTGGCAACACCTATGCCAAGCGCCATTATGAAGGGAACTGTCATAGGACCTGTTGTTACTCCGCCCGAGTCAAAGGCAAGCGCCAAAAAGCTTCTTGGAACAAAGAAGGCAAGGATAAATATCGAAGCGTAGAAAAAGAGTAAAAGATATTTCAGTTTTATTTTAAAAAGAATCCTGAGCATCGAGACAACGAGAAAAAGTCCAACACCAACGCCCACCGATAAAATGAGTATAATATTTGGAATTGAGGATATTTGATTTGCGAGCACTTGAAGGTCGGGCTCGGAAACGGTTATCAGTATTCCAACGAAAAACGAGACGAATATAATGAGCGAAAGACTTCTTGATTTTGTCATGCTAGAACCCATATATTCACCCATAGGTGTCATAGATATCTCTGCGCCGAGAGTGAAAAGCGCCATTCCGATGATTATCATCACCGCTCCCACAATAAAAGCTAAGAGCATAGCTGACGGTACAGGTATAAAGGTCGCAAGCAATATAAGCACGATCGCGGTCACGGGAAGTACCGACGAAAGCGACTCCTTTATCTTTTCGGATAGATTTGTTCTGTTCAGAAGATTCATTACGCTCTCCTTTCGCTTATCATTACATGTAATTATATCATAACGCCCTGCCTATTTCAACAAGAAATAAAAATTTTTCTTTAATAATCGCTTGTATTGTTTTTGAGGATATGTTATAATGGTAACTGGATATATTAACCGTATCCGTCGCATAGAATGTAAACGTATCACGAATAGGAGGCAGGGCTCTGAATTTATGGAAAATATAGGCTATTATAACGGAAAATACGACCTTATTGAAAAAATGACCGTACCGATGAACGACAGAGGCTGCTATTTTGGCGACGGAATATACGAGGTGGCATATGCGAGAAACTATATCGTGTATGCGCTTGACGAGCACCTTGACAGATTTTACGACAGCGCGAAGGAATTGGGGATAGTTATCCCTCATACAAGGGAAGAGCTTACCGATATAATTTACAGCCTTGTGAATAAGATGGACGATGATGAGCAGCTCGTTTATTGGCAGGTCACTCGAGGCACAGAAATGCGAAAGCACGCGCCGTCTTTGGACCTTGTGGGCAATATGTGGATAACTATAAAGCCGATGAAGCTGAAGAATATTTATCTGCCGATGAAGCTTATAACGCTTGAGGATACAAGATATCTGCATTGTAACATGAAGACGCTCAATCTTTTGCCGTCGGTCATGGCCTCAAAGGCGGCTGAGGAGGCGGGAGTTGACGAGGCGGTCTTCCATCGCGGAGAGATAGTTACCGAGTGCGCTCATTCAAACATAGCGATAATCCGAGAGGACGGCGCTCTCCAGACAGCGCCTGCCGATAATATGATACTTGCGGGAGTTGCGAGAGACCACCTTCTGAAAGCGGCAAAGGGCTTTGGAATAGACGTGGTGGAGAAGCATTTTACCGTAGAGGAAATGATGAAGGCGCGCGAGATAGTTGTGACGGCATCGGGAACACTGTGTCGTCCTGCCGAATATATCGACGGAATAAAGGTCGGCGGAAGAGCGGCGGAAACTCTCAAGATGTTGCAGGATAAGGTTATGGGCGACTTCATAGAATTCACCAATAAATGAAGAGGAAAAATATAGAAATTAATTGAAAAAGTGTATTGACAAGGTGTCTTTTGTGTGCTATAATGTGTATTGCTGTGGCGCTTTGAAAATATCTTGAAAAATATTTTAAAATTTTTTCAAAAAAGGTATTGACAAACAAAAAACGATATGATATAATATCAAAGTCGCCGCGAGGAGACCACGTGGGAGCATAGCTCAGCTGGGAGAGCATCTGCCTTACAAGCAGAGGGTCATAGGTTCGAGCCCTATTGTTCCCACCATGTGGCCCGGTAGTTCAGTTGGTTAGAACGCTAGCCTGTCACGCTAGAGGTCGTGGGTTCGAGTCCCATCCGGGTCGCCAAAACCAAAAAAAGGTGCAGCCCTTGCTGTATGCCTCTGTAGCTCAGTTGGTAGAGCAGGGGACTGAAAATCCCCGTGTCGTTGGTTCGATTCCGACCGGAGGCACCACATAACGCGGATTTAGCTCATTTGGTAGAGCGCGACCTTGCCAAGGTCGAGGTGGCGGGTTCGAGCCCCGTAATCCGCTCCAAAGAAACGGGTACGCTCAAGACGTGCCCGTAAATTTTACAAGTATGCAATTCGAGAGGATTGCAGATAATATAAAGGTCGTTTTGAATATTCGGTCGACAGAATATTAGAAGCGACTGACTCATAAGGCGACATAGCCAAGTGGTAAGGCAGAGGTCTGCAAAACCTTTATTCCCCGGTTCAAATCCGGGTGTCGCCTCCAAAAACAAAAGCACTTCGTAAGAAGTGCTTTTGTTTTTGGAAATGAAGCGCGCTGACGCGCATGAAAAATGAAGCGGGCTTCGCCCTATGAAGCGAGCCTTCGGCTCACGGAGAAGCAACATCGCGCTTCGCTTCACGGCGGCAACGCCCGCGCTTCATAGAAGCCGTAAGGCTTCTGCTTCATATTCGCGAAGCGAATGCTTCATTGACAAACGCTCAAATTTATGCTATACTAACCCTAGAAAGGCGGTGTTTTTATGAAGAAAATCATTCTTTCTTTGCTTTTGATTATCTCAACTTTACTATTATCTTCCTGTCAAGTTAATTGGTTTGGAAGTCATTTTGATGTTCCGTGGTATTTTATAGCCGTTCCCGTGTTTGTCCTATTCGTTGTGTTATATGCTATTATGATTTCAAAAACATATGTTTGTCCAAAATGTAAAACTGAATTTAAGCCTAAATGGTATCAGATATATATTACGATTCATCTTAACAGTTCTCGAATTACAAAATGTCCTAATTGCGGAAGAAAGGGCTTTTGCAAGAGAAAGGATTAACGTCATCTTTTCTGTCAAGACGAGCCAGAACGAAGCAACCCAAATGGGTTGCGTTTTTCGTTCTGGAGGCGACACCCGGATTTGAAATGAAGCGCACCTGCGGTGCATGAAAAATGAAGCGGAATTCGCCCTATGAAGCGAGCCTTCGGCTCACGGAGAAGCAAAACATCGCGCTTCGCTTCACGGCGGCAACGCCGCCGTTTCATAGAAGCCGTAAGGCTTCTGCTTCATATTCGCGAAGCGAATGCTTCATTGACAAAATTTATGTTATATGCCTGACAAGCGAGCTTGTCGATCTTCGGGCGGAGAATGCGAACTTGCAGTTGCTTCGCAACCAAGTTTGAAAAACGCCACGCACAAACACAAAAGAAAAGACCGCGCAAGGGACACCTACCATAAAGCAGGTAGGTGTCCCTTGGCATTTTTGTTGATTGGTTTGGATGCGAGGCTGAATTGTAGTAAAATCAAAATCTAATTTTGGAGGATACTACAATGAAAAAGAAATTTGAATCTCTTTACGAAAACCTCGGAGGAACTTACCGCGAGGAAAACGGACACCTTATTCCCAACGTAATCCTTCCCACACAGACCGACTATCAGATTGGAAAGTATGGACGGATGCACCTTGATTACATCAAACAACACTGTCGCGGAAGGTACACTACTCTCTTGACCGAAGGTAAGTTGAACGCGTGGTTGCACGAAATCGACCTTGAAGCATACGAAATGCTTGAAACCATCATCACACGCTTCGCCACCGAAAGAGGTATTGACGAAAACTTAAAGCCGTGCGAGATGCTCCGTTG
>JAZOLQ010000061.1:0-2568 GCA_045653185.1 Eubacteriales bacterium
AGGTGATTAACAAATTGCTGTGCCGTCCTTCCCGAAATACCGCCATGGCGTAGCTCCCATTTGTGAGCCTCGGCAATAATCTCCTCTTCGCTCATAGCTATCGAGGGGTGCTTCTTTGCAAGCTCCAAGACTATATTTTCAAATTCAAGTCTTGAGGGCTTGAAATAGCCGATGCTAAGACCAAATCTGTTTACAAGCGAGAGCTTCTCCTCAACAGTCTCGGAATGATGCACGTCCTCTCTGTATTCTGCGTCGTTCTTATCACGGAAGCTTTCGCGGATAAGATGACGGCGGTTCGAGGTAGCGTATATAAGCACGTTATCGGGCTTGTTCTCAACTCCACCCTCGATTATCGCCTTGAGATATTTATATTCGGTCTCGTTTTCCTCAAAGGAAAGGTCGTCCATATAGATTATAAATCTGTAATTTCGATTTTTTATCTGTGATATAACGCTTGAAAGGTCCTTGAATTGATGCTTGTAAATCTCTATCATTCTAAGTCCCTTATCGTAGTATTTATTAACGATAGCTTTGATACTTGTCGATTTTCCCGTTCCGCTGTCTCCGTAGAGAAGAACGTTGTTTGCGGGTCTGCCCTCGACAAAGGCTTCGGTATTGGCAACAAGCGCGTCCTTTTGAAGCTGATATCCCACAAGGTCTGAGAGCATCACCTTTTCCATATTCGTTATAGGGGAGAGATAGACGCCTTCGGCATTGTACGCAAGTCTGAACGCCTTGTTAAGACCGAACATTCCTACGCCGTAATCCTTATAAAATTGGCTGACCGCCTCAAAAACCGCCTCGCCGTCAGAAGCCTTTTCAATCTCTTTACTGAGCGCTCTGACCTTTTCGCTTACGTTTTTGTTATATATCTGCTCTCGCTTTGATATGGCTGTATAATTTGACAGCACCGAAAAGCAATTGATGCCGAGAGAGGACTCAATAGCCGAAAAATCATAATCGAAAAGCTGTTTAAAAACAGCGCAATCGTTGATTGCGAAAATGTTTACCGTGCCTTCCTGCTTACCCGCCTTTTCATAGGTGAAGCTGAGCGGATTTTCATCGGTTATCAGAAAATACGTAAGGTAATTATGCCAGAGATTATTGTCAAAGCCGTATTTTGTTGCGACCTCAAGAAGTCGGCGAACCTCAACGAATATCTCGGTTCTCAGATGCTCGTCGGTGTCAGCACCGCTTGAAAAACGCTCAAAAATATCTCCGAGACGAAAGAGGATAGACTCCTTTTTCGTATCACGGTAGATAATAAGATTTGAAAGTAATTTATGCATATTAAAGCCATCCTAATAAAATTTTTTTAACATCACTGCAATTATATCTCATTTATCGCTCAATGTCAACGGGAAAAATATTTTTATTTGGGAAAAAACGGAAAAAAGTATTGACAAAAGTGGAATTATGTGGTAACATAAAAATGTATTCAGGATAATTGCGTATGTCTCACCTATTCCGGTTCTCCTTGAACGCGAAATATGTGAGTTTTTGTTTTTATATGGGTACAAAAAAATACACGGGGGTACTCCAAAATGAATAACGGTACAGTTAAATGGTTTAATGCAGAAAAGGGTTACGGATTCATCGCTAACGATGAAGGCGGCGATGATATCTTCGTTCATTTTTCCGCTATACAGACAGAGGGTTACAAAACTCTCAAAGAGGGTCAGAAGGTTTCTTTTGATACCGAGCCCGACCCTAAGAACAGCGAAAAAATGAGAGCTATAAACGTAAAACCTCTCTAAAAACTATATTAAAATGGGGCTGAGACTTTCTCAGCCCCATAAAAAGCAACAAAACTGTTTTTTGATAAATTTCTAAGAATTACAGTAGCTATACTGAAAAAGGGGTAAGATATGGATTTCGTTGAACTTGCAAAGGCGAGATATTCGGTACGTTCCTTTAAACAGAACGAAATTGAGGAAGAAAAGCTTATGGCGGTAATAGAAGCGGGAAGGGTAGCTCCCACCGCAAGAAATTTTCAGCCGCAAAAGGTCTATGTTGTAAGGAGCAAGGAATATAGAGAAAAGCTTGCGGGAGTCTGCCGCTTCACCTTTGGCGCGCCCGTAATAATCGTTGTCGGCTACGACAGGGAGCGCGATTGGAAAAACCGTCTTATGCCCCCTTACAGCTCCGGAGAGACCGATGCGGCTATCGTTTGTACGCATATGATGCTTGCGGCAGCCGATATGGGAATAGGCTCATGCTGGGTAGGATATTTCAATGCAGATGATATTGCAAAGGCGCTGGAGCTTCCCGAGAATATACAGGTAACCGCAATGCTTCCTATCGGTTATCCCGCAGAGGATTCCGCGCCGATAGATATGCATTACGCTGTGCGCGAGCTTGAAGATACAGTTAGCTTTCTTTAATACATGGCATTAAAAAAGGACAGAGGAATTTTAGCGTGTTATCCTTAACGGAGAACACGCTAAAACTAAGTTTGCCTTTTGGGCAAGTGAAGTTATCGTCGATAGTGAAGTTCACTTCGTGAGTGAAGTTTCGCCTGACGGCGAAATGATGGGCAAACTTAACTTCACTTGTGTGTAGCACAAA
>JAZOLQ010000062.1:0-38069 GCA_045653185.1 Eubacteriales bacterium
CGCCGTTCTCGTCCTTGAGCATAATGCTGTTAAATCCGTGCATAATGCCCTCTGTTCCGTACTTGAGGCTTGCCGCATGATCGCCAAGCTTCTCGCCTCTGCCAAGAGGTTCAACGCCGTATATCTCAACAGGGTCGTTCAAAAATCCCGCAAAGAATCCCGCGGAGTTTGATCCGCCGCCAACACAAGCTACAACTGCGTCGGGAAGCTCTCCTGTCATGCCGAGGAACTGCTCTCTCGCCTCAATTCCGACTACGCTCTGGAAATCGCGAACCATCATCGGAAAAGGATGAGGACCTACGACCGAGCCTATACAGTATATGCTATTCTCATAATCCTTTGCGTAAGCGTCAAACGCCGCGTCAACCGCCTCTTTAAGAGTTGCGAGTCCGTGCGTTACCTCAACGACGTTTGCGCCAAGTATCTTCATTCTCGCAACGTTCGGAGCTTGCTTCTTTATATCGACAGAGCCCATGTAAACGTCGCACTCAAGTCCGAAATATGCCGCTGCCGTAGCGATAGCCACACCGTGCTGACCCGCTCCGGTCTCGGCTATAAGCTTTTTCTTTCCCATATATTTTGCAAGCAGCGCCTCACCCATACAGTGATTGAGTTTGTGCGCGCCCGTGTGGTTTAGGTCTTCGCGCTTTACGTAAAGCTGAACGTTTCCAAACTTTCCCGAAAGGCGCTCAAGATAAGAGATAGGCGTGGGTCTGCCCTGAAATTCTCTTCTTATTCTGCGAAGCTCGCTTATAAACTTGCTGGATTTGCATATAGTGAAATAAGCCTCGGTTATCTCGTCCATAGCCTTCTGAAGATCGGCAGAAACGTAAGAACCGCCGTATTTGCCAAAATAGCCTTTATCATCGGGATAATTCTTAAGATATGTATCAAAATCAATTCCGTTAAATTTCATAATATTTTATCTCCTTTATATGTACGGTATTATATTCGGTGTTATATTCACGAAAAAGCGAGTGTCGCCATCGGCGCGATTCAATAAACATATTTCCCTCCCCCGAGGCAGACAACAAAAAAATCCTGCCTCTGATAAATTCAGGGACAAGACTTTATCCTGCGGTACCACCCATATTGGCGCAAACGCGCCCTCTCAGCGCTGCACAAAAATGCAACTGCGGCAGATAACGGTGCCACTCTCCGTCGGTAACTACTTGCTTTCGGCTTTCGTCCGCCCTCATAAGTCCATTCACTGAAATTGCAGTATCGCACTCACAGCATCGGCGACTCTCTGAAACTGCCACATAACAGCTACTACTCTTAATCACAGGTTTTGATACGGTTATTATACACTTTCTTCAAAAGCTTGTCAATAGTTTTTTGAAATTTTTTAAGCTTTCGGAAGGCCTTACGCCCCTTGACGCTTGCCCGAATTTACACCTACTCCGTCAATATATATATCGGGTATTCCCTTTTTGGGAAAATCAAGCAACGCCGCCTCGTCGCCAAGTCTGAATACCTGAGACGTTCCGCGGAGCTTGCCAAAGCCTACGCTTATATCAAATTCAGTTCCGTCTATCGTAACGAGCGCCTTTCCCGTGAGCATCGAATACACAAGAGACACCTTGTGCTCACTCTCTTCAAGCTTTATATCCCAGTTGAGTTTTTTTGCCATAATTACCTCACAAAAAGCATATTCTAACAACTCTATTTTATCACGTTTTTCGCCTTCTGTCAATCTTGAAAAGCAAAAAGAAACGCATCATTTTCAAACGTCAACCGATAAAGTTTAAAATGTTTTACCGTATTTTAGAAAAATAATATTTGATTTGTGCAAAATTTGTGTTATAATGTAACAGGATATTACTTTTACAGGTGGTTTTTATGGGAAAAAGAAAGGAAAAGGCTAAACAGTTATTCAGAGATAAAGAGCTGAGCGAAACAAAGCACTATTCAAAAAAGGTGTCTGCCATCGTCCTCGGCGCTTTTTCTGTGCTTTCTTGCATACTTGCGGCAATAGGTGTGGTCATCTTAAAAACAAAATTTCCCGATAACGACGCCTTCAAAGCCTTTGTTGATGAAAACTACATACTGAGCGTATTTTTACTTATCCTCATTTGTGCCGTTCAGGTCATTGTCGCCCTCATTCCCGGAGAGATAGTTGAGATAGCCGCAGGCTATGCCTTCGGCTCGGTAATAGGCGCTCTCATCTGCCTTATAGGAATAACACTTGGAAGTATTGTCGTTCTCCTGCTTGCAAGAAAATTCGGAAGACGATTCGTTGAATCGATATATCCGAGAGAAAAAATAGACTCCCTGCCGATATTGCGAGACCCCAAAAAACGAAACGTATTCACCGCTCTGCTCTTTCTTATACCGGGAACGCCGAAGGACCTCATTACCTACATTATAGGTATAACAGAAATGAGTATCCCGCTATACCTTGTTATCGCGACCGTGGCGAGAATACCCTCAATAATAATGTCCACTATCGGAGGAGATGCCCTCGGAGACGATAAATTCATTCGGGCAATAATCGCATTTATCATTTCGGGCGTAATAAGCCTTATAGGATACCTCGTATATACCAAAATTTCCAAGTCGCATTCCAAAAAAGATAGTACAGTCAATACCAACAATAAATGAACGCGGTTTTTATATAAAAATCACAAAAAAACCGTTGTTATTTACAATCTGTTCATCAAAACTTGTTTATTTGTTCAATAACAAATGTTAGAATATAGCCACAGAGAAAAGCGGTAGATATTTACTTTCTGCTCGCTCATCAATTAAATTTTATCTTCGAAAGGGTAATAAAAAATGGCTTTCACACCTAACTACGAATACAAGATCGAAATCGACACTATGGAGGACGCAAAGAAGATCGTTGCCATCGCAACCAAGCTTCAGGGAAAGATAGTTCTTCGCAGCGGTTCAAAATTCTCTGTAAACGCAAAGAGCCTTTTGGGAGTTCTTCTTGCCAAGAAGCTCAACTGGAGCGACCTTAAGATCGCTATGGAACAGGATCATTACAGCGAATTTGAAAAATACATCATCATAGAATAATTTTACTTGTATAACAAAAAACCGCCTGATGTTTTACGTCAGGCGGTTTTTTATTAATCCAAGTCTGTGTAATATATTATCTCATCTGGAAAACACATTCCAAGCTTTTCGCGCGCGATGCGGATTTTATAATCGTCGTCAAGAGGCATCTCAACGAGATATTCAAGCTCGTCGATCTCGTTTTGAAGCTCCTCTATGTATGCTTCCTTCTCTGCTTTTTCTTCCATTATCTTATTGTATCTCATAATGCTCCACAGGAAATAGACGAGCGCAAAGATAAAGAGCAACACCAAAAAGACCCTCACAAGAGAGACGAATATTGTTTTTTTAGAGACAAAATATTTTTCGTTCGACACCCTATCTCTCCTCTAATCAAAAAATCCTCGGCGCGCAAGAGCGGAAAGCTCACTTTGCCTACTCTCATTATACCTTATATCTCGCTTTTTTGCAAGAGATGTTTGGATTTTTATACGCATCTTTTTTATAGCGCCGAATATTTTTTTGAATATCAGCAAAATAGGATGAAAAATCAGGAAAAATACGACCTTAAAGATAGCTCTTATAAAAAATATTATCGCCTCGGAGACAGCCATAACTACCCTTCCGAGCGTGAAATAATATATCGCTCCCCCCGCGAGTGCCGCGGCTACCGTGTAAAGCCTTAGCTGTCCTCGGTTGAGATAGTAATTGAGCACCACTATTCCGCAGCCAAAATACACAAAAAGCAATATATCCTGAACAAATATGATAACTGCTAAAATCCTGTTTCTGACCGCGCCTATCTCTTTTCTCTCAAGCGGCTTCTTCACAAAAGGAAGCTTTTTGGAATAGAGCTTGTCAAAGCTGTATTTTGAATATCTTACTCCAAAAAAGGCTCGTATTATTCTGTTTATATCATTAAGAGCTCCCACCGACATACCGAAGAAAAAAGAGTATATCAAAAGGAGCATAAGCATATACGGCGATATTTCCATTATTTAGTTAGCTTTCCGAAAAATCCGCGTTTTTTGCCGTCCTCACTCTCGCTGTAAAACAGCGCGTCTATCTTTCCGTCAAGCGATACTATACCTCGTTCGGTATCAAGCACGCTTACCCTTATATCCTTCCCCTCCACAGTAAGCTCTCCGCAAACCGTCTTTAATATCACACCAAGCTCGTCAAAGCTATCGACCTCGCATACTCCGTTTATATCCATATGCTTTCTCATATTAATATTTACTGCGTGCACCTGCTTATCGTTGACCGAATTCATACTTATCTCCAATCAAATAAAAAAATTCCGCATCTTCATTATTAAATGAATATGCGGAGCTTTTTTGTTTTATTCAATTATCTCATACATTCCCGCGGCGTCTGCCTTTGCGACTGTATCCTTTACGCATACAACTCTTACCTTGAGGACTCTCTGACCAAAGCTTATTTCAAGCACGTCTCCCTCTTTTACGTCGTATGACGCCTTGGCAACACGGCCGTTAACGGTTATGTGAGCGGCATCGCAGGCATCGTTTGCGACAGTGCGGCGTTTTATTATTCTCGACACCTTAAGATACTTATCAAGCCTCATAAAAATTCTCCTAAGAAATTTTAAAAGGGGAGTCGCAAAAAGCAACGCCCCCTTTATGTGAAAAGCGAATTAGTTGATTGCGTCCTTAAGGCCCTTGCCTGCTGAGAATGCGGGAGACTTGGAAGCTGCGATCTTGATGGTCTCGCCAGTTCTGGGGTTACGTCCCTCTCTTGCTGCTCTTTCCTTAACATCGAAAGTACCAAAGCCCACGAGCTGAACCTTATCGCCAGCCTTGAGAGCCTCTGCTATAACTGCGGTCATTGCGTTAACTGCTGCCTCTGCGTCTTTTTTCTTAATGTCTGCCTTTGCTGCAACTGCTTCGATAAACTGTGTCTTATTCATGTTTCTACCTTCCTATCTTTTCTTTTTTTCTGTCGAAAACCATCTTCGACATATATTACTCTTTTATTGTATCACATATTTTCAACAATTTCAAGAGCTTTTTTGTGGATTTTTGTATATTTTGCTATATTTTTTAAGATTTTTTCTTAATTTTATCCCAAACTTCATCAAGTTCGGTCATATTCATCGAATTTATATCCTTGCCCATAGCCAAAACTTCTTTTTCAAGTATCTCAAATCTGTCTATAAACTTATCGGTAGCGCGATTGAGCGCGACCTCTGGCTCGATCGAAAGCTTACGGCAAAGCGATGTGACCGTCAAGAGAAGGTCTCCAAGCTCTTCCTCTATCGCCTCTCTGTCCTGTGCCTCAATAGCCTCGCTTACCTCGACCATTTCCTCAGCTACCTTATCAAGAACAGCGCCTGCGTCCTCAAAATCAAAGCAGGAAGCCTTCTTGCCGACCTTTTCGGCTCTCATAAGCGCGGGAAGCATCGGCGGTATTGCGCGGAGCTTATCGGATACCGTCTTTCTCTCCTTTTCGGCGCTCTTGATCTTCTCCCAGTTAGAAAGCACCTCACCGGAATTCTCCACAGAAATATCTCCGAAAACGTGCGGATGGCGGTGTATAAGCTTTGCGCATATATCGTTTGCCACGTCGTCTATCGAAAATCTTCCCTCTTCCTCTTCAATTCTGGCGTGAAATACCACTTGGAGCATCACGTCGCCAAGTTCTTCGCGCAAAAGCTCGGGATTTTCGGTATCTATCGCTTCTATGACCTCATAGGTCTCCTCGATAAAATCCTTTCTTATGCTTTTATGATTCTGCTCTCTGTCCCACGGGCAACCGTTCTCAGAACGCAATATCACCATTATCTCGACAAGATCATCAAAATTATACTTTCCCTTTGCGGCAAGCGCCGCAGCGTTTTCAGTTACACTCATTTTAGTCAATTCCTTTTATGTTTTATTTTCTTCGGATCTCCAAAATCCTATTTTGTTCAAAGCAAGTATTATCTTCTGCCCCATTGGGAGCATCTCTGCGTCCTCCTTTGAAACCGCTCCAAAGAGGATAGCAAAAAACGCGTACGAGATAAGGGCACAGACAAGCGCCACCATAAATCCAATTATACTGTTATCAAGCCAATAGGTTACAGAAAGGTAAGCGGCAAAGGATACTGCCGTCATCATGCAAGACGCCAAAAAAGGCCGTGCGTATACCCTTGAGATGCTCTCGCTTTCGGGCAAGCTTTTATTCATAAAATAAATATTCACCGCGGTGATCGTAATATTGCAAAAAAGCGTGCTGAGAGGCGCTCCGTAGATACCTATCGACGGCATACCTATCAAAATATATGCGCTTATTATCTTTACGAGCGCTCCGAGCGCCATCGAGATTATCGGCTTTCCCGTCTGCTTGTAGGACTGCAATATAGCGTTCGTCGTAGTTATCAGGCAAGAAAAAACTATCGATATGCCAAGCAAGGCAAGCAACGGAGCAACCATTGATACAGCGCTTTCTTCTGTCGGGAACAACAGCCCAAGTATCTGTGTGGAATATATTGCTATGCCGAAGGATGCGGGCATTGCAAAAAGGACAGTCATTCTCAGCGAGAGCGATGATATTTCATTTTGTGCGCGCGGATCTCCTCTTTCGATAGCGCCCGAAAGTCTGGGGACGAGAGCCAAGGATATCGGAGTTATAAGCGAGGGCACGAGACTGAATATAGGTAAGCCTAGCGTAGTATACGCGCCGTACACCGAATTTGCGGCGGAAATACTGTACCCAATATCCTGAAGCCTTCTCATAATAAGCGCCATATCTATTATTCTTGTAACGCCAAGAAGCGCAGAGCTCAACGTTATCGGAACGGCTATCTTAAAAAGCGTCGCGAGTATTCTTCCGTCTCGGTAAGAATAGCTCTCACACGGCTTTCCTCCGTCTCTTCTGTCGTCAATAAATTTAAGTATCAGAAGATACAGCGCCGAGATAAGCGTTCCAAGCGATATTCCAAAAATGGCGAACGCCGCCGCCATAGGGAGCGGATATCCCGAATTTATGGCGTATTTTGCAAAAATTATTGCGAGAAAAAGCTTTCCAAGCGCTTCTATCAGCTGAGAAACGGCGGTCGGCGACATTCGGCAACGCCCTTGAAAATATCCCCTCACAGCGCTTGAAATACATACGCAAAGAAGTGCGGGAGCTATCGATATTATAGATGGCACGGCATCAGGATTTTCTATAAGTACGGAAAATCCATGCGAAAACAGAAGCATCGCAAGTGTGCCAAGCAGACCGAGGACGGCAAACACCGTCATCGCGGTCCTGTATATTCTCCTTGTCGCGCGCCTGTTTTTGGCCTCCTCCGTCTCAGAGACCAAAATAGAGACGGCAACGGGAAGTCCCGCCGTAGAGATAACGCAAAGCAACGCGTATATCTCATACGCCGAGTTAAAATATCCCATTCCCTCAGCTCCGAGCAAAGACATCATAGGTATCTTGTAAGCAAGACCTATTATCTTTACTATCAAGGTCGAAGCGGACAGAAGAAGAACACCCGACAAAAATCCGTTTTCCCTTTTTGAATCAAGCGCAGTCTCAGCCGATTTTTTCAACTTTTTCACCCCGTTACGATTTTGTTTCGTTACAAATATTTATTCGCAACTCTCACAAAGTATTACTTATGTAACGGTACAGGCTCGTTTCATACAAACTCTCTGTAAAGTGACTCGGGCGGAAGACAGTCTTTAGAAATACTCTGAACGCCGCGTATGATATTTAATATCCCGTCAGCCCGCTCTCTGTACTCGCTGTCCTCCGATATCTCCCCAAGTATCCTTTCAAGATAGGGCTTGAGTATTCCTATCTCGTAAGAAAAGCTTGAGTCTATGTAAAAAAGGCAGTCGTCTATGTAAGGAAAGATATTTTTATCCTCGTTCTTCCTTACGCTTTCCCATATTTTAAAGGTAAATTCGGCATCTGTGCTTCTGAAATTACTATCGCGCACAAGACGCCTCAGAAGCCTCAGCTCGTTTGGTTCTATCAGCGCCCCGTCAAGCTCTATCAAGCTCTGCGGAGCAATATACGCGCTGTAATATCCGTGTCCCTCAAAAAGAGCGGTGACCTCCGGATATATCGCCTGTATCCCCTCGAATATAAAGACGTCGTCGGGCGAACAGCTTATTTTTTTGTATCCTGTTCTGCATCCGCTGTGAAAATCAAATATCGGACAGGATAGCTCGCTTGCGTTTTCAATGCCCTCAACGAACTCTGCAAGAAGCGGAAGGTCTATCGTAGCGGGAGAATCGTAATCTATCTCTTTCCCCTCGGACATACTGTGAAGTACCGCCTTGTCAAGATAAAAATCGTCGATAGAAATGACGTTGACACGTCTTCCCCTCTCGTCAAGCTCTGCGATGATCTTATTTGCCGCAGTCGTTTTTCCCGAACATGTGGGCCCTGAAAGAGTCAATATTTTAAGGTCGCTTATGTTAGCTATCTCATTGAGGACAACATCGAATCTATCCTCAAAATCCTTTTCACACGTCATTACAAAGCGCTTCGCTTCTATATCCGAACCAAAGCGTTTGGGAGCTTTTTTTATTTTTTCCATAACCACGTAAAACTCCTCTCCCAAAAGCTCCGACACGAACAGGAATATAACTGAGGGTGTCGGAGCTTTATCTGTATTTTATATTAATGAATGTTCTGTATAAAATTTTATAGCTGCATCACGGAACTCTCGCGTTCTGTCTTCCTTAAGATATTCATACGGATATTTCAGATTGAATAGTCGTTCTATCGACTTTCCTGTCTTGTCTCTGCCCGTATTGTCAACGAGCTTTGTAACAGCTCCCGCTCCGATAGCAAAGATAGAGTGCAATTCTTCCATCATATATATATTGTAGAGTCCCTCGTGTCCCGCAAGAGAAAATCCCACGTTCTCATAGTTTCCCACCGTATTCTTTTGCCTATACATATAGTAAGGAAGATATCCGTTGTGCATAGCCTTTATCTGCGAATAATCAACGCATTTGCCTGCGTCTCCGCCTCTGATAGAATATATCTCAGAGTTATTTCTGAGAACCTCTGCGGATTTTTTCAAGCAGAAGGTATGTACCGTAATATTTTCGGGCTTGAGCGCAAGTATTCTGTCATAGGTAGACGAGAAGGATTTAAAATCATCTCCGGGAAGTCCCGCAATAAGATCGACGTTTACCGTCTTTATCCCCGACCTTCTCGCCACGTCATAGGCTTCAAAGAACTGCTCAACCGTGTGGCTTCTGCCTATTCCCGAGAGGACCTCTTCGCAAAGAGTCTGCGGATTTACGCTCACGCGCGTTACTCCGTACGCGGCTGCGATGGCAAATTTCTCGGCAGTTATAGTATCGGGACGCCCCGCCTCAAGCGTATATTCAGCAAGGGTGTCAACGTTTGTGAGCGAAGAGACCTTAGAAAGAAGCCTCTCAAGCTGTTCCTCATTCAATATAGTAGGCGTTCCGCCGCCTATATATACCGTCTTTACATTCAGTCCAAGCTCTGCTATAAGCTTGAAATTCGCCTCCAACTCAACAAGAAGCTTCTCAAGATATTCGGGAATAAGATCAAGCAGTCTTTTTGAAGTATACGAAACAAAGGAACAATAAGTACATCTTGAAGGACAGAATGGGATAGAGATATATACACTGCAATCCTTGCTGTCCACCTCTCCCGATATCCTCTTTTCGTTCAGAGCAACGTCAACTGCAAGAGCCGCCTTTTTGGGTATCACAAGATAATCAGAGGTGAGTATCTTCTTCACCCTTGTTTTACTTATACCCGAATTAAGCATCTCGGTAGCCACCTTTGAGGGACGGACTCCTATGAGCATACCCCACGAGGGACGGTATCCCACAAGCTCTCCCGCAGATGCGAGTATAGCCGCGCCAATAGCTATCTTGGTAGTACGCTCCTCTGTCCTGTCCTTAACGAATTCGGCAATCTTTTCCGACACAACGGCTTTATCCGCTATGCGCATCTCTGCATATGCCCATATACCCTCATCTCTTTTTTCGGTCTTAAGATATAGAGACGGCGCATCCTCTCTTGTGTCTCCGCCCTCGCCAAACCTTTCGCCAGGAAAGAATATCATACACAGAGTCTGCACGTAATATTTGTTTACCGGTGATTCAATTTTTATGTTCATTACGAACCTCCGCGGTTTTCTTTTTTTGCAAGGCTGTACCCTGCCACGTAAAAATCATCTTTTTTTCAGTATCTCACTATCCATAACGATAGTCACAGGTCCGTCAGCGGATATATCTATATCCATGTGCGCGCCAAACCGACCTTTGCCCACCTGTCTTATCTCGGCGCTTATAAGAGAAACAAAATACTCGTAAAGCTCATTTGCCTCACATGGCTTTGCCGCGCCCATATAATCGGGACGGTTACCCTTTTTATAGTTTGCCATAAGCGTAAAGTTTGAAACTATGAGTGCCTCGCCGTCAATATCCTTAAGCGAGAGATTCATCTTGTCGTTCTCATCGGAAAATATCCTGAGCCCCAGCACCTTGCGCGCAAGGCTCTCAGCATCGTCTCGGGTATCGCCCTCGGCAACTCCCAAAAGCATCATAAGCCCCTTTTCGCAAGAGCCGACGATATTTCCGTCAACACGCACTGCGGCGCTTTTCACCCTCTGTATAACAAGCTTCATTATGAAAATCCTCTCGTAACGTCAATAACGCCCTCAAGAGATTTGAGCTTTGCCACTATCGAATGATAATGGGAAACGTTCTTACAGCTCACCTTGATGTTGATTATTGAATTTTCACCGCTGTCAACAGCGTTTATCTGAAGGATAAACACCTTCATCTCGGAAAGCGCCACCGATATATCGGCAAGTATTCCGATGCGGTTGTAAACGTATATCTTGAGCTGAGCTTCATAAAGGTCGCCTGTGCTCTGAGTTTCATCGCTTTCCCAGTGAGCCTCAAGCCATCTGTCAGCATTTTCGGTATTGCTCATTCCCATAATAACGTTGGGGCAGTCTGTCTTGTGAATAGATATACCGTATCCCTTCGTGATAAATCCGATAACGTCGTCACCGGGCAGAGGATTACAACAGCGCGCAAATTTAACAAGACATCCGTCAGCGCCATCGACGATAATTCCGCTGTTCGACTTGAGATTTTTAGGTTTGACCGTCTTTACCTTCTCTGCAGTAAGAGGTGTAGCTTTGGACGTCTCGTGCTCAAGTACTTTGACAGTCTTATCAAACTCCTCCTTGAGCTTGAGCGAGACCTTGGATACAGTCATTCCGCCGTATCCCAGAGTATTGTAAAAATCGTCCGCGCTCATAAATCCCAGACGCTGACCGACACTAGACACGATATCGTTTCTCTGCGTCTCTGTATAGCTTCTCGAATACTTCTTGAATTCGGCATCGACCATAGCTTTGCCCGCAACGATGTTTTCGGAACGCTTTTCCCTCTTGAACCAACCTCTTATCTTGGTTCTCGCCTCACTTGTCTTTACGATGTTGAGCCAGTCTCTGCTCGGTCCTTTTGAGGACGATGACGTGAGTATCTCAACTATCTCTCCGTTCTGCGGAACGGTATCTATCGGAACTATCATTCCGTTTATCTTAGCGCCTATCATCGAGTTTCCTACCCCCGAGTGTATCGAGTAGGCAAAATCTATAACGGTAGCGCCCTGAGGAAGCGCGATAACGTCTCCCTTTGGGGTAAACACAAAGGTCTCGTCGTGGAAAATATCGGTCTTAAGCGTATTCATAAACTCATCGGGGTCTCTTGCGGCGTCCTCGGTCTCGATAAGTTTCGCTATCCATTCAAGCTTCTTATCGATATCCTCCTTCGCCTTCTCTCCCGACTTGTATTTCCAATGCGCCGCCACACCGTATTCGGCAACATGGTGCATATCCCACGTTCTTATCTGCACCTCAAAGGGTATTCCGTCGCGTCCGATGACCGTCGTATGAAGAGAACGGTACATATTTGGCTTCGGAGTAGAGATATAATCCTTAAATCTGCCCGGTATCGACTTGAACATCTCGTGTATAAGTCCGAGCGCGGTATAACACTCAAGCTCGGTATCAACGATTATTCTCAGAGCATAAAAATCATATATCTCATCAAAGTTCTTGTTTTGATTATACATCTTGCGGTATATGCTGTATACCGACTTTATTCTTCCCTCAAGAGTGAAATTTATATTGTTCTCTTTAAGCTTCCCGCTGACTTGATTTCTTATACTTTCGATAAATCCGAGGTTTTCCCCGTACTTTTCCTCCACGTGCGCCTGTACCTCTTCGTATCCTATCGGGTCAAGGTAGCAAAGTCCGAGGTTTTCAAGCTCATGCTTTATCTTCTGCATACCTAGTCTGTGCGCAAGAGGAGCGTAGACCTGCATGGTTTCAAGCGCCGTATATCTTCTCTTCAGGTCGGGCTTGACTCCGAGCGTACGCATGTTATGAAGTCTGTCGCAGAGCTTTATGAAGATAACGCGAACGTCCTTAGACATCGCAAGAAGCATCTTTCGGATATTCTCTATATGCGCCTCTTCCTTGTCCTCTATGTTGAGAAGCACCATTTTGGTAAGTCCGTCAACAAGGTCAGCCACAGTCTTACCGAACATCTCCTCTATTTCCTTGAGATTGGTCTTTTCCGCGCAATCCTCGACGGTATCGTGAAGAAGCGCCGCGCATATAGAATCGGTATCAAGCTCAAGCCCCGCAACTATCTCGGCAACCGCTATCGGATGCGAGATATAAGGCTCTCCGCTGACTCTGAATTGACCCTCGTGAAGATTTTTTGCATATTCATAAGCACGGACTATCTTATCCGTGTCGTATCTTTTACCTGTCGCAGACAGTTTATCCAAAAGTTTTTTTATATCAGTACTTACCTGATTTGACATATTTTTTCCTTCCGTTTCAACGGACAAACTCACTTTACTCTGTTCAAGCATTTGCTTTTAAGCTTTTTAAGTATTGAGGATTTGTCTATACTTGTTTTCGCCGCGTTGAAGAAGACCTCAAATTTGAAGATATCGGGGGATATCTCCTCGACGGCGCATATTCTCAGCTCATTCATTATTCTGAGAATATATTTCATCTTTATGTAGTTTATCGGCTGAATATCATAAGTGTTAACGAGTCTTAGCAAGGTTTTCATATCAAGAATATTCGTTCCGCTTCTGAATTCGCGTCTTAGCACGGTATATACCGAGGCAAAATCATCTCTTGTGGGAACTATATTCTCTTTGTATTCATATTCCGCTCCGCTGCGTATCTCCTCATATCTTTTTTTAAGATAGTTCATTTTTATGCGGTAAGCTTCCGAGGGTCTTGCGTCCTGAACGAGAAGCTGGACCGACCTTACGTTCTTATAATCGTTGATATCGAGATGGAAGAGCAGGTCTATTCTCTCTCCCGCATCAAATCCAAGCTCGGAAACGGACACTCCAAAATACACTCCGCAAAGCGTTATTCCGTCCTTTTCAAGTATGAGCTTTGTGTGCTTCCCCGCGCCGAGCTGCATAATTCTCTGAACGGTAACGTCCTTCATAACAAAGCTTGGCGTGGGGTTGCCAACGCCAAACGGTTCGAGCCTAAGTATCTCCTCGGCAAGCTCCATAGTTATATCCTTTATGTCGAGCGCACAGTCCGCCTCTATCTTTATATCAAAGCTTTCTTCACTCAGATTATCGGCAGCATACTCGTTTATTCTGCGTCTGAACTCATCGACGTTGCGTCTCTTGAGCGTAAGACCTGCCGCAAGCTCGTGTCCGCCGAACTTTTCAAGAAGGTCCTCGCAATAGCTGAGCGCTCCCACAAGGTTCATTCCCTTTATACTGCGTCCCGAGCCCTTGCCGCTGTCGTTTCCGTCGGGCTCTCCGCTGAAAGCTCCCTTGTAGGATATGAGTATCGAGGGCAGACCGTATTTCTCGGTTATTCTTGAGGAAACGATACCGATAATGCCCTGTTGCCAATCGTCATGCTCAAGGACTATTACCCTGTCCTTCTCAAAATCGTGAGTGCGCTCTATGATCTCATAAGCCTCTTCGGCTATCTTGTTCTCCTCTACCTGACGGTATCTGTTTATCTCGCAAAGCTCCTCGGCATATTTTTTGGCGCGAGCCGAATCTTCCTCAAGCAAAAGGTTGACGGCTATTATCGAATCGCTTATTCTTCCCGCGGCATTTATTCTCGGCGCGATGCCAAAGCCTATAAATCCCGAGGATATCTTTTTCTTTCTGTGATTTGCCTTTCCGTCCTTCTGAGAGGGATTTGCCGCCTCGATAAGCGCCTCAAGACCCTTTCTCTTAGTATTTTCAAGCAAAGAAAGTCCCATGCTTACGATAAGACGGTTTTCGTCGGTTATCGGCATAACGTCGGCTATCGTTCCGATAGCGGCAAGGTCGGAATACTCCTTGCATATCCTTGTTATTCCCGCAAATTCAGACTCTCCCCTCACCCTGCACAGCATTATTTCATAGGCGCATACGAATTTGAATACCACGCCTACGCCCGCAAGCTCGCAAAAAGGATACTTGCTGTCGAGTCTGTGCGGATTCACCACAGCGCAAGCCGAAGGAAGCTCGGCATGACACTCATGGTGGTCTGTCACAACAACGTCAATACCGAGTTCTGCCGCATAGGCTATCTCCTCGTTTGCCGTAATTCCCGTATCGACGGTCACGATAAGCTTAACTCGGTCTGCGGCAAGAATATCGATAGCCGCCGCCGACATACCGTAGCCCTCCCCGTCTCGCTTGGGAATTTTTATAACAACGTCAGCGCCCATGCCCGTCAGATAGGTATAAAGCAGGCTCACAGAGGTAACTCCGTCAACGTCATAGTCTCCGTATATACATATTTTTTCTTTATTTTCAAGCGCCCGCATAACTCTGTGGACGGCAATATCCATATCATTCAGCAAGAACGGGTCGTGAAAATCGGCAGTCTCAAACCTGAGAAAACGCTCGGCTTCATCGGGCGTTTTGTACCCTCTGTTCCAAAGAAGGCACGCGAATATCTCAGATGTTCCGAGAGCCTTGGCTATCGCGCCGATCTCGGCGCTGTCCTCTGCTCTGCCCGATATATATCTTTCAGACCATATCCTTTCTCTCTTTTTATTGCTCATTATATAATATAAACCTTTCCTTGACCCAAAAAGGATCATTGATTTGAAAATCTTTTCATTACCGCAAGCGCCGTGCGAAGCCCATCAACTGCCGAGCTGGTTATGCCTCCCGCATAGCCTGCGCCCTCTCCGCAGGGATAGATAGCTGAATGTCCTATCGCAGTCATATCCTCTCCCCTCAAAATTCTGACAGGTGCTGAGGTCCTCGTCTCCACTCCCGTAATTATCGCATCCGACACAGCAAAGCCTGAAAGCTTTTTATCGAACGAGGAAAATCCGCGTCTGAGTCCATCGGTTATGAAATCTGGAAACAAGGTGTCTACCCTTGCCATACGGACTCTTCCGTCGCGGTAGCTGGGAAGTATTCTGGACGGCTCGCTACGGCTCTTGCCGTCAAAAAAATCCCCAAGCGTCTGCGCAGGTGCAAAATAATCCGAACCTCCCGCCGCAAACGCCGCTCTTTCTATGGCGCGTTGGAATTCGATTGCTCCCATAGGCGTCGCGCCGTAATCGCTTTTGTTCACAGAAACAGCGACCGCAGAATTTGAATTTCTGTCGCCTCTTGCGTGGTCGCTCATGCCGTTTACAACAACGCCTCCGTCCTCTGATGCGCCCGCCACGACCTGTCCTCCGGGGCACATACAGAAGGTATAAACTCCCCTCTCCCCCGAAGTGTCGGAGAGATGATACTCACCCGCTCCAAGCGACTTATGTCCTGCGAAATCACCGTAAAGAGCCCTGTCGATGTCCTCACGCAGATGCTCTATTCTAACGCCTACCGAAAACGCCTTAGCGTCTATAACGTACCCCGACTTAAGAAGCATAGCGTAGGTATCTCTTGCGCTATGCCCCACGGCAAGCACTATCGCCGAGCAAAGCATTTCTCCCGCGCTCGTTACGGCAGTGACGCTTGAATCCTTGTTTTCTTTTATACCGTCAAGACGGCATCGGTATATCACGCGTCCGCCAAGTGTTTCTATATGCTCAAGTATCCTATCTACCACGCCTACGAGCAGATCTGTTCCTATATGCGGCTTCGCCGCGGTCATTATCTCCTCAGGCGCGCCAAAATCACAAAGTCTTCTGAGCACGTAGGATATCTTCGGGTCGTTTATTCTGGTCATCAGCTTGCCGTCGGAAAAAGTTCCCGCTCCGCCTGCGCCAAACTGAATATTCGATTCGGTATCAAGCACACCCGTCTCGATAAATCTTCTGTTTATCTCACAGCGCGTCTTGATGCAATCTCCTCTGTCGATAATAGTGGGACAATATCCCTGCTCGGCAAGCAAAAGCGCGGCAAAAAGCCCCGCGGGACCCATTCCCACAACAAGCGGTCGGTGCGGCATAGGCTCTTTGCCTATCTCGACCGATATATCCCCATCGGATATTCTCTTTATACCAAACCTTGCAAGTCGCTCGTCGCTTGCGGAAATCCTCTCCTCCGAATATGCGGCAACCGAATATACAAGCTTTATATCATTCTTTTTCCTTGCGTCGATACTTTTCTTATAAACACGAAAACGAAGCCGTGCAGGGGCAATCCCTGCACGCTTCATTTCCAATGCCGCTATTTTCAACGCATCGTCCTCGCTTGCGTCAAGAGATATCTTTATCCCCGAAACAAGCAGGATATCTGAAACATTCCTCACAGAATCACTCATTTATCTCCTTGATAATTACCTTGATCTCCTCAGGCTCAAACGTCATATAAAGTCTTGAGAGCTGCTTTGATTTTGCGTCATACAGCTCTATATCCGACGAAAGAACGGTATCGCCAACGTTGTAAGACGCCGAAGGTATCCTTATCTTTGCCTTAGCTATTTTTTCAACATAGGTAGCAGGACCGGTCACCTTAAGAGCGACGTCTTCGGTTGAAAGAATGTACTTTTCCTCTCCGTTCTGACAGTACGCCTCAAGCGAAACGTCAGTACTTTCAAGCTTATCAGCGTATACGGTTATCGTTTTGGGGTCTATCGCCATAACGGTAACGATATTTGTAGGTGTCTCAACGACCACGCTGACAGGATGATTGCCCTTTTCCGTAATAGATGAAACGTCGATATAAGCTCTGAAATCCTTCTCGCTGTACTTTTGAACGTCTATCTTTTTTCCCTGTATAGTGATATTTGCCTGCTTTTCGGGAGCTCCGAAGATCGTGAGCCCGCTGTTTTGAAGGAGCTTTTCCTCGTTTATCACCTCAATGCTTATCGCAAAGGTCTTCGTATAGGTGCTGTTTTGCGTGTTCATTACGAATATCCATATCATAAACGCAGCTATAACGCAGAGAACAAAGGCAAATATATTGAATTTTTTCTTTTTTGTGCCCATATCCGAGGCACTCATATCCATTTGCTCGTTATGCTCGATTTCTTTTTTCATCTCGGTCTCCTTCAAAGGTTACTGCTTATTCCCTTTTCGCTTATGCTTATGATTCTCGGCATAAGATAACGGTGCAAGCAAGGTATTGAGCTCCTGCTTGAGCGTCGTATAATTATAATTTCTCTTTAGCTTTCCGTCGATAGCCATCGAAATAGTTCCCGTCTCCTCGGAAACGACTATGATAAGCGCGTCACTCGTCTCGCTCATACCTATCGCCGCTCTGTGACGAGTTCCAAGGTCCTTATCTATATCGTTGTTGGTAGAGAGCGGTAAAAAGCAACCCGCGGCTACTATTCTTCCGTCTCTGATTATAACCGCTCCGTCGTGAAGCGGCGCTTTGTTAAAGAATATATTTCTGAGAATATACGGCGATACGATAGAATCTATAATGACTCCCGATTTTATATACTCGCCAAGCTTGGTAGTTCTCTCGATAACGATAAGCGCGCCGACCTTTTCTCTTGCGAGATCGCTTGCGGCGGTGCAGACCGCCTCTGTCTGCTCATTAAGTGCAAGAAGCTTTCCCGACTCGGTTGTGATATTCTTAAGTCCCGAAAGAGGTGTGCCGCCAACCTTTTCAAGAGCTGCGCGCATCTCGGGCTGAAAGACTATCAGCACGGCGATAATTCCTACCTGATAGAAGGTTGTAAATATGTATTTCAAGGCATACATATTGAAGATAGAGCTTATAAAAAAGAGTACGGTTATAAGTCCCAGTCCCAACGCCAATTTGCCCGCGCGCCTGTCTATGACAAAGCGGTACAAAAAGTACAAAACCAACGCGAGAACCAAAATATCAACAGCGTCTATGAAACGCATCGTTTTCACAGTATTAACTACGTATTCCTCAAAATATTCCTTGAACGAATCGAATATCTCCAACATAGCTCTCCCTCCCTGCGCAAATTTTTGCCGTATTACCTTAAAGTAAAGATATACTTATTATATTATATCATATGTATTTTATATTTGCAAGTTTTTTTAAATAACTTGGAAATATTTTTTTACAATACCCGACAAAAAGCGCCTCTGTTACAAAAATGACTTTGTAACAGAGGCGCTCGGGTTTATTGCCTGAATTATTTAGCGTTTTTCGACTTTGCCTTCACCTGCTTCTTTATCCTGCGAAGGTCAGAGAGCATTTTAAAGGTGTCCTTTATAACGTTTACCTTAGACTCTCTGTGATTTACTATCTTCACCGGCATTTCGGTGATCTTGTACCCAAGCTTGCCCGCCCAGAGAATAGCCTCAAAATCGAAGGCAAATCCGTCGACTTCGCAACGGCCGAAAATATCCTTTGCCGCCTCATTGCAGAAAGCCTTACAGCCGCACTGAGAGTCGGAAAGCTTAAATCCGCCGACGATACAAAGAACCTTTATGTAGACCTTGGACATTATTTTTCTGAGCAGAGTATATCCCTCGTATCCGTCCTTGTTGAGATTTCTCGAACCCGTGACTATCTTTGCTTCGGGATCGGCGGCAAATATATCGTAAACTCGGCGAATGACATCAGTGCCGTAAGCAAGATCTGCATCGGTAAACATTATAACGTCTCCGTCAGCCTCAAGCATCGCGTGTCTTACCGCCGCGCCTTTTCCCCGGTTTGCGCCGTATCCGCTCACCTTTATATTTGGCAGATCGAGAGAATTGACTATCTCGACACTGTTGTCACGAGAGCCGTCGTCAAAGAATATTACCTGATAATCGTCAAAATTATCGCTCATATATTTGTCAAGAGTCCTTGCGGTATCAGCGATTATGCTGCTTTCGTTGTACATTGGTATAACAAGTGATATTCTCATATTGCGTCCTTCTTTTTGTATATTTCTATAATGATATCGACATCTGTCGTAAGTTTTTCAAGCTCCGATAGCTTCTTTTTATCCTCAAGAGAGGTGCGCCAATAATACGGCGTCATAGAAAAGAGATTTTGTATCTGCGCGTTCCTCTCAAGCGTTATTTCATAAAGCACGCGCTTTTTTTCAATAAGCTCCATCTGCTTTGGCAGATCTGCTCTCCCCTCGTTCTCGTAAACGGTATCGTAGATAGCACGTTTAAGTCCCATAAGGTGATTCTCGCCCGCGTACACAAAGGCACATATCCCGTTCTCCTTCAAAGCTCTGGAATATTCATCCTCGGCGCAGGGCGCAAAAATATTCACAAGCGCATCGGCGCAGCCGTCCTTAACGGGAAGCGAGTAAACACTCGCGACTCCGAAAAAAGCATTCTCTCTCTTCTCCCTTTTCGCCCTCTTTGCTCCGCTGTTCACGGCGTCTTTTGAGAGGTCAAACCCAAGGACAGTGTATCCACCGTCGGCGATACGGCAGGAATAATACCCTTCTCCGCACCCCGCGTCAATAACGGTATCCCCCCGCGAGATATATTTTTTAAGCATTTCGCAAAGGGCATCGGCAACAGGCGCATATGCTCCTGAATCCAAGAATTCGGTCCTTGAGCGAACGGCGTCCTTTGAATCCCCGCCCGCAGAATGTGTGGGTGAGAGGTTCAGATATCCGCTTGACGCAAAATCATAGCAATGCTTACGCGCGCCAAGGCAAACAAGACTTTTAAAATTGTTTCCGAAAGTCATATCCGCACTGCAGCACGGGCATCTCAAAGCCTCTGTCACAGAAGAATCTATCATTTTCTAAGTCCTTAACTTTCTCAATACTCAGCACACGCCCGCGCTTTATGCGAGGCGTCACTACTATACATTATACACCGTTTAAGGATATTTTCAAGTATTTTTGGGCTTTCCGTCAGAAAAAGGTATTTTCTCCTTAATTTCCTGCTTCTTCAAAAGCAGTATACTGCCCTTTCTCAAAAGCTGAAGCTCCTTCTTTTCCAAGCTCTTGCCCTTCTTCACAAAGTCTTTGCCTTTTTTTTCAAAGGTCTTTGCCTTCTTATCAAAGCGCTTGCCTGTTTTGACGATTGCCTGCTCTACCTTTTTCTTCTTTTTCAAAACTATCTTCGTTTTCTTCGACAGCGAGCCCGCTATCTTCTTTTTTGCTTTCTTTCCCGTCCTTATCAGCTTTATGATCATAAGTCATATCTCCATTTCCGACATCATTTTCCGCCTTGACATCTATATTATAAACCACATATATTAATATTTTTTTAAGAACAGAAAAAATATACTCAAAAATTTCTGTATTTTTTCAAAAACTCTGCCTGTCTGACAAAAATCGCTTGTCTTTTGCGATACAATTTGTTATAATGGTGTTGAGTATAACGATGAAGCTAGCCAAGGAGGAAGATATGATTCGCTTTATTTACGGAGAGTCGGGATACGGCAAGACCCACGAAATATCGAATATGATAAAAAAAGATGCGGACACGGGTGTTCGCTCTTATCTTATCGTGCCCGAGCAACAAGCGGTCTCAAGCGAGCGCATGATGCTTGAGATATTGCCTATGTCGGCTCAGCTTGAGCTTGAAATACTCAATTTTTCACGCCTTTATAACAGGGTCTGCCGAGAATACGGCGGACTTGAGTACAACTATATAACTAAGCCCGCAAAATATCTTCTTATGTGGCAGACCCTGCGTGAGCTTTCGCCTATGCTGGAATACTACAAAGGCGGGGCAGAGGGTGACTCTGAGACAACCGAATTTATGCTGAGCGCCGTGGGAGAATTTAAGGCAAATTCCATCGAAGCCGCATCTCTTGAGCAAGCCTCAAAGAAGCTGGACCCAAGCTCTTCGCTCTACGCAAAGCTCCGCGATCTCTCTCTTATCTACGCCGCATACAACTCGGCAGTATCGCAGAGCTTCAGCGACTCGGCAGACGACGTAGCTAAGCTTGCGTCGATTCTCTCAAAACACAACTTCTTTGAGGGCTGTAACGTATATATAGACTCGTTTTCATCCTTCACCGCGGCAGAGCACGCCGTTATCGAGCGTATATTCAGACAGGCAAAAAACACCTTTGTAACTATTCCTCTGCCAGAGCCGAGTTACGAAAGCATCTGTTCGGCAAGCATATCCGCCTCTGAGCGAAAGCTTATAAAAAACGCGGGAAAGCACGGCGGCCACACCTCTCTGATACTCAGAGAAAATAAACGCTCCGCCTTCGAGTCGATTTCTTATCTTGCAAAAAACATCTGGGAGGTATCCGAGACAACTCCGCTCGAATACACTCTCGATAAAGCGGATACCTCGGTGTGCTTCGAGCTCTGCGCAACGCCTTATGAAGAGGCAGAGGCGGCGGCAAGACACACGCTTGATCTTATGAGAAGAGGTTATCGTTGCCGCGATATCGTAGTAGTAATGCGAGACAGCGAAAGCTATCGCGGAATAATCGAGCCCGCCTTTGAGCGAAACGGAATTCCCTTCTTCTTCTCCGAAAAATCCGACCTCTCTTCAAAATCAGCCATAAAATTTATACTCAGCGCGCTGGCGATAAAAAATCGAAACTGGCGTGCCGGTGACGTTATATCCCACTTGAAGACAGGACTTTATCCCATCTCTCCCGACAAGATAGATATGTTCGAGAGCTATGTAAAGATATGGAACATACGAGGAAAAAGATTTACAGACGGTTATTTTACCATGAACCCCGACGGATACAGAGGCGAGATAAGCGAACGCGGAAAAAAGATACTTACCGCCGCCAACGAAGTGCGCGAGCTGCTCTGCTCATCTCTTATTCCGCTTTTCGCGAGGCTTGACGCATCCGACAACGTACGTGAGATGTGCGTAGCTTTATTTGAGTATCTCGAAGAGTGCAATATCGAGAACACACTCTCAACTCTTGCCGCAAAATACGCCTCTCTTGAGAACGTCAAGGAGGCGGAGGAATATTCCTCTATCTACGGAGTTACCCTGAATTCTCTCGCGCTTTGCGCCGAGCTTCTCGCGGACAGAGATATGACTGCCGAGGAGCTTTCAAAGGCGCTGAAGCTCGTATTTGATATGAGCGAGCTCGGAACTATTCCCACCTCGGTAGACGAGGTGACGATAGGCTCAGCCTCTACCTTGCGCGTAAACGCTCCGAAATGCGTTCTCGTGCTTGGACTCTGCGAAGGCGAATTTCCCAAAAGCATATCGGACAGAGGTGTTCTCAACTCTCCCGAACGCGATATACTCAAGGAAATTGGAATTGAATTTTCGGAGAACAGCGAAACAAGGTCCTCTGACGAGCTTATGTTCGTCAAGCGCGCCCTCTCGCTCGCATCTGAAAAGCTTATACTATTCACAAATACAGCGAGCGCCGACGGTACGGCTCGCCGCCCGTCTCTCGCATACGAGAGAGCGAAAAAGCTTCTCCCCCACATAAAGGAGCATAAATTCAACGAGCATGACCTCGAATATCTCTCATGCTCCGCCGAAAACGCATCAAGATATCTCTTCTCGCAGAAAAATAGCGAGAGCGCACTCGCTCTGCGCCGTGCGCTTTCCTCTCTGGAAGGTTTTTCACATTTTGAAAGCGCATCAGCGCCTGTCATTTCGACAGGCAAGTGTGAGGTCTCAAGCGAGCTTGTAAAGAAAATATTCCCAAAGAAAATGAAGCTCAGCCAATCGAGGCTGGAAAAATACGTGAGATGCAATTTCAATTATTACTGCTCTTACGTGCTTTCTCTGCGCGAGGAAAATTCCGCCTCCTTCAATTCAAACGACATCGGAAGCTTCGTCCATTTCATACTTGAAAATCTGATAAAAGAGATAATTGACGAGAATGGGGTGAAGCCCGACATGACCGACGACACTATCAAAAAGATGACAGACAGCGCCGTAAAGCGCTATATCGAGTATGTCTGTCCCTCATACGAACGCTCAACGGGAAGCTTTACGCATCTTTATCTGCGGCTTCGCAATCTCTCTTTGCTTCTTGTCAAGAACATAGCGGAGGAATTTTCTCACTCGAAGTTCACTCCGAAATTCTTTGAATACAAAATAGACGGCGACGGAAGCGTTGCTCCGCCTCTTGAATTTGTGCTTGAGAACGGAGATAAGATATCGCTGTCGGGGGTTATCGACCGAGTCGATATCTATAAAAAAGACGAAAAGGTCTATGTTCGTGTCGTCGATTATAAAACAGGCACTAAGGACTTCTCCCTCGAAGACCTCAAGCTCGGGCTCAATACTCAGATGCTGATATATCTCTTCTCGCTCTGCTCTGAGACAAGCCGACTTGGAAACCGAGAAGCGCCTCTGCCTGCAGGTGTCGTTTATCTTTCCTCAAACATTCCCTACGTAGAGCTTGAGGATTACAAGGACAGCGGCGAGGTGCTTGCAAACGCCGCGAAGGGCTTTTCAAGAGACGGTCTTTTGCTTGACGAAAGAGAAATTCTCGAAGCTATGAACGACGAGCTTTCTCCCGATTTTCTTGCGGGAGTAAGGAAAAACAAAAAGGAGCAGCTATCGGGAAAGGCGCTTACAAGCGCTGACGACTTTGTTAAGCTGCGCAACGAGATAGAAGAAATAATAATATCCATCGCAAAGGAGATGAAGGCCGGAAAAGCCGATGCCGAGCCCCTTATACACAACAAAAAATCTCCATGCGATTGGTGCAAGATGAAGCCCGTGTGCAGAAGAACGGAAAAACCGTTCGGAAAGGATTTCTGATGGCAAGAGTTTGGACAGACGCGCAAAAGGCCGCGATAAATACAAGAGACAAGGAGCTGCTTGTCTCGGCGGCGGCGGGTTCGGGAAAGACCGCCACGCTCACAGAGCGTATAATAGCTTCTCTTACAAACAAGGAGAATCCCTATGATATCTCAAAAATGCTGATAGTTACCTTCACGCGCGCCGCGGCGGCAGAGCTCCGACAAAGAATATTTACGGCGATAACCGACGCGCTCGCCGAAGACCCGACGAATAAGCATCTTGCCTCTCAGCTCGTTAAGATAGGCAATGCCAAAATATGCACGATAGACTCCTTCTACCTTGATCTCATACGTGAAAACTTCTCGGTGTTAGGGCTTCCTCCAACCTTCAGAATAGCCGACACCGCGGAAGCAGAGCTTATGTCAAAGGAGCTTATGGCGGACACGGTGAATAAATTTTACGACGCCAATACCGAGGAATTTTCTCGCTTTGCCGAGGCGTTTACAAACGTTCGAAACTCGGCTCAGCTCCCCGAGATACTCTTAGACCTTTATTCGCACGTAGCCTCATATCCCGAGGGGATAGAATTTTTGAACATCTGCGCCAAGGAAACTGAAGAAAACGCGGAAAAAGACTTTTTCGACTCCCCGTTTGGCAAAATATTGCGAAAAAACACGATAGAAAACCTAAAATATTTCATATCGGCATTCGAGGAATGCATCGAGTTTGTTGACTCCGAGGAAGCTATATCCTCCGCCTACGGAGCTTCCTTCCGTTACGACTACGAATTCTGCGAGTCGCTTTTAAAGAAGCTTGAGTGCGAGAGCTACTCCGCCGTAAAGGCACATCTTCATTCTTACTCTCCCATCTCGCTCAAATCGATAGGCAAAGCAAAATCCGAGGATACCGAAGCTATCAAGGATACTCGCACAAAGCTGACAACGGGCATAAAGGAGCTTGCCTCAAAAGCCTTCTCACTCACGCCCGAAAGCATATCAAGAGCTATGCTTCAAACAGCAAAGATAACGGCGACCCTCTATTCTCTGCTCTCGGAATTTGAAAAGAGACTTACAGAAGAAAAGCTCGCGCGCGCTATATTTGAGTTCAACGATATAAGGCGCTACGCCCTGAAGCTTCTCGTGGACGAAAACGGCGAGCCGACCGAGGTCGCAGTGGAGCTTTCAAAACAGTTCACCGACATATATATAGACGAATATCAGGACGTCGACAGAGTTCAGGACATGATATTCAAAGCCATCTCAAACGGCAAAAATCGTTTCATGGTAGGTGACATAAAGCAGAGTATTTACGGATTCAGAGGCGCTGAGCCTCAGGTCTTTGCGAAATACCGCGCCGAGTTCCCCGCCCACGGCAGTGCGCAGGCATCAAATTCGCCAAACGAAACGATATTTATGTCAAACAATTTCAGGTGTGACAAAAACATAATTGAGTTTACCAACAGAGTATGCTCCTATCTTTTCGGCATTTGCGCAGAAAGTATCGGATACTGCTCCGATGACGACCTTAAATTCTCAAAGCTTGGGCCTGAAAGCAATAATTACCCATCCCCTAAGGTCAAGCTCTCTATTCTCGTTCCCCCCGAGGACGAAAGCTCAGAATACAAGAGCTGTGCCGAAAACAACAGAATAAACGAGGCAAAATATATCGCAAATGAGATATTGGAGCTTGTTAAAGCTTCAAAGAAAGCAGACGGCACTCCGATAAGTTTTGGAGATATTGCCGTGCTTGTGCATTACTCCACGGCAAATCCCTATCTCAGAGAAGCTTTTTCAGAGGCGGGAATACCCTTTTTCGGAGCTGACGACGTTGAGTATTTCGAAAACCCCGACGTCCTTCTTATCCTTTCGGTATTAAACGTGATAGACAATCCCCACAGAGATATCTATCTCGCCGCAGCTCTCCGCTCTCCCCTCTTTGAGCTTACGCTTGACGACCTTATCACGCTCAGACAATATAAGGACGACTCCTGTTCGCTTTTCGAGGCGCTCAAGGATTACGCCGACGGGCAAGACGACGCGCTCTCTGCCCGTTGCAAAGAGTTCCTCGCCACACTCTCAGAGTGGCGCGATGACACGCTCTCGCTCCCCGTCGACAAGCTTTTAAAGAAAATATATTCCTGTGCGCGCTTTGCGGCATCTGGACTTGCCGACTCGCAAAATCTCCGCCTGCTCTATGAGTACGCAAGAAAATTTGAATCTAATTCCTTCCGCGGACTCTACAACTTCATAGAGTATATAAACAAGATAATTGAGGAAAAGACCGATTTCACCTCGGTCTCTGCCGAGGCCTCGGGAGACAAGGTCTCAATAATGACTATCCACAAGTCAAAGGGACTTGAATTTCCCGTTTGCTTCATATTCGGCGCAGGCGGAGAATTCAACAAGAATGACTTTAAAGACAGCCTTATATTTGACTCCTATGCGGGCGTCGCCATGAAGCTTCCCGATCAGACGGGATTTGCCAGAATAAACACCCCTATGCGAGAGGCGGTCGCGTCTAATATACTTATAAGCCGCGCAGAAGAAGAAATGAGAGTCCTTTACGTTGCGCTCACACGTGCGCGGGAGCGGCTTTACGTGACGGCAAGCACGACAAAAAAGCGCGACAAGCTCTTAGGCGACGCCGAATACAGACACAAGCATTCCTGCCGCTACCTGCTTATGCGCTCAAGATCCTATCTCGAATGGATACTTTCGGCAATAGCGTCACAGGACATCTCGGACATCTGCGAGCTTGCTCTTATCCCCGCCGACTCTGTCGAGACACAGAAAAATATCGACCTTCTTGGAAAAGCCTATGAAGAAAACAGTACGTGTGAGATAAACGAAGCTCTTGTAAAAGACCTTAAAGAAAAATTCGATTACAAATATCAGTACGGCGCGTATTCAAAAATTCCCGCCAAAATTTCAGTCTCCCGTCTCTCGCCCGACGTTCTTGACGAAAGCGACGACTCGCTGAATCTCTTTGAAACTCCGAGAAAAGCAAACGTCCCCGAAATATTCTCAGGAGAAACAGGCAAAAAACTCTCGGCGACAGAGCGAGGCACGGCAACACACCTCTTTTTGCAGTTTTGTAACTTTGAGCGCGCAGAGAAATTTGGAGTCAAGGAGGAGCTTGCGCGCCTCGTTGACGAAAAATTCTTGCCGTCCTCGGCAACAGATGCTGTATTTATCGACGAGCTTGAAAGATTTTTTGAAAGCGAACTCTACCGCAAAATAAAAACGGCAAAAAGAGTAATTCGCGAACAGCGATTTAATATCCTTTTGCCCGCTTCACAATTTTCAAAAGACAAAGAATTTATAGAAGCTATCGGAGATGAACAGCTTGCCGTTCAAGGAGTTATCGACCTTATAGTCATCGACGAAAATGGAGACATTTGTCTCTACGATTATAAGACCGACAGAATATCCAAAAACGAAGCCGAGAATGACGCTCTGCTCAAGCGCAAAATGGAAGCCTTGCATAAGGAACAGCTTTCATATTACAAGATAGCGGTGGAACGTCTTTTCGATAAAGAATGCCACATCTGTGCTGTATATTCCACACATGCGGCAAGGACGGTAGAAATCTAAAATGTTATTTTGTGTCGATTTTTGATATATTTACATAATAATCGTTTAATTTACATGATTACCTTTATTTTATTGTGATATTTTTTATAATCAGAAATCTTGCAGCAAAAAGCAACGGCTGCTTCGCGTATTCCGCGAAGCAGCCATTTTTCATTATTAATTTATCACAGAAGGAATACCTGAAGTGAGGATCTTCCCTTGTCTTCCTTGTCATCTGTTTTGCCAAGGCTCTTTATTACTTTAACAGCCACGCCCACAATTTCGACGTTTCTTTCGGTTTTGCTCGAATACTTGGGATTTGCCGCCGAGAGTAAAATTCCGTTTATCCTCTCATAAGCATTTCTGAGGATAAGCTCTCCGTCCCTTCCGCAAAAAGCAACGCAATCGCCGTCAACAAAGCTATCGTCCTTGCGGATTATAACGGTATCTCCCTCGGATATTCCTATTCCGCTCATCGAGTCATCTGGAGCCTCTATCATATAAAAGCTTCCGTCTCCTACCCACGAGCGAGGCAAAGAGAAATATTCTCCGTCGCTGTCTCCAATTCTGGTGACCACAACGCAGTCGCGGTCTATTCTGCTTGTAAATTCGGTGCTGATGTTTCTTCTGCCGTAATCTATCTCCCCATCCTCACGCATAGCCGCCATATACCTCTGCACCATAGAACGCGATATACCCGTTCCCTCAGCAATGTCACGGATAGACGGAGACATCATATTTATCGTAACGTATTCGTTAATGTATTCCTTTATCTTTTTTCTTGTTGTTTCATCTTTGCATAAATAAGCCATAATCCCTCCATAGAGACAAATGTCTCTCTAGAGGGATTATATCATACTTTTTTTAAGTTGTCAAGCTTTTTTTGAATTTTTAGAGCGCTTCATACAAACAATTACACCTGCTCCTATAATTGCCGTAGGTATAATCAGTATCATAGAAACACCGCACCAAAGCATTGCATTCTTTTTAATCGAAAGCAAGGAATCTCCAAAAACCACAGGATCTATCGGCTCAAGCTCGGAATAATCCTCCATCCAAACCACTCCGTAATAAAGCAGAGCCACATTGTTGGATCTTATATATTCCTCTTTATTAAAGGCATCTGCGCCAGTAAACCAAACAAATCTTGTCGTTCCGTTTTCGGTCTCTTCCTCGGCGCACACACCGATAGTGCGGCTTCCCTTCGTTGTCTCCTCATCTCCAACATATGAATTTTCGGAGGAAAGGATAAGGTTGGTAACTATAAGAGACGGTCTGTCCACACTTTCGTCTTTTGTTATGGGATTTGCGTTCAGCGCCACAAGAGTATAGCCCTCAAAGATAGCCATAAGATCGTTATCCGGATTTATCTCGGGCACAAATTCAAAGGGATCTGCCTCCTCGCTCTCCCCACTCTCAGCTTCGGCGCTTTCCTCACCCTCGCCCTCGGGTATCGGCTCTGCCACAAAGCCCTTTTGGGCGCTCAGCCCATAGTATTTTGCTATCGACATGAGATTTGGCATTTCAAGATTTTTCTCAGAGGTAACAAGTATAACTCTTCCCCCGTCCTTAAGATAATCAAGTATCAGTCCCGCCTCGCTCTCGCTGTAATCCTCGCTCGGCTCGTTTATAACGAAACAGCTGATGTCTCTCGGTATCTCATTCTCGCTCGTTATATCAAAGCTCTTGAAGCGATTTTCCAGAGCGCTTAAGATACTTGCAAAATTTCCATTCTGAGTGTCATTCTCTCCGTGTCCGCTTACAAGATACGGTATCTCACCAAAGACCACGTATTCGATAATTGCTGAGAGGATATAATCACCGTTAAAATAGAAGACCGATTCATAGATAAGCATCTCAAGATGTTCGGCGTATGCCTCGTTAGCTGAAAAACTTTCTACGTAATAATCGTACTCATCCACCGAGAGAGTTCCAAAGCTTGTATCATAATAGAAAAGGTCAGAGGAGTCCAAAATCTCAAAACGGTCTTCGCTCTCCACCTTCAGGGTGTACGCCGAATAATCCTCAGATGAGCCATAAGAGACAGATATCATATCGCTCTCGGACGCATAATGTTTAATAAATCTCTCAAGCTTTAAATTGCTTCCGTCGGCATTAAATATGCATATGTTGACATTTTTTTCAACTCTGGATAAAAGCTCTTTGGATTCTTCCGAGACGTTATATATCTTCGATGAACTCATATCAAGCTCGGTATAGAGCTTTGGGACAAATATTGCGGCGCAGTTAAGCGCAAGAAGCGCCACGACAAGTATTATAATAACAGCAGTTGACACAGCTTTAAATTTAATTTTATTCATATCCGCACCCCCTCACTCACATAAACCTTTTTTTATTTATTGAGCGATAAGCAAGCAGAGCAAATACCGCTGTTATCGAAAGATAATATATCACTGCTCTGAGGTCAAAGATGCCGTAAACGAAATTGTCAAACGAGCCAAAGAGACTGACTCTTGAGAGGATGTCCTTGAGCCATTCTATCGGTATAAGCGCCGCAAGAAGATTCATACCGTAAAGAATAAATACGACAAGATAGCTTACGACAGCGGCTGTCGTCAAAGTTTTTGAGATAGAGGATATAAAGAAATACACAGTCGTTAGCGCAAGCTCAAAGAGTAAAAATCCAATAAGCGAGCCAAACGAGGATATAAAATTGATATCCCCAAAGAAATTAAGAACAAACGGAAAAAGGGCTGTCACCGCCGTCGGTATAGCGACGACCGAGACAAGTGCGAGATATTTGCCCCAGAATATCTGCGTCGAGCTGAGCGGCAAGGAATAAAGAAGCTTATACGTTCCGTTTTTATACTCGCTGATTATACTGTTCAGCGCAACTATCGGAATAAATATTGCCGCCATAGGAAGCATATCCGAAAGAGCGTATACTATCGACGGACTCTGCCTGAATAGATTATAGTCGAAGGCAAAGATACCGAAAAGCAACAAAAAACAGCCTATAAATAAGAATGAGTTTATACTTTGAAAATAGGCTTTGAATTCACGTTTGAAAATTGCGCCCATCTTATTTGCCCTCCTCTTCCCGCTCTTTATTCGCTGCACCGACAAGCTTCATATATACGTCGCTAAGCGTCACCTTCTCCACGCTCATAGAGAGAATGGGGCATTTTGCTTCAGAAAGAACGGCAAAAAGCTCGTCTCTTATATCGACTCCGCCATCATATTCTATCTTAAGCGACAGGGTGTCTGCACCCTTTGCCAAAACAATGCAATCCTTAGCTCCCTCAACTGTCTTGAGCGCAGAAATGACAGCCTCCTCACTTCCGCGCACAGACAAAAGTATCGACTCTGCCCGTCCAAGATTTTTCTCAAGATTTTCTATCGTATCCTGAACCAAAAGCTTTCCGCCCGAAAGTATCGCAACGTCGGAGCAACAAAGCGCAAGCACGTCGCTGAGTCTCTGCGTGCTTATCACCACGGTCTTTATCTCGCCAAGCTTTTTTATTATATCGCAGATTTCCAAAGTCTGATCGGCAGAAAGATATGCAAAGGGCTCATCGAGAATGATGACGTCGGGATTTCCAAGCATCGTCTGAGCTATACCGACACGCTTTTTATCCCCCTTTGAGAGATTTTTTATTAGCGTCTTTTTTATATCTACTGTGCCAGTAAGCTCCATAACACTGTTTACATTGCGATAGAGCTTATCATAATCGACCGTTTTCGCCTCGCCGACAAAAACAAGATACTCGTAAACCGTCATATTGGGGTAAAGCGGTGGGAGCTCGGGAAGATAGGAAATCTTCCTCTTCGCCTCAATATCGTAAAAGCTATCCTTGCCGTCAATCAAAGCGCTGCCTTCGCTTGAAAGAAGACATCCGCTTATAATATCCGCAAGGGTCGATTTTCCCGCGCCCTTAGGACCGAGTATTCCGTGAACTCCGCCACTCTCGAAGCTGAGAGTTATATCTTCAAGAACGGTATTATCACCATACTTTTTCGTAAGATTTTTTACTTCTATCAAAATTATTTCCTCCGAAATCAATTTCTGCTTCAAAATATATCGGTATATTCTATCAAAAGATATAAAGGAGATGCCTCAGAAGGCGTCTCCTTCCATACCCTAAGCTTCTTCGATAATGCGAACGTCAGCGCCAAGCGCGCGAAGCTTCGCGTCAAACTCGTAGTATCCTCTTTCTATGTACTCAACGCCTCTTATCTCGGATACTCCCTTTGCCCTAAGCGCCGCAATAACAAGCGCCGCTCCCGCGCGAAGATCCATCGCTCCAAGAGACGCGCCAACAAGCTCCGAGCCTCCCATAATTCTTGCGGTGTTGCCCGAAATATCTATATCTGCGCCCATCTTTTTAAGCTCGTTTACATACTTAAAGCGTCCGTCCCAAATGACCTCGCCAACAGAGCTTATTCCTTCCGCAAAACAGAGCATCGCGCTGAACTGGGGGTGCATATCGGTAGCAAATCCGGGATAAGTCCAGGTCTTTATAGTAACGCCGCGCAAACGCCTGTTTGACGTGACCGTCAGATAATCGTCAAAGACCTCTACCGAGACTCCCGTCTCACGAAGCTTTGCCGTTATCGTGTCAAGATGCTCGGGGATTATATCCCTCACGTTGACAGAGCCGCCCGCAGTCGCCGCAGCCACCATAAACGTTCCCGCTTCTATCATGTCGGGAGATATCGTATATTTACAAGGATAAAGCTTCTCTACGCCATGTATTCTTATAGTGTTAGTTCCCGCGCCTCGTATATCCGCTCCGCAACGGTTAAGAAAGTTAGCAAGATCGACAATGTGCGGCTCTCTCGCCGCGTTCATTATGACCGTGCTTCCCTTTGCAAAGACCGCCGATATCATTATATTGACCGTAGCGCCTACCGACGCTATATCGAGATAGACCGAATTTCCCACAAGTCCGTCGCCCGCGTCAGCGCGAAGGCTTCCGTCTACGAAGGATATCTTTGCGCCAAGCGTCGCAAAGCCCTTGATATGCTGGTCAATAGGACGGTCTCCGAAATCACATCCGCCCGGCATGCCGACACTCGCCTCGCCAAACCTTGCAAGCATAGCGCCGATAAGATAGGTAGAGCCCCTCATTTTGCTGACGTACTCGTAAGGAGCGGCAACCGAGCGTATCGGCTCGGAATCTATCTCTACTCCGCCGTCAAGTCTGTGTGTGATATTAGCCCCGAGAGATTCAAGTATCTCAAGCGAGAGCGCGATATCGCTGACAGGCGGGATATTATATAATATATTTTTTCCTTTGGTCAATATACAGGCAAATAATATGGGTAGGGCGGCATTTTTCATACCTGAGATATGCACGTCGCCGTGCAGCTCATTTCCGCCCTTCACTATGATTTTTTTCATATTAAGACTCCCAAAATGTTGTTCTGTATCCTACTATCTATATTTTACCACAAACTATCAAAAAAATAAAGAGCTTTTTCAGATATTAGATAATATTATTATATTCTATCGTACACAAAAACGACAAGCGTCAATTTTCACCTCTGTAATATGCGACGGCAAGATCGACCACCATACCGTAGCTCTTTGTTCCCTCAGTCCCCTGTATCACAAGAAAGGTATTGTTGACAGCATTGCTAACGTCTGCCGCAACAGAATCTCTGTATTTCTGATAAAACTCGGAATATGCGTTCATCTCGTATTTCACCTCAAGGCTGAGCTTAGAGCTGACCTTAAAATAAAGCTCTTTATCGGCAAAGCTCAGGGCAGAGGCGACGTACTCATAAAGATTGAGATATCCGCAATAACGTATATACGGGTCATCTGACTCCATCGAGACAAGAAAGGCAACGAAATTCGCCTCGTCCTCTCTCGCGATACCTCTCTGATGAGCCAGCTCGTGAGCGGCAGTATAAGGGATAGTGTAATCGGGGAACGCCACGTTTATATTTGCCTCTCCCGTAAAAAACGAATAGACACCCGTTATATGCGTATATGACATAAGCTCGCTGAGCATCACAGGCTTTACTCTCGAATCAAGTCTCTGCAAAAAGCTGTATTTGTCGCAAGCTTTGTCATAAGCCTCGATAAGCTTGTCATTCATTTCGGCATATCCGTACGGCATAACCGAAAAACCGCTTTGAATAAAGGCGATATCCTTCACCTCTTCGTTTATATGCGCGGCAAGGATATCCGCTGTCTCATAAAGCTCTATGGCGGATACGTCACGCCTGTCTATTCCAAGCTTTTCATCAAGAGTGCGCCCTCTGTAAGCCGCGGCAAAGGTGAAGGTAAAAAGCGAGAAGAAAAGCGCCATCACCGAAACCATCGAACCGCAAAAGATAAAAACGTCTCTCCATGTATCAGCGTATCGTCTCACCGCGAAAATTACGATAGCGACGAATATTACGGGAAACATTATAAGAAGCATCTCGGCAAACGAGAAAGGTATCCAAGAGGTAGCGTAAGCCAGCACGGCTCTGAATACCGAGGATATATAACGGTTAAAAAAATCAGAAAAGCATTTACTGCACAAAAAAATAATATAAAGAATAAGCGAGATAGCCGCCAACATATAAAAAAGCTTCGCAAAGGCGGGAAGCCCCTTTTGCTTCCCCTCTTTTTTTTTCTTCAAGTTATCGACCTTTATTTTAAAATTCATTTGGAATATCCTTATTTGGAAAAAGATTTTTTATAAGATATCGCATGTCGCTGTGAATGGGCGCTGAAAATCTCATAAGCTCATTATTCGAGGGGTGAGGAAACGATATCTCCGTGGCATGCAGCGCGTGGCGAGAGATATATTCGCATTCCTTACCATATAGGTCGTCACCCGTTATCGAACAGCCAAGGCTTGCAAAATGCACACGGAGCTGATGAGTTCTGCCTGTGATCGGCTCAGCAAGCACCACACAGTTTTTCTCCGAACGAAAGAGGACCTTGTAGCGTGTCAGCGCGTGGTCCGCGCCTTCTTCCTTGCCGCACACCTCTCTAACGATTATGCTCTCTGCCGTTCGGCGCATATAGGTATCTATCACACCCTCGTCGTCCGTAAGCACGCCGTCAAGCACGGCGATATATTTTTTGTTTATCTTTTTTTCAGCCATGCTTTTCGCAAGCCGTCCCGCAGAAATTCTGTTTCTTGCAACGATAAGAAGTCCGCTCGTGTTGCGGTCAAGTCGGTTTACAGGGCGGAAGATATACGGGTCTCCCATATCCTTATATCTATACGCGAGCGCGTTTGCAACAGTATCGTCGTAATGTCCGTGAGATGGATGCGTGGGCATAAATGCCGGCTTGTCCGGTATAACGAGCTCGCTGTCCTCATATACGATATCAAGCGGCAAATTGCAAGGGGAGATATCACTTGTCACGCTGTTATCCGACGTATTAAGCTCAAGTATATCCCCCTCGCGCACGATTCGTCTGACTGTTACTCTTTCGCCATTGAGAACTATTCCGTCATCAAGAAATTTTATATGCTTTATCATTGCTCCCGAGAGGCAAACAGTATTCTTTAATATTTGAAGAACGGTCATTCCGTCATGTTCTTTTGTAACGGTGAATATCAAAATTTACCTCCCGCAGATATAATATATCAAAGGCTTACAAAGCCATTATCTACAAATAATAAGCATGAATATATTATACCATTTGCGGGAGAATATTACAAGGACTATTTTTTAATTCTCTATCTGAAGCATCATAGAAAGTATCTGCGCCGCAGCCCCGCGTGACAAAGGCTTTTGGGCAGAAATATTTCCGTCCTCAACGTTAAGTATTCCCATGTAGCTAAGCGAGCATACCGAAGCCTTGGCATAGGTGGGAATATCCTCCGAGTCCTCAAAGGTAGGCGTTATAGTGGGTGTTGCCGCGTCTATCATATTGCAGACCATAACAGCGGCATCTGCGCGGCTGATCGGCTCATTAGGAAGGAAACAGAGCTTGCCATCAAGCGGAACGCCGTGTATGTAACCGAGCTCGTATGCCGTGGCAACGTATCCCTTGATATCGCCCTTTATATCGGCATCATCGGCAAAGACCGTACTCTTCGCGTCGACAACCTCCTCGATCCCTATCGCCTTCATCGCCATAACGAGAAATTCTCCGCGGCTCACCGTCTTTTCGGGGTAAAAATAGGTATAAGAGCCTACCTGCGAACCGCTCATAATACCGTTCTCGGTAACGCTGAGCGCCGCATTGTAAAACTCCGAATCGTTCATGTCGTTATAAACCACCGACGTACCACTCTTGTTCACGGTAAGATTTACCGTTTTGGATGCGCTGTAATTGCCGTATTTGTCACGCGCGACATAGGTAAATGAATCCTTGCCCGTGTAATCATCTACGGGAGTGTATGTATAACTTCCGCTCGCTTTGTCTGTCAGCACAAGTATTCCGCTCTTGGGATAGGACACTATCTCTATCTTATACTCGTCTCCGTCGGGGTCATATGCGGGAAGCTTGCCATATAGCTTTATATTTTTATACGTACTCAGGTTAAGCGAGGTCTCGGTCGCAACACTGAGAGTTGGCGCATAGTTCGCTTTGTCTAGCATATAAAGATTGCACTTTATGTCGTATGCCGCCTCTCCTATCTTAAACCTGAAATAAGAGATCGCTCCCGCCTCTGAGGTGGCGTTATAGCTCATAAGCCCTATGTTTGCTTTATTTATCTTCTGTCCGACGCCCACTACGGTAGACCCGACAAGAAGCTCGCCGTCTGTGCTTGGCGGCACTTCGGTAACCGTTATGCTGTCAACTCCCGCAAGGTTCATAGCTCTTGCGAAATCCTCCGCCTCAAAGCTTATCTTGTTTCCCTTTATCCCTGCCATAGCCATACTGTTTTCCTCTGCCAGCACGTAAATTCCGTGAGACACAGGAATTGGCTCTTCTGCCGCAGATGCTGCAAAGGACGCCGCAAATGTGCCCGCGATTATCAGTATCAAAAAGCAAAACGAAACAAATATGTTTTTTCTCATTTTCTTCCTCCTATCAAATATTTCTTTCATCACAAGTCTATAACAGAGAAAGTATTTTTATGCCTGTATAAAAAAATCAAAAAATATTTTTTTGCTATTCCATTTCTCTTGATTTTGTTATATAATATATATAGAACACTTAGGGAGAATAAAAATGATATGTTGCTTTACGGGCCATAGAGTTATACCGCCCGAAGATATGCTGCGCTTGCCGCAGGAGCTTGACATTCAACTGAATAAACTGATAGTCTGCGGGGTAGATACCTTCAGAACAGGCGGAGCGCTTGGCTTTGATACTCTTGCCGCCCTCAAGGTGCTTGAAAAAAAAGACCTCTACTCATACATAAGGCTTGAGCTTATACTCCCCTGCAAAAAACAAGCAAGCACTTGGTCGCCGAGAAACAGGGAGATATATGAGTATATCGCGTCAAAAGCCGACAGCATCGAATACGTCTCCGACATCTACACCTCGACCTGCATGCACAAGAGAAACCGCCGTCTCGTTGACGGAAGCGACTTTTGCCTCTCCTATTGCACCTCGCAAAAGGGCGGCTCAGCTTATACCCTCACATACGCGAAAAAATGCGGGGTGGATATTATAAAGCTTCTTGATAATTAAAAAATCGGACGCGAATTCGCGTCCGATTTCTATTGTGAAACGAAAACCACCGGCACGGTGAAGTTGTCATGACTTTACCTTTTACAATACGTAAAAAATAACGCAAAGCGTGTGCAGGATGCTTCCCGCAAGTGTAAACAGGTGGAAGATAGAATGAAAATCCTTGATATTCTGCCCAAGCTTATAAAAAGCTACTCCGCCCGTATAAGCGATACCGCCCGAGAGCAAGAGCCAAAAGCCTGCCGTGCCTAAACACGCATACATCGCCTTTATCGAAAATATTATCGCCCAGCCCATACCGATATAACATATCATACTGAACTTCTTGTATTTTTTCAAATCTATCGCTGTGAGCGTTGTAGCAAGCGCGGCAAGTCCCCACACCGCCGCAAAGGTTATCCAAGCTGCAACAGGAGCGCTCTTTGCAAGTCCGCAAACGAGCATAGGAGTGTAAGTTCCCGCTATCAAAAAATATATCGTACAATGGTCTATTATCTGAAACACCTTTTTGGCTGTGTTCGGTCTGAGCCCGTGATATATGCTCGACATAGTATAAAGAAGTATCATCGACGCCCCAAATACAGCTCCGCAGATTATTCCCGCAATATCTCGCTTGAAAGCGGATATCAAAACACACAGCACGAGCGTCGCAACTCCGACCGCCCCGCCTACTATGTGTGAAACCATATTGAATACTTCCTCACCGTTTGTATATTTCGGTAAAACTCTATCCTTTAATCTTGTTCTTTCTGTCATGCGTTGTTCCTCTCTTTAAAATGTAGTATCGATAACTATATTTTGAAGTTATTATACCACAGTTTATTATCAAATACAAGTACTTATGAAAAAAGTTTTTATTTTTTTCATAATTTTTACACGCAAAAAACGGCAGAGTCCGAATGGCCTCTCCCGTTTTTTATTAGCTCTGTT
>JAZOLQ010000063.1:0-2918 GCA_045653185.1 Eubacteriales bacterium
CGGATTTCTTTGACCTCTTTAACATAGGAGAGGGAGAGGAAATGCTTCCCGAGCTTTGCCGTCTTTATATAAAGATGAAAGACGAGGGTAGATACACAAAGGCGGATTATCTTCACGAGGCTGCTCGCACGATAGAGGGAATATACGTTCCGTCGCTTTACGAGGTAAGCTATAACGAGGACGGAACTATAAAGGAATATAAGCCGAAGTATGACGATATTCCCAAAACCGTCCGCAAACGCATAATGACCGATATGGATAAGTCTTATTTTCCAAAGAAGGTCGTTATGCCGTATATAGAGACGGTGCATGACCGAGTTATGCTTGAGGTATTTCGCGGCTGTATCAGAGGCTGCCGCTTCTGTCAGGCGGGAATAATATACCGTCCTGTAAGAGAAAAATCCCCCGACGTACTCAACGAGCAGGCAAAATGCCTCTTTGAGTCGAGCGGATATGACGAGATATCTCTCACCTCGCTTTCTATCAGCGATTATACAGAGCTTGAAGCGCTTACCGATATGCTTCTTGAGTGGACCGACGAGAATATGGTCAGCCTCTCGCTGCCCTCGCTCAGAGTTGACAGCTTCACAAAGGAGCTTATGGAGAAGATAGCATCTGTTCGCTCGTCCTCGCTCACCTTTGCGCCCGAAGCGGGAACGCAGAGAATGAGAGACGTTATAAACAAAAACGTTCGAGAGGAAGACCTTCTGAGAGCTGTAAACGTGGCATTTGAAGCGGGAAAGAATAAGGTAAAGCTTTACTTTATGCAGGGACTTCCCACAGAAACAAACGAGGACCTTGCGGGGATTCCAAAACTCGCGTCCTCGGTCGTTGACGCATATTATAAGTGCCCGACACGCAACAAAGCAAGACAGCCTCAGGTCACTATAAGCGTTTCTTGCTTTATCCCCAAGCCCTTTACGCCGTTCCAGTGGGTAGCTCAGGATACTATTGAACAGCTTGAAGAAAAGCAGGAATATATCAGAAGCTGTATTACCGACAGAAAGGTAGTATACAATCATCACGACGCGAGAGTCAGCAGAATAGAGGCAGTGCTTGCACGCGGAGACAGAAGACTTGCTCCCGCGCTTGAGCTTGCCGCAAAGGAAGGCTTCAAATTTGACGCTTGGGACGAATGCTTTGACTATGATAAGTGGATATCGGTTCTTGAGAGAAGCGGAGTAGACCCCGCATTTTATGCAAACAGAGCCTTTGGACTTGACGAGGTGCTGCCGTGGGATATAATCGACTGCGGAGTTACCAAGGAATTTTTGATAAGAGAATATAAAAACGCTCTTGGAGAGAAGACCACTCCAAACTGCCGCGAAAAGTGCAGCGGATGCGGAGCAAACAGACTTGGAGGTGAGCGCACGTGCTGTCCAAAGATAAAAAAATAACAAGACCAGAGTTTTTGCGAATGCTTCCCGAGATAGAAATGCCGATAACTATGAGGCTTAAATTCGTTAAAGTAGGGAACTTGCAGTATATCTCGCACCTCGACCTTCAGAGAACCTTTAACAGAGTGCTTGTCCGTTCGGGACTTCCTATCTGGTACACAAAGGGATTTAACCCTCACGTAAAGCTTGTTTTTTCCACACCGTTGTCGGTTGGAACTCAGAGTGAGTGCGAATTTCTTGATATAAAACTTGACAGAGCGCTCTCTTGCGATATAGTTATGGAAAAGCTTAACGCGGAGCTTACAGACGAGATGTATATCACAGAGGCATATATCCCCGACACTAAATTTGCGGATATAGCTTTTTGCGAATACCGTTATGAGCTCTCACTCGAAAACTGTTCAGAAGCACTTGCAGGGAATATCGAGAAGCTCCTTACGACCTCTCCGCTTACTCTTACCAAAAAGACGAAATCGGGAGAGAAGGATATCGATATAATTTCGCTCATAAATTCGGTGTCGGCAAAATATCTCTCGGATAAGGGAACTATCGCCATATCGGCAATTTTAAGCGCGGGAAGCGACAATTTTCTCAATCCCGAAATGCTTGTCACCGCGATGAAAACAAAGCTCGCTGTCCTTGTTGGAGACCCATCAAAAGAATGGTATACAATAACGAGAACAAGATCGCTCAAGGCAGATATGACCGATTTCAGATAAGCTTTATTAAACAAAAAACGGATACGTAAATGGGTGATGTTCTTAGCGCAGATTTTGAAAACTCTACTAAGTGCGAGCATCGCACTTGACTGGTCAAATGCGAATTGGGCTAACCCCAAACCCATATTACAAGCAGAAAGAGAGAACAGAACGGTTTAAACCGTAATGTCCTCTCTTTTTCTGTTAGTGAAGTTTTTGCTATCGCAAAAGTGAAGTTGCTACGCAGTGAAGTTTGTGCTACGCACAAGTGAAGTTAAGTTTGCCCATCATTTCGCCGTCAGGCGAAACTTCACTCACGAAGTGAACTTCACTATCGACGATAACTTCACTTGCCCAAAAGGCAAACTTAGTTTTAGCGTGTTCTGCGTTAAGTATAACACGCTAATCGTATCCGTTTTTTGTTATTTAAAATCAAGGCGATTATTTTACCTCGATAATGCTTTCGTCCCACATAGAGGGAGCTTCATATCCCATAAGGTACAACATAGTGGCGGCTACGTTTGAAAGACCGAAGTTGCCGTTGTCAGCCTTTACCGAATATTTGTCAGCATAGAAATTATCGTAGATTATGCAGGGGACGGGGTTGAGCGTGTGGCTTGTCTTTGCCTTGAAGCTGCCGGCCTTGTCCTTCTTGGGAGTGCCTGTCTTCTTGTCTAGCTCATACATCTCGTCAGCGTTTCCGTGGTCAGCGGTGATAAGAGCCACGCCGCCGAGCTGGTCGACTACCGCCGGGATTCTCGCAGCCTGCATGTCAAGGGCCTCAACGGACCAAGGGCTTGCCGCCAGAGTGACCGTGTCGCCA
>JAZOLQ010000064.1:0-18253 GCA_045653185.1 Eubacteriales bacterium
GTGAATTCGGGTCTGTGCTTTCCGCGAAGAATGGTTGCCGCTGCTGCTGCTACTCTACCCATGGGTTTGCCGGCTGCATCGATAACGTACCACTTGCGCTCAAGCGTTTCTGCTTTTGCCATATAGGTTGACATTGCCTAAATCCTCCAAAAATTTTATGTTTTATTTTTTCACGCTTGCATATTATATCACGACAAATCAAGCTTGTCAATACCTTTTTTGAAAAATTTTTAAAGAAATTAATTTAGATATTACATATCTCTCGTTTTCTCGCGTTTTCCCCCATTTTCCTCTTAAATCCTCAAATGCGATTTCATTTTTTGTTTTTTTATTTTTTCGTAATACTTCCCTTTTATTGCGCATATTCTTGAATATACACAGTTAAGAAAGGCAAGGTCTTAAAAAATGATAAACAAATATCTCCCCGAAGGTATGCTTTTGGGTTCACGGGAAAACACCGAATATACATCCTCTGTGCAGGGGCTTGAGCGCGCGATGAACGAGGGCGCTATACTTGAGGCTACCGTACTTCTGTGTGACAGCTCTCTGGGACTTCATCTTGATATAGGCGGTATCAAAGGGGTTATTGAAAAAAACGAAGCCGTATGGTGCAGAGAGGGCGAGACACTGAAGGATATCGCCATAATCACACGTGTGGGAAAGCCCATATGCTTCAAGGTGATCGGTTTTTCAACTATCAACGGTAAAAAAACAGCCCTTCTTTCAAGAAAGCAGGCGCAGATAGAGTGTGTAAATAACTATCTCTCCACCCTCGAATGCGGAGACGTCATACCTGCCACGGTAACTCACCTTGAGAATTTCGGTGCTTTTGTTGATATCGGGTGCGGCATATCCTCTTTGCTCTCGGTCGACTCAATATCGGTATCGCGGATATCCCATCCCTCCGACCGTTTGAAGATAGGCGAACGAATATATACGGTGGTAAAATCTATCGACCGCGAAAACAGCCGCATCTTTGTAAGCATGCGCGAGCTCCTTGGCACTTGGCAGGAAAACGCCGATAATTTTGAAATCGGGCAGACGGTATTCGGAATAGTGAGAAGCATTGAAAGCTATGGTGTATTCATAGAGCTTGCTCCAAATCTTGCGGGACTTGCAGAGCTTCGTGAAGACAGCCGTGACAGACAGCTTGCCGTCGTTGGTGAATACATTGCCGTTTACATAAAAAATATCATTCCCGAAAAGATGAAGATAAAGCTCGTTATGATAGATTCCTACAAAGGCACCCTGCCCCCCAAAAATCTGAAATATTTTATCGATGTTGAAAAAACAGAGCATATCTCACACTGGCGATATTCTCCCGATGGAAGCAAAAAGGTGATCGAGTCGTTTTTTGAATAGTTATAACAGAGCAAGCTTCTTGAATAGCGAGAGGACCTTCTTTCAACAGAAGGTCCTCTCATTGTTTTTATAGCACGAAATCAAATATTTCTAATCCGCTTCATCACGTTGTTGCCGCCCTTGCCGAAATAATCGTGAAGGGTCTTATATTCGGAATAAAGCTTATTATATTTCTCGTGAGCCTCGCTATCGGGCTTATAAACCCTATAATCGGGCTTAGACATCTTCTCTGCCGCTTCCGCGACGTTGCCGTATGCTCCGCCCGCAACTGCCGCGTATATCGCGCTTCCAAGCGCTCCCGCCTGCGTAGTTCCGCCGATTCTTATTTCTCGGTCCATCACGTCGGCGTATATCTGCATAAGCAGCTCATCTTTACGGGCTATTCCGCCCGCGGCGCAAATACTCTTTATTTCTATCCCGTGCTCTGCGAAATTTTCTATTATCATTCTCGAACCGAATGCTCCCGCCTCGATAAGAGCGCGGTATATCTCTTCGGGCGTTGTTGAAAGTGTGAGCCCGACAATAACTCCCGAAAGAGCGTCGTCAACGAGAATACTTCTGTTGCCGTTGAACCAGTCAAGACAAATAAGTCCGCTCTCGCCGACAGAAAGTCTTGACGCCTTATCTCTGAGAAGATTATGTATATTCACGCCCTTCTCTCTCGCTTCTGCCATATATCTTTCGGGCACGTAATTCTTCACGAATTTGTCAAATCCGTCGCCAAAGCACGCCTGTCCCGCCTCGTAGGTATAAAGCCCCGGGATAACTCCGTCCTTTACGTATCCGCAAATACCCGAAATATCAAGCTTTTCATCAGAGTGAACGAGAATCGGTGCTGACGTACCCATAATAATGATAAGCTCGCCCTTACCCGTCACGTTAAGCGCGGGAAGCGCCGCGTGTGCGTCGGGCATTGAGACGGCAACAGGAGTTCCCGCATTGAGTCCGCAAAGCTCAGCGCCCCTATCGGACACGACACCTGCGCGTTCTGTTATAGGAGTCAGCTCATCACTAAGCTTCGTTCCTATAATATCTCTCATTCTCTCGTCAAGAGACGCAAAAAAGTCTTTTGAGGGATATCCGTCCTCGGCATTCCAAAGCGCCTTATATCCCGCATAGGTAGCCGAATGGACCTCATTACCCGTGAGCATCCATGCTATCCAGTCTCCGCCCTCAACGAATCTTGCCGTATCCTCATAAACTGTCGGCGCATCGTTGAGAATCTGCCATATTTTCGGTATTGCCCACTCGCAAGATATCGTCCCACCGTAAATAGAAAGCCATTTTTCGCCACGTTCACGCGCTATTTTTGTAAGCGCCTCCGCCTCATCAAGAGCTGCGTGATGCTTCCAGAGCTTTGCATAGGCGTGAGGCTCATTTGCATATTTTTCGTCAAAGCAAAGGGGTGTTCCGTCCTCGTATACGGGAAGGATCGTACAAGTGGTGAAGTCAACACCTATACCGCATATCTCGTCTGCCGTAACCTTTGCGTCGGACATAGCCTTAGGTATGAGCGCTTCGAGCGCCTCAAGATAATCGGCTGGGTGTTCGAGCGCTGTATTTTCCTCAAGCTCTGTTCCCGAAGGGAGAGTTTTGTCGATAACCCCATGCGGATATTCGTAAACTGCCTCCGAAAGCTCCTTGCCGCCAGAAACGTCCACCACGACAGCTCTCGCTGAAAGAGTGCCGTAATCTATGCCTATCGAATATCTTTTCTCTTTCATCGCTCTGTTTTCCTTTTCTCGTTTATGTCTTTTATCAAAGCAAAGAGGCTATTATCTCCTCAGAAGTCTTTGGGCTGAGATATATCGGAGGAACATCAAATACCGTCTTACAGCCGACAGCTCCCTCCTTCTTCAGTCTCGCAACTGCGCGAGTGAAAGCGACTATTACCGACGCCGTAAATTCGGGATTTGAGTCAAGCTTGAGACTATATTCAATTATATGTCTGTTTTCAAGCTTTTCTCCTGTCCTTCCGCTTCTGATGACAAATCCGCCGTGAGGAATGCCAGAATGGTCGCGCTTCATCTCCTCAGCGCTTATAAAATGAACGATAGTGTCGTAGTCGGCAAAATAGTTAGGCATCTCTTTTATCTCCCTCTCTATTCTGTCGGTATCCGCACCATACTCGGCAACCACGAAGCACTCACGCAGATGCTTCTCTCTCACAGTAAGCTGGGGCTCTCTGCCGCTTCTGACGGCTTCAAGCGCGTTCTCTATCGGTATAGTATACTGCTTTGCGTCAAGAACACCGTCTATTCTGCGTATTGCGTCGGAATGTCCCTGACTCACTCCCTTTCCCCAGAAGGTATAATCCTTGCCGTCGGGAAGTATCGCGCCTCCGTAAAGACGGTTGAGCGAAAACATACCGGGGTCCCAGCCTACCGATATCATCGCTACGTTTCCGCCCTCTTTTGCGGCGGCATCGACGTTTGCAAAATGCTCGGGTATCTTTGCGTGTGTATCAAAGCTGTCAACAACACAAAAATCCTTTGCAAGCGCAGGTGTCTGTGTGGGAAGGTCAGTCGCACTTCCTCCGCAAAGCACCATAACGTCTATCTTTCCTATATATTTTTTGACATCGTCAACGTGGCAGACCTCCGCTCCCTCATATCCGATGACGAGCGTTGCGGGGTCTCTTCTTGTAAATACCGCGACAAGCTCCATATCGGAATTTTGCTTTATCGCTTTTTCTATTCCGCGTCCGGGATTTCCGTATCCGTATATACCAACTCTTATCTTCATTATTTTATCAACCTTTACTGAAAAATCATGGATATATTATAACACACTCCGCACCCTTTTTCAATATATCCGCAAAATTTTCTCTACCGCAAAGGCTATTTAATTTTTATTTTCTTAAGATAATATCTCGCCTTGATTTTCCTCGCAAAATGAGATTATCTTCGGCTCTTTTCCGACTCCCGAAAACGCTGTCCCCGCGGCTTTTGAGAATATGAGAAGATGAAGCCTCATTCCTACCGCTGCCTCTGCTCTTCGCAGAAGCGGGATGAGCTCTCTGCCGTTGATATTCTCTATATATTTTCCCCCTGTCTCTCGGCAAAGCTTTTGGGAGATTGCACGGTCTTCTTTCGGGTACATTCCAACGAAGAGAAGAGATATCCCTTGGCGCAAAAAACTCTCCGCGCGTTTTTTTATCAATGTGTATTCCCGTTTGTCAGCTCTTCCCGATATTGAAAAGACCGCAAATTTTTCGCCGCTCTCAAGTCCGAATCTTCTCATAAGCTCTGCCATATGCCCGTCCGATACGGGTGTGAGAGAAAACGCGAGATCTTGCTGACAAACTAACTTTTTTTCGTCAGCTCCGAAAGCTAAAGCAAGCTCACGCGAAGCTTTGTCACGAAGTCCTATATAAGAAGCGCGGGCAAGAACCCCCGAAAGAAGCTTTTTTCCCGCTCGGCTCTTTACAGGTCCGAGTCCGTTTGCCCAAAGCTCCACATCTTTTTTTAATATCTTTGCGATAAAGACGAGAGCCGAATAATACGCCATGGAGCGCAGGCTTGTCCCATCCTGAAAAAGTGTCCCTCCGCCAAAGACAAGCTTATCTGAGCGCCGTATCGCCGATATGACAGATATCGGAGCGTATCTTGAAATACAGCGTACGCCTAATATCCCCTCGGTCTCCTTCGGAGCTTTCGCAAGCACCGTTATTCTTTTACTATTTTCACGCCTCGCCCTCTCGATAGCCGAGAGTAGCAGCGAGTCGTCCCCGATGTTTCCAAACCCATAATATCCGCAAAGGCACACCCCACCCTCGCTTTCTTCTTTTTTCGCAAGCGCCTCGCGGTAAAAGTCAAGTGTAAGAGACGCAGACTTGTCTATACCATGATATTTCACGACGTAATTCCTTAAAAACACCGACGTATTTAGAGAGCTCTCGGCCTCCTCTCGGATAAGCATTGAAATGCTCTCGAAGAGCTTTTTATCGGTGATTTTAGGATATCCCCTGCAACAAAAATTTGAGTGCTCGGCAATCTCGACGTTCTCCTCGCAAAGAGCGCCCAAAAATCCCTCGTTGCCCGACAGTATCACTCTCACGCCCGATGAAGCTGCCTCGAGTGCGGCACGGGATACACCCACAAAAATATCGCTCTCTGTGAGATAGCCTTCAACCTCACTCACAGCCCCCACAGGTGCAATGAGGGTATATCCCGCCCTCTCATTTATTTTTTTCGCAAGACAGAATATTTTTTCGTATTCCTCACCGCCGCCAAGAATAGTTATTTTTATTCCTCGGAATACCTCAGCCAGTCTCTCCGCTATACGACAGAGAGAATACGCGCTCTCCGAAGAGTCCGAGTCAAGCCTGCTGACAAAAATTATTCTTATATCCTCGTCGGTGCGCTTATTTTTATCGGGTCTGAAACGTTCGGTATCTATTCCGTTGGGAATGACCCGAATCCTCTCCCTTGAAATTCTGTAATTTTCGCTCAAATAATCCGCAAGGTCCTCGCTTACAGCAGAGCTATACTCTCCCCAGCGAGACATGCGGCGCTTCAGAGGTGAGAGCGAAAATTTTGCGTGTACCGTCGTAACGAAAGATACGCCATAGCGTTTTGCCACGGCGTTTCCTATATATGCGGCGATCCTCGAATGAGCGTGAACTACATCGAAGTTCTCATTTTGCAAGATTTTGCATACACCTTTATAGGAGCGAAAAAGCGACCTCGGCGCACGTGAATCGATAGGGAGCGATATATGTCTTATTCCAAAGGAAGAAAGCTTTTTGGCGAGCACGCCGTCATTCGACGCCACACTCACCTCCGCGCCAAGCCTGACAAGAGCTCTCGACAATTCGTACACGTGAGTTTCAACACCGCCGACGTCAAGCGAGGATATCAGCATAAGTATCTTTATTTTAGCTTCCCCTTTTTTCAAACCAAATGACCTCCATCTCTATTTTCCGCCCGTTTACAATACCCTGTATTTTTTTCGGCGATTTATTTTCCGAAAGATATATCTCCCTTTCTTCGCCGTCATCTGTGTCTATTTTTAACAGCTCGGCGCTCTCTCCGGATATATCCAGAGACTCTCTTGAAAGTATTTTGCCCCCCTCAAAAAGCTCGGCTATATCAAATACGCCCTCAAGCTTCACGTTTTCCGCCACCATATCTCCAAGTGAGAGCTTTACCTCTCCGTCCGCAAGCTCAGCGCTTACACCAAAGAGTGTGTCGGGCTCTATGAACTGAATGGTGATATCTCTTTTGCCCTCTCGCATCTCTTTTGCCAAAAGCTTTGCCCTGTATTTCCCCGAAGCGTCCTTCCAAAAGATCTCACACTCAAATCCCTCGTCCCAAGCTTCAAATCTCTCATCCCGCGCTATGCCGTTGCAACCGCCTATCAATATCAACAAAAGCATAAACAGCGCGGACATTCTGATTATTCCCATCTCTGCTCTCCTTAATTAGTTTATAGTAAAAAATACTTATAAAGAGGCGGTTTTATACTTATCCCCAAAGAATTTTATAAAAATTGTCGCATTGCAAAATTTAAATTTTTAAGCATTTCTATTGATAAAAATATTTGTCTGTGGTATAATGGTAAAAGTATATACTCTCAGGAGGATCATATCATGTCTGTTACTGAATTTTTTGATAATTTTTTTGCTAACGGTCTTTTTTCTATGCTTATAAAACAGCTGGGGCTGGGCGAGGCATGGATAATTACATTGAGACTCTTTTCGGCGATCATCTGTATCGTTTTTCCGTATCTTTTGGGAAGTATGAACTTCGCCATTATGATATCAAAAAGGAAGTATAACCGTGATATAAGAGATTTTGGAAGCGGAAACGCAGGCGCTACGAACGTTATGCGTACCTTTGGAAAGTCCGCCGCCTTTCTCACCTTCGGCGGAGACGCGCTCAAGGCTTTTGTTTCGGGCCTTATCGGCTACGCCGCATTCGGTAAGTACGGCGCTTATATTGCGGGACTCTTCTGTGTTCTCGGTCACGTCTTCCCTATATACTATAAATTCAAGGGCGGAAAAGGCGTCGTCACACTTGCAATATCTATTCTCATGTGCAACTGGATAGTCTTTCTTATACTTATTCTCATCTTTGTGCTTATCGTCCTCGCTACAAAATACATTTCTCTCGCATCGGTAATGTGCGCTATGCTATATCCGATAGTGCTTGACCGTATTGAAAAATTTCTCGTTGGCGGCACTCGCGCCTACGTTATCCTTGCGCTTATGAGCTCACTGCTCGTAGTATTTATGCACCGTGAAAACATCAAACGTCTGCTCGCAGGCAAGGAGAACAAGTTCTCCTTTAAAAAGAGCGTAAAGCCCGACAGTAACGCAAAGGAAGCTGAATAAAATATGTCAAATATCACCCCATCTGAAAGACTCGCAGAGCTTATCGTCATTGCGGCAGAAAAAAAGGCTCTCAAAAAAGCTGTTTTTTCAAAATCTTCTGACACATCTATCTTAAAAGCAGTAATAACGATAAGAAATATCTCCTCAAAGGACCTTCTGCAAGCCGAATATTTTCTAAGTGACAACAAAGCCACGCATAAGAATATACAGTTATCCGATGCCCCCGCGGCGCTTGCCGAAATGATATCCTCTTTCTCGCAGATAAATCTTATCACAACTGCGGGAGATTGTGAATACAAGCTCTCAAAATCGGGAAATTCCGTGCTTATCGGCGGTGATAAGCTTGAAAGGGCTTTATCCGCTGACGGAGTAAAGACTGTTGAGATACAAAAAAACAATATCACAAAAAAGCATATTTTGAACGGCTCTGAGCCCTTTTTGAAGCTTCTTGGAATATCCGATGCAAACGGCAGGATATACGACAAAAAGCAACTCAAATTCCGCCAGATAAACCGATTCGTTGAGATGATCCGCGATGTAGAAAATCATCTGCCGAAGGGCGAAATAACAATTTGCGACCTCTGCTGCGGGAAGAGCTATCTCTCGTTTGCAGTATATCATTATTTTGCAAACGTTCTCGGATACAAAGTAAAGATGACCGGTGTCGATCTCAAGCCCGACGTTGTGAGCTATTGCTCAGAGGTCGCCGAAAAGCTTGGCTTTGACGGTCTTTCATTTATCTGCGGCGATATAAACGACTTTTCCGCAGATCCTCTGCCCGACCTCGTGGTCTCCTTGCACGCTTGCGATACAGCGACAGATATAGTGCTTGGCAAGGCTATGGAATGGGAAGCTAAGGTTATCCTCTCTACACCATGCTGCCACCACGAGCTTAATCACACTCTTAATTGCCACCCGCTCTCCTTTATCGCTGAGCACTCTATGCTCAGACAAAAGTTCTGCGATGCGGCAACAGATGCGCTCCGTCTCAAGCTTCTTGAAGCAAACGGATATCGCACAGCGGCGCTCGAGCTCGTTGAAGATGCGCCAAAAAACATTATGCTTAGGGCAATAAAGCAGAAGGACGGTAAAAATTCTCATTCCGCGAAGAAAGCCCGTGAAGAATACGAAACAGCAAAAGCATTTTTACTTGGCACAAAGGGGCAACAATGACCTATCACAACGCACAAAAATTCATCAACAGCGCACCCACCTATAACGAAGAAACCTACTCGCTTGACCGTATAAGCTATCTCTCGTCTCTTTTGGGCGCTCCCCATAAAAATCTCAATTATATACGTCTTGCGGGAAGCAACGGAAAAACTATATGCTCGTCTCTGCTTTCTTCCGTTCTTGTCGAAGCAGGGTATAAGGTATGTACCATAAATATGTCACACCTCTCAGATGTGACCGACAATATTCGACTTAACACTCTTCCCGTCTCTATTGACGATTTTACACGCACCGTGCAAACGGTGGTCTCGGCTTGTACCGAAATGCGCAAAAATGTAGAGGAAGCAAGACTTTCAGCCATGCTTGAGGGAGAGAACTTTTCTCAGTCTGATATTCCCAACTCCCTCATTTCAGGCGTCTCTGAGCTTCTTCCGACACGCGCTGAGATACTTCTTCTTGCGGCGTTATATCTCTACAAGGAAAAGGAGTGCGACATCTGCATCATCGAATCTGTCCACAATGACGTTGACCCTTCCCTTTTCTTGAAGCTTCCAATAACCGCCGTTATCTGCGGCGCTATTCCAAACTCGGATAAAGTGCAGATAAACCGAATAAAGACCTACATACGCAGAGGGCTCGGAGAGGTCGTGAGCGCACCTCAAAATTCTCTTGCATACAAAACCATTGCAGACTCCTGCGCGGCTATAAACTGCAGATTGACTATCCCCGCAAGAAGCTCACTGACAATAAAACAGCTCTCTCTTATAGGTACAGGCTTCCTGTATAACGGTGAGAGCTACCGTCTCGGGCTTTGCGGCAGATTTCAGACGACCAACGCCATAACCGTGATAGAGACACTCAAGGTGCTTCGCCGCCACGGATATAAAATATCCACTGCGGCTGAAAAAGACGGCTTGGCAAAGGTCAAGATAAAATCAAAATTTGAAGTTCTTTCGGTAAATCCCACGATAATTGCCGACAGCACCTACAAGCAGGAGGCTGTTGAGACAGTATGTGAATCGCTCTTTGATTTTTCGGAGATAACAGGCAGAGAGCTTCAGCTTATGCTGCCCGCGGATATAAGTCTTATCAAAAAGTATATCAAGATGTTGCGTGACAGAGGCTACAACATCTCTTGCATATATACCTTGTGCGAGAGTGACGCAGAGGCTTCTGCTCTTCTCTTGGAATTACCCGACGATATAGCTCTTATGAGCTTTAAAACGCCTAAAGCGGCGCTCAAACATATTTTCCCAACGCTTGCAACGGACGCTCTTTGGCTCATATCGGGAAGATACTCTTTTACCTCTCCGATACGGCTTGAAATAATGAGAGCCCTTGAATTTTAAAAAATGCTATCTCAGAATAGCGTGATGTCCTTAACGGACAAATCACGCTAACTAAGTTTGCCCTTGCGGGCAAGTGAAGTTATCTTCGATAGTGAAGTTCACTTCGTGAGTGAAGTTTCGCCTGACGGCGAAGTGATGGACAAACTTAATTTCACTTGTGCGATAACACAAACTTCACTGCGTAGCAACTTCACTTTTGCGATAGCAAAAACTTCACTGACAGAAAAAGAGAGGACATTACGGATTAAACCGTTTTGTTCTCTCTTTCTGCTTGTAATAGGGGGGGCTTAGCCCATTTGCACTTGACTGGTCAAATGCGATGCTTGCACTTTTCCTAAAGTGTAAATTCTCCGCTAAGAATCTCGCCCTATTGAGATAGCATTTTTTTAATGATTTATTGGATTTCTATTTAATTCTTCGTTTCGTCTTACACTTTCGATAAATCCGCTTCCCGTATATACCGAAAAGCCAAATATGTCTGCTCCGCTTCCTGCTGCCTCGATAACCCCGAGTTCATTTTTTCTGAAGATATCTCGGCAGACGGGATTCACAATAAGCGCCCTGACCGTCTTTTTTCTGTCAAGCTCATATTTCTTGGGAAATTTTACGCTGTAATTTTTATGCTTGTCCTTAAGATCGAATATAACGGTAAAGGGATTTCTCAATCTATGCTTTGTGTAAACAAAATTCTCGCCGTCAAGGAAGGTAAGCCTTGCGTTATACTTCGGCAGTGTCAGGTAATGTACAAGGTAAAGGTGCGTTCCCGTGTTCAGCGTAAAATCAAGCTTTTCCGGTGACCAAACGAGCGAATCGAAAAAGTTCTGCTCAAATTTAAGCTTGTAATTTTTCTCACGGCAGAGCTTTTTAAGCTTCTTCTGAAACTTGAGCCTGCGCCTTATCGGCTTTGAAAATTTCATAAGCACTAAAAGCGATACCGCGCCAACCACCAGTGTGCTCAGAAGAATGTTGCCGTAAAGTAAAAAGGTTACTGCCCCCAGCGCCCAGATAAGTATCAATCCCCCTATCACGAGGAGAAAAACTCCGCGCGCAACAAAAAGCTTCAGCTTTTCATACAGATGATATTCCTTTCGCGTAACTCCGTACGCTCTGTAAGGCTCTACGGGGTCATTCTTTGATATCCTTGACTTTCTGCTCTGTTTTTTTGTGTCGGAGGACATATCCGACTTAGCTATGTCCTCCGCAAACATTTTTTTAAGTTTCATCTCTGCCGAGATTTTATTGACGCTGTTTCGGTTTCTCAGCATTGCGACCTCTCAAATTATTCTTTGACTTCAACCTCAGGTGCTTCGTTAGCTTCTGCGCCAATCTTCTTTCCAAGTATCGTGGGAAGCTGCATTCCCGAAAGTGCGAACACCTCGTCAAGCGGGGGAACTGACTTCATCATACCCGAGATAAAGTTTGCAGTAGAGGTCTTTCCGTCGGCGTTCTGTCCGCCGTCCCAAACTGTTACCTTGTCTATCTTTATGTTCTTGACAGCGTCTACCTGAACTCTCATAAGCTCCTCAAGCTTGTCGGCAATAAGAAGCTGGAGCGCCGCATTTGCGTCTCCGCCCGCGGACTTAACTATCTCGGCAAAACCTGCCGCCTGCTTCTTAAGTATCTCTTCGATACCTCTTGCCTCTGCTTCCATCTTGGCATAGATAGCGTCGGCTTCACCCTTTGCCTTACGGCGCATCTGCTCAGCCTCTGCCTCTGCCTCAAGCTCCATTTCCTTCTTCTTCGCCTCAGCGCGAACTATAATGTCAGCCTCAAGTGTTGCCTGCTCCTTAGCGCGTCTTGCTTCCTCCGCAGCCTGCTCTGCCGCATAGGATTCCTCAAGCGCTTTCGCTGCCTGAATCTTTTCAGCCGTTGTAGCTATCTTAAGAGCCTCAGCCTCTTTTTCCTTAAGAGCCGCCTCGGACATAGCTATCTTCATCTTTGCCTCGTTCTCACCGTGAATAGCGAGAGACTCTGCCTCAGAGACCTTGATACGCTGTTCCATCTTTGCGTTTGCCTCACCGATAGATCCTTCTCTGTCCTGCTCGGCAACGCTCTTCTTAGCGTCGTTGATAGCCTTTGCAGCCGCTTCCTTACCGAGAGCTGCTATGTAACCCGACTCGTCGCTGATATCGGTGACGTTTACGTTGATAAGGCGAAGACCTATCTTCTTAAGCTCTGTCTCAACGTTGCTGCTGACTGCCGCAAGGAACTTATCACGGTCTGTATTTATTTCCTCAATATCCATCGTTGCGATGATAAGACGGAGCTGACCGAAGATGATATCCTTTGAAAGCTCCTGTATCTCGGAAAGCTGAAGTCCGAGAAGTCTTTCTGCCGCATTCTGCATAACACCGGGCTCTGTCGAGATACCTACTGTAAATCTTGAAGGAACGTCTATACGGATATTCTGTCTTGAAAGCGCGTTTTTGAGGTCGACCTGAATAGAAATAGGCGTAAGGTCGAGATACGAATAGGACTGGAATACGGGAATAACAAATTCCGCGCCGCCGTGGATACACTTAGCGCTTCTGTTCGTTCCATCCTTGTTCTTACCGATAGAACCGTAAACTACCATTATCTTGTCTGAAGGACACTTTTTATATCTGGAGCATATCCAAGCTATAAAGGACACTAGTACAAGAACTACTGCACATATTAAAATAATTATTTGGGGTTGCATAATTTTCCTCCGTTGTTTATTTAAATTTTAGAACAACATTTTTATGAGAGCTTATTTTCTTCTGACAACAAGCTCGGTCTCTCCGCTCACACCGATAACTACGACCTCAGCGCCTGTTGTTATAGGTGCTTCATCGTCGGTGACCGCGTCTCTCTCAACGTAAGCGCCCTGAAGCATTATATTTATCTTTCCTGCTCCGCTTCTTGAGGGGGGGATAGTAAGATACACCTTGCCCGATGTGCCGACCGCGTTTCTGTTATCGGCGTTTCCGTCGTTTCTGAGTTTAAGAATGGCTCTGAAAATAAACGCGAGAGCTAACATCATCGCAAATCCGCAAGCTATTGCAACGGGAATTGTTATCGCAAGCGATATTCCCGAGCTGTCCATTACAATACCTACCCAGCCGAACACCACGAAGAACGCGACTATTCCGCGCACCGTAAAGATACGCAAGCCTTCAAGTCCTACGTCGTCGGGAGCTTCGCTTGGAAGCTCCTCGCCGAAAGTTCCGTCTCCCATATCAGCCTCGGGCACGTCGTCGGGAATGTCATCTATACCGTCGGCGTCATCGCCGATACCGAGGAACAAAAGGAAGGTCTGTACCAACAGTATCAGCGTAGCGGGGATAGCCACACAGGCAAATATCTGAGACACAAGACTAAGTGAATTCCACCAATCAATAATAAACATAGTATCTTTCCTTTCTGAAAATGTTATATCATCTAAATTTTATAAGCGTATGTCCGCAGGACCAGCACTTTTTTCTCTCGTAATCGTTTCCCTGTCCGCAGACCGCGCAAGTTATCGTGCTCTGGTTATTCGGCTCAATTACAACGAGATTTGGCAGTCCCCACAGGTGATACACCCTACTGCCCACCTTATATTTGTTCAAAAAATGCTCGGGCTTTATCGAAGGGAGATCATCATATACTCCTGCTTGAAAATGATACGACTTTGCTTTTTCTCTAAAAACAGTCCCATCTGATTTTTTTATTGTGAGCCAGACGGTATTTTCGCCAACAAGCCGACCCTTAGCCTCTTTTGTTGCAGTATATCCCGTTTCCACGTCAACGGCGATAACCTCGCCCTCCCAATACTTATCTATCATCTTGAAGGGCACGCCCGTGATGAAGAACGGAACAACCATAAGGACTATATAGATAAGCAGTCTTGAAAATTGCACAAACCGTTCAAATACCCGCTCGCCTATAAAAACTATTAACGCGAGCATAACCGCCTCAAGCAGAATGAGCAAAAATATCCTCTTAGCGGTTTTTTTGCGAATGTGATCTCTCACATCGTCCGGAATTTTAAATTTCGTCATAATACTTTTCTCTTTCGATCAAGTCCCGAAAGCACATCCTCTGCGTATCGGCGAAGCTTTGACGCTCCGTGCGCGTAAAGCATTATCTGCAATATTTTCACAAGCTGGGCTCTCGCATTCGGCGCTTTCTCCACGAAATCCGCCGAGGCTTTTTCTGCTGCCTTTGCTACCGAAAGATTATCCTGAGGTTTATCGCCTATATCCGCAAGCATATTTACGTAGCGGTGATAAAGCTCGTCGCTTCTTATAAGATCGTCATCGGGATCGTTAACGTCTCCCCCGATAATACTCATAAGCCCGCATATCTTTTCTATCTGCAAGGACTCTCTGAGCATATTTATTATAACTATCCTCGCAAATTGCTCACAGCTGTAAACCCTCTTTTTTGGGGAGCTTACAAAGCCGCGCTTTACCCAGTTCTGTATAACGTAAGGCTCAAGCCCTGTCATAATAGAGACCTGCGATAAGGTTATTCCGCCAGTAGCAAAAATGCCTTCAAAGAGCGCTTTTGAGCTATCTATATCAAGTTTTGAGGTTTCAATAGTCATCCCCGGATACGTTACCACCATTAAATCACCTCCGCAAAATACTTTTTATACTGGGGATATTATTTTACACTATCATTATATCACATGGTCACGTGACCGTCAAGAGAAAAGAGACGATTTTTTTATTTTCTACGTTTTTTACATTTTCAATAAATTTTTTTGTATCTTATAACTAATCTACTGTCATAGCTCTCGATATCGGCATATCTATTTAATAAAAAGCAGAAATGGAGATAGCTTATGCGAAAAAAATTTCAAAAAAACAAGTATGGTAGCGAAATAGTTGGATTGACTCGTTGCTTTTACAGAGAACTAGCAACGGTATCGGACTTCATTTACTACTCTATCATTCTCGAGAGGGAGTATCCCGATCTTTCGGATTTTTTTGAGCGTTCGGCAATAAGTGAGAGCGAGTGCCTCAAGGATATCGGCGCTTCAATTCTCTATCTTGGCGGCGACCCTCGCATAGATGTTGCGAATACGAGCACAGCGATAAGGCTTCGAGATCCTTCCGATATAGAGAGGTTTGAAATTGAGCGGATTCTTTGTGCCTCTGCCGAAAATATTAAAAAAAGCCTATCGGAATACGACAAGCTTATGGGTACTATTTGCGAAGCGAATACGGTATCTGTCCTGACCCGTGTCTCGCTCAAAAAAAGAGATCTTCTATATATACTTGAGCAAATGATAAAATCATAAAAAGGAGCTGTATAACAGCTCCTTTTTAATTAATATATCTGAAGAGATAAAACAGCTCCGTTCCGTTTTTGCATATACCCATACAGGTAAATCCCATCGCCTCGTAAAGTGTCTGTCCTCGAAGATTTGCCACGTGAGTAGTGAGCTGAATTCCGCCCTTTCCCGCCTCAAGCGCAGTATGCTTGGCAAAAGATATCATCTCTCTGCCGAGATGTCTGCCTTGAAGCTCGTCCCTTACAGCAAGTCCAAGCACGGGCACAGAGGTATTCCAATCAAGAAAAAATACGTATCCTGCCATCTTTCCGTCAAGCTCTGCTATCCAATATCTGCGTGTGGAGTCGGGACGCTGACAGAATTTCAAAACGCCCCTGCGATTATAGTCTCTTCTGTTAAAAAGAGCCCTGCTCTCACCGCCCATAGCGTCAAAAAATTCGTTTATGAGCTTTTCGTCATCAGAACAGACCTCTCGAAAGGTTATGTCCTTCCCTGATATATATTTTTCCATAAAGCTCCCTCTTTATTGCTCATAAAATCGTTTCCACGGACGGCTCGCTATAAAGCAAACAAATGTTCCAAGCATCGCAACTATAAACCACACTCCGTATGTATTTCTCCAGCCGATGCTCTCAGAGAGCCACGCGATACCGTATGTAGATATAGCCGATCCAATATAAGTACAAGCATTTATCGCGCCCGATATCGTTGATATGTTTCCGTATTTTTTAAATCTTTTTGGGACGTAGGTTATAAGCATCAAATTGACACCGTGCATACACGCACTTATAAGCGGCATCAAGACTACGATCGAATAGCCCTCGTAGAAGACGAACATCAGCGCCGACATAACTGCGGCGAATCCAAAAATATAAACCGCGCAAAAAACTTCATTTGTGAAGAATTTTTCGAATATCCATTTGCTTATGCTAAGAGATATTATACTGAATATTGCAACTAAAACCGTGATAAATATGGATTTACTGTTGCCAAGTCCAAGCTCCTCCGCAAGAACTGTCGGCATCCAAGAGCTTATTCCGTCACGAAGCATACCCTGAAGTATAGTTCCAAGTGCTATGAATATAAGCGGAAAAATCGCAAGTCCCGGAATACTGAATTTTGCCTTTTTCTCTACCGTTCTTTTATATGCAGAACACGGTTCAGTCACGTCAATCCTCGACTGCAAAGCTCCCCAAAGGATCACCGTAGCAATACCTATGACCGCCGAAAAAACAAATACGCCTCTCCAGCTAAATATCCTTATGATAAGCGGCGCGATAAGGTATACAAGTATCGTCGCTCCCGAGGATGCCCAGGATATTCTTAGCACCGAATAGCCGTACATAGCGTCGTCGCAATTCGACACCAGTATCTTGACCATAGGCGGCCACATCATAGCCTGCGCAAAACCATTTATAGTCCAAAGCACTGTCATCATCGGCACTGAGGACGAAAAGAGCGGAAATATAAGATTGACTGCGGTAGCTAATATAAGTCCGCAAAAAATAAGCTTCTGCGGCTTTATTAGGTCTCCAAGTCTGCCATTAACTATCTGACCTACCCCGTATGATATCGAAAGGCAGACTAAGATGACCGACAACGCTGTCTTTGCGTGTCCCGTATCGGTAACTACTTCCTGTATTATCGCAGCAAAATTTATTCTGGTTATATAGCTTGTAAAGTACGCGGCAGAGAGCAAGTACGCAAGCGGCTTCCATTTAAGCATTGCTTTTTCTGACATTGATTTTCTCCTTAGTCAATAAAAATCACTTTTCTAATTCAGGCTCAAAGCAAGGCATAAGCTCAAGCTTAAAAAGATTGTTACGATGCTTAGTATCAATAAGTTTCTTCTTTTCCTGATCTTCTATCTCACCCGTGCGGATATATCTGTCAAGTTCTGCATAGGTAAATCCAAGATTATCTTCGTCCGTTTTGCCGCAAAGCCCGTCTATCGGAGTTTTATCAACAAGCTCACGAGGAAGCCCGAGAATATATCCTATCTGCTTGACCTCATCAACAGTAAGTCTTGACAAAGGACTGAAGTCACCGACGGAATCTCCATATCTTGTTGAATATCCGACCCAATCCTCAGAAAGATTGCAGGTATTAGCCACACGTCCGTTGCAACTCTGCGAAACGGCATAAAGCGTAGTCATACGAATTCTCGGAGGAATATTGTTTATAGTCTGCGCGGTAAGAGAAAGCTCCTTAGGAAGATTTGCCTTCATTCCGTCAACAGCGTCTTTGATATTAACGACGTATCTTTTGATATCAAGATGGTCAACAAGCATATAAGCGCAATCAATGTCGTGCTGGTCTCCACAGGGCATAAGAACGCCTATAACTCTGTCCTTTCCAAGCGCCTCAACACAAAGGGCAGCAACTACCGAGCTGTCTTTTCCACCCGAAATACCCACCACAGCATTACAATCCTTACCGTTTTTATCAAAGAAATCTCTTATCCAAGCAACACACTCATTCTTTACTTTTTCAGCATCAAATTTAAACATAATATCTCCTTATGACTTATGACGTAAAATATCGTAAAAATCATTCCATACAGATAATTATATCATTATGCGTTATTATTGTCAACATACCAAACAAAATTATAAAAAAATAGGTGATACTTAAGTACCACCTATAGATGTCAGCATTGACCTATTTTTCCGGGCCGTCGCCAGCCAAGTATTTTCGGCACTGCAAAGCTTAACTTCCGTGTTCGGAATGGGAACGGGTGGACCCTTTGCGTTAAAAACACTGACTTATTGTCGGCGTGTACCGACA
>JAZOLQ010000065.1:0-9977 GCA_045653185.1 Eubacteriales bacterium
GGAAACACTGTGGCGCAACGGGACGTAGTTCTCGTTCCAACTCGTGACGAAGAGAGCGACAAAGAGATAGTTCGCGAGGCAGAGGTTGCCCGCGGAAATTATAAGCTCGATCCCGCAACATTGGATCATCCGCTAAAAAAGATCATCGGTGTGGTTCGCCGTAAGGCAGAAAAGGTCTTCACCGCAATGATCACCCCCGAGGAAAAGGATTCCGAGGAAAACAATTAACCATCAAACACACGAAAGGAGAGTGATTTGCGATGAAAATATGGATAAAAGCCATATTAGGCATCTCGCTCTCCTTTATGTGTATGTTTACGTGCGTTGGTTATGCAGCTGTATCGGGAACCTTAAATGTTAACGGCAATGTGGAAGCTGAGCCTCCAAAGGCGGTGTATATTACATCGATTACAGTGGATGCGTGGGGAGGGTCTGTTGCAACTGTCAACAATTTCAGTATGACGATGTTAAACAGCAGAGTATCACTTACCGACCAGTTTTCCAGTATGGCATTCTTCACTATTACCGTATATAACAACAGTGACGTTGTGCAAGGATTTAACGCTATGATATATACGGTGGGAGAAGGAACGTATGATAATAATGCCATTACGCTGACACCAAGTATTTCTCGCAGAGAGGCGGTCAATCCGGGTGAATCAATGGTATTTACCGTTACCGCATCTCATACCGATATATATAATCGAGGATATGAAGTTTTAAATTCTATCGTAAATTACGAATTTTTGCCGCTGAACGAGATCCCTGAGGACGAGGGTGAGGTTGCGGTGCTGAACGTTCTGGATAAGTTCAAGAGGATTTTGAACGACAACGAGGATTATCACACTCTGAGCAGTGAGATTGCTGCCAATTACGACGGAAGCCGCGATTGGACAGCTACCTACATCGGAAATGTTGTAGGTACAGAAGACTATGAAAACAATAATGATACGGCGATCGTTAACGATTTGTTTGACGGAGTGCTGACATTGAACATAAATGGAGTTGATAAGAACGTTACGGTTATTATCAAACGTGAATCGGTTGACGGAAACAGCAAAACCGGTGATACCTATTACTACGGAAATCCTCCGATAGGTGTCGCGGATACAGAAATGACGCTTTACGTTACGGCAGATGATCTGAACGCTGTTTCCTCAGGAACAAAGGTTTCTGTATATGCGATAGTATTTACTATAATGCAAGACGAAAACGGAAATCCCACGGGAGAGTGGTATCAGGTTGGCGATATGTATGAGGGAAAGGCTGACGTTGTCGGATATATTGGAGGATACAATAACGGATCATTTGATACTGGAACGTGGAGAGAGGTTAAAACCAATAAGACGATTCATGATTTAATCCAATCATTGAGATAAATAACGAAAGGAGAGTGATATACAATGAAAATGTGGATAAAAGCCATATTGGGTATCTCACTCTCCTTTATGTGCTTATTTACGTGTGTTGGCTATGCTGCTATGTCGCAAAATCTGGTAATTAGAGGCAATGTGGAAGCTGAACCACCAAACTATGACGAGATGGTAATTACCGAGGTGGTTCCCTGCTCAGATACGACCGCAATGCAGACAGTTTCGCGTGTGCTGCCCACGAACCTCAAATCGACAATAACAGGCAGTTCAGGTCAGAAAATCGTTTATCGGATCACCGCATACAACGACTCCGAGACAGAAACGTATGTGTTTAGAGGAACACAATACAGTGAGGAATATGCCTCAGTTGCAGAAAAAATCAACATATCCGTTTCGAAGGATGAACAAAATTCAGCCATAATTCCCGCGAAAATGGGATCAAATTATTATGAAGGCACTCCTGTCGCTCCGGGTGAGGAGATAGTTTTCTACGCGACTTATTCATTAAATTCAAGAATTTCATCAAGTGAAATAATGGTCAATTTCAAATTCGAACCTGTAATTTATTCGGTAACCTATCTCATCAATGACGAGGTCTCTGCCGTTGATTGCATAGTTGATAACAGTTCCGAATACAAAGTTACACGAGAATACGTTTCTACAGATAGCAGTATGGAATTCGACTACTGGATGAATGCAGGTTCATCTCAGGTTACAAGTGTTCCGGCGGGTAACACCGAAGACATTAACTTGTATCCCTCATACGTAGGTGTATATACTGCGACATTCGTTGACCACAATGCCAATATTGTAGCTCAAGGTCATTTCACAAGAAACAATTACAGTAATATAACCGCTCTGGGTAACGATGTAAGCAACAGACCTGTTGTTGAAGACTGTGTATTCGATTACTGGCAGGTTCGCGTAACGAAGAACGGAACAACCACCGTGTATAAATTGTCCGACTATAAGTTTAATGATAACGTTGACGTTACCATTTATCCCGTTTATACTTATAACGGTGACGTAAGCTTGATTCCAGTGGATAATAACAGCGACGGTGTTACTGATGAATATCATGTTGGCGGATATAACGACCCTGACGGTCAAGACTTGGTTGTAATTCCGGATTACGTCAACGGTATTCCGGTTACGGCAATCAGCGCCAGCGCATTCTCGTCCTATGAGGGCGTTCACTCTTTAGTAATTCCTACAACGGTTACCACTGCAAGCGGAAACATACTTGCAGCAAACTGGAGCTTTATGGACAGTGGTGAAACCGTTACTATTTATTACGAAGGCTCTTATGAACAGTGGATCGCTTTGGAGAAAACGTTTGACAGCGCTTGGGACAACGGTCTTGGCGGATCGTCACGTGTATTCTTCTTGAACGGAACAAATAAGGTTGACACAAGCCAGGGATATATGCAAGCAAAGCTCAAAACGAACTGGTTGCTCACAGGTACGTCGATCGATTGGAGCTACCAATCCTCGATAACCGCTGCTATAAAGAATGAATATGACAACACATGTACTTGCAAGGATTGTAACGGAGCTGACAGACCTGACAGACAGTACTGGACAGGCGTTGTGATTCCATAAATAAAATCATATCGACAGAAGAAAACAAGAGCAAGAATAGAAGGATTTTTCCCTTTTGTTCTTGCTCTTTCTCTTTGTTATAAGGGGGTGCTATCAGTCAGGCTAAAAATAAAGTTCATTATCTATACAAAAACGATTGACTTTTTAAGCTTATTGCGGTATAATTATATGTATCTATGTTTTAATCTATCAGGAGGTATTCAAATGGTAAAATTAACGTCACACGGCGTTTTTCTTCGCGACGGAATGATATCCGACACGGCTGACATATCGGCAGCTGAAGCGAGAAAAAACACCATCGCTTATTCTATCTTAAAATCACATAACACATCGGGTAACGACGAAGATCTCAAAATAAAATTTGACGCTCTCGTTTCCCACGATATCACATACGTCGGAATAATCCAGACGGCTCGCGCAAGCGGTCTTAAGGAATTCCCCATTCCCTACGCTATGACTAACTGTCATAACTCGCTCTGCGCTGTCGGCGGTACTATCAACGAGGACGACCACGTTTTCGGTCCCTCCGCCGCAAAGAAATACGGCGGTATCTACGTTCCCGCAAACCAGAGCGTTATCCACTCGTATGCCCGTGAGGAGCTTGCGGGATGCGGAAAAATGATACTCGGCTCTGACTCCCACACACGCTACGGCGCGCTTGGTACTATGGCTATCGGCGAGGGCGGTCCTGAGCTTGTTAAGCAGCTTCTCTCAAATACATACGACGTAAAGTCCCCCGAGGTAGTTCTCGTTTACCTCAAGGGCAAGCCCAAGAAGGGTATCGGTCCTCACGACGTTGCTATCGCCCTCGTTGGCGCAACATTTGCGAGCGGATTCGTTAAGAACAAGATACTTGAGTTCACAGGTCCGGGTCTTAAAAATCTCTCGATAGATTTCAGAAACGGAATCGACGTTATGAGAACAGAGACCACCTGCCTCTCGTCTATCTGGGAGACAGACGAGGTGACTGCCGAGCATTACGCTACGCACTGCCGTCCCTCTGAATACAAGAAGCTCGCGCCCACAGGCACGGCTTACTACGACTCGCTTATCGAGATAGACCTTGACAAGATGGAGTCTATGATAGCGCTTCCCTTCCACCCCTCGAACGCTTACACGATAAAGGAATTTCTCGCAAACGCCGACGAGATACTCGCAAAGGTCGAAAAGGAAGCTAAGGAGAAGTTTGGCAAGACAAACTACGATCTCCGTTCCAAGATAAAGGACGGCAAGGTAATTGCCGATCAGGGTATAATCGCAGGCTGCGCGGGCGGTATGTTCGACAGCATCGACGAGGCGGCTGCAATTTTGCGCGGTGAGAGCACAGGCAACGGATATTTCTCGCTCTCCGTATACCCCACCAGCGTTCCCGTATCGCTTGAGCTTACAAGAATAGGCGTTACGGCAGACCTTCTTGCAGCGGGCGCTGTTATCAAGCCTTCCTTCTGCGGTCCTTGCTTTGGCGCTGGCGACGTCCCCGCAAACAACGGTCTCTCGCTCCGCCACACAACGAGAAACTTCCCCAACCGCGAAGGCTCGAAGCCCGGTGACGGTCAGATAGCGGGCGTTGCTCTTATGGACGCGCGCAGCATAGCGGCTACCGCAAGATGCGGCGGTGTCATCACTCCCGCAACGGATATTGATTACGATTACACTCCCCACAAATACAACTTTGACAAGTCTGTATACGAAAAGAGAGTTTATTACGGCTACGGCAAGGCTGACAAGGATGCCGAGCTTATCCTCGGTCCTAACATAACCGACTGGCCCACGCAGTACGAGCTTGCTGACAATTTGCTCGTCAAGCTTGCCGCTGTTATCCACGACCCCGTAACCACCACTGACGAGCTTATCCCCTCGGGCGAGACCTCGTCCTACCGTTCAAATCCCCTTCGTCTCTCCGAGTTTGCGCTCTCTCGCAGAGTTCCCGAGTACGTTGGTCGCTCAAAGGCTGTCGCGGCTACCGAGAAGGCGCGCAGAAACGGTGATAAGTGCGACGAGCTTATGAGCGTTCTCGCAAAGGTCGGCAACGCGGACGAGCTTATCGGAAACACTCAGTTCGGCTCTTGCGTATTCGCAAACAAGCCAGGTGACGGCTCTGCCCGTGAGCAGGCTGCTTCCTGTCAGAAGGTACTCGGCGGATTTGCTAATATCTGCTATGAGTTCGCAACAAAGAGATACCGTTCCAACTGCATAAACTGGGGTATTCTTCCCTTCACGCTCGACGCCGATACAAAATTCGATTACGAATGCGGCGACTACGTATTCGTAGGCGGTATCCGCGAGGCGATAATCGCGGGCAAGGAGGAATTTGACGCGACTGTTATCCGCGCTGACGGAAGCACCGCTCCCATAAAGCTCTACGTCAAGGGACTTACTCCCGACGAAAAGGAGATAATCCTTGAGGGCTGTCTTATGAACTACTACCGCGCTCACAGCAAATAATTTAAGAAATTCAAATACAAATATTTTTCAAACTGTTCGGAGGTATTGAACTATGAAAAAAATCAAAATGACTACGCCGCTCGTCGAAATGGACGGCGACGAAATGACAAGAATTCTCTGGAAGATGATAAAGGACGAGCTCCTTTATCCCTTCGTTGAGCTCAACACCGAGTATTATGACCTCGGTCTCGTTGAGCGTGAGAAAACAAAGGACAAGGTCACCTTTGACAGCGCATACGCTACTCAGAAATACGGAGTTGCCGTAAAGTGCGCTACTATCACTCCCAACAAGCAGAGAGTTGAGGAATACAACCTCAGCGAGATGTGGAAGAGCCCTAACGGAACTATCCGCGCAATACTCGACGGAACTGTTTTCCGCGCTCCCATTCTTATCGACTCGATAAAGCCCGCTGTACGCAACTGGAAGAAGCCTATCACTATCGCGCGTCACGCTTACGGCGACGTTTACAAGGCTACCGAGCACAGAGTCGAGGGCAAGGGTAAGGCAGAGCTTGTCTTTACCGCTGAGAACGGAACAGAATTCAGAGAGACTATCTACGATTTCGAGTGCGGCGGCGTGCTTCAGGGTCAGTACAACAAGGACACCTCTATCGTCTCCTTCGCTCGCTCCTGCTTCCAGTACGCTATCGATACAAAGCAGGATCTCTGGTTCGCTACTAAGGACACTATCTCGAAAAAGTACGATCAGACCTTTAAGCTGACCTTCCAGGATATCTTTGATAAAGAATATAAGGCTAAGTTCGACGAGCTCGGAATTACATATTTCTATACGCTTATCGACGACGCCGTTGCAAGAGTTATAAGAAGCGAGGGCGGATATATCTGGGCGTGCAAGAACTACGACGGCGACGTTATGTCGGATATGGTCTCCACTGCATTCGGCTCGCTCGCTATGATGACATCTGTCCTCGTTTCCCCCGACGGAAAGTATGAGTATGAGGCGGCTCACGGTACTGTTACTCGCCACTACTATCGCTACCTTAAGGGCGAGGAGACCTCCACTAACCCTATGGCTACTATCTATGCTTGGTCGGGCGCTCTCCGTAAAAGAGGCGAGCTCGACGGTCTCGCCGACCTCGTCGATTTCGCAAATAAGCTCGAAGAGGCTTGTATCGATACCCTTAACGACGGTATTATGACTAAAGACCTCGTCGGACTCGTTAGCGAAGGCTATACAGCTACCGCTGTTAACTCTATCGACTTCATTAAAGCAATCAGAGCAAGACTTGAAGCTAAGTTAGCTTAAGAAAGACGGACGTGAGAAGCTTTTTTTTCGAAAAGCTGCAAAGCCTGCGGCTTTGCGCCAAGTTTGATTTGGCGGCTGAACATATCCTACTGTTACAAACGCTTTTCGCATATTCCCGCAACAGCAAAACAAACGTTTTATCGCAGAAACGATTTAGCAAAAACGCTCGGGGCGAAGGTAATAATCGACTTTCGTGTTGCCGTGAGTAGAGAGTCAAGAGAGGAGAGAGCTTTAGGGCTCTCTCCTCTCTTGTTTTTCTTTGGTTACTTTCTGAAAATACAGAAAGTGACACAATCCTCGCATAAACTAACTATCATTTCTCTTTATCTTCTCTATCACACTGTCGGGCAAATAGTCCGTAAGCGACTGCCCCTTTTTTATTGCCTCGCGCACGAGAGTTGAGCTTATATCTTTGAGGGCGGGGGTGGTATCGAGCAAGATAGTTTTTGCTGAGGGATTATGCGAAAAATTAAACTCTGCCATTTTCAGCTCATATTCCCTGTCCACCTCGTTTCTCACACCCTTGACTATGGCGCAAGCGCCAAGCTCCTCAGCGAGCTGCCAGAGCATTCCCTCGGACGATATGACCTCTACGCCCTGCACGTCCTCAAGAGCCGCCTTAGCAAGCTCTACGCGCTCCTCAAGCGTGAACATATATTTCTTGTCTTGGTTTATCATAACCGCGAAATAGACCTTTTCAAAGCGCTCTGCGGCGCGCATTGCGATATCAACGTGCCCGAGTGTTATCGGGTCGAAGCTGCCGGGGACTATTGCTATCCCCTCTTTTTTTATCTTGGTATCAGCCATTTGCGTTCTCCTTTTTGGGAGTAAGGATAGTAAGGCAGGCGCGGCCGTATCTCGCCTCTCTCACGAGCTCAAATTTGGACGCTAGCTCGTTATCCGAGCCCAAGAGGTCACCGTCAGCCGTCTCGCAAACTATAAGCGTCGAGGGCTTGAGCATATCCGCCTTCACCATCTCGCCGATTGCTTTGCCGCAAAGACCCAGCGCGTATGGCGGGTCAAGAAAGACGATATCAAATTTTCTTCCTCGGTTTTTAAGAATGTAATCCCTGTACTCGCAGTTGTATATCTCACAAAACGGAGCGAGCCTTGTTTTCTCGGCATTAGTCTTGATTATCCTTACGGCGTCCTTCGACTTGTCGAGCATAACGGCGTGCGAAGCTCCCCTGCTGAGCGCCTCAAGAGCGAGCTGTCCCGAGCCTGAGAAAAGGTCAAGCACTTCTCTGCCCTCGATCTCAAACTGTATCATCGAGAAAAGCGCCTCCTTGACTCTCTCGGCGGTAGGTCTTGTTGCCTCGCCCTCAAGCGTGACAAGCTTTATTCCCCTCGCTTTGCCTGTTATTATCCTCATCATAGAGCATTTCCTCCATAACCAATTACTTCTTAGAATTAAAATATTCCACAATTCTCCGAGCGTCTGCCGCGCCAATACCCTTTATTGCGCAAAGACGGCTCTCGTCTGCCGCCTTCACGCCCGCAAGCCCGCCAAGCTCACGCAAAAGCAGAGCCGCCTTGGCTTTGCCTATCCCCTCGATATTCTCAAGCGAGGAGCGACGGAGCGTCTTTGTCTTGGCGTTTGACATTTTGCTGACACTGAAGCGGTGGACCTCCTCCTGAATACCGTATATAAGCATAAATACCGACTTGTACTTGGCAATATTTATCTCGTCGCTCTCGTTGCAGAGCGCTCTCGTTTTGTGATAGTCGTCCTTGACCATACCGAACACGGGTATCTGGACGCCCATGCTTTGCAAGACCTCTTTGACAGTCGAGACGTGTCCCCGTCCGCCGTCAAGCAAAATAAGGTCGGGGTATTTTGAGAACGAGCCTGTGCTGTCAGAGAGCAAGTGCGAGATTCGCCGCTCTATCGCCTCGCGCATAGAGGCGTAGTCGTCCGTTCCCGATACGCTTTTTATATTAAAGCTTCGGTAGTCTGCCCTGTTGAATTTTCCGTTTTCACAGACTACCATTCCGCAGACCTTGTTCTCGCTTCCGATATTTGATATATCGTAAGCCTCTATCCTCTCGGGCAGAGTCTCGAGCATAAGTAGCTCCGCAAGTGTGACAAGCACCGACTCATCGCGCTTTGCGTCAAGCGCGTACTGCTTCGCGCGCTCCGCCGCGTTTTCGTTGACAGTTTGGCAGAGCTTATGAAGCTCGCCTCGCTCGGGCGTTCTCAGGCTTATCCTTCTCTCTGCCCTCTGTGAGAGGTACTCGGAAAGCGTTTGGATATCCTCGTCCTCAAGCTCGAAAGAAAGCAGTATATTCTTCGGTATGTGGTCTCTTTGTCTATAATGCTCGGCAAGGAAGGACGCAAGGCTTCCGCTGTCTGTAAGCGTAGCCGCGCCGAATACGTAGTCCGCCTTGTCGATGACCGCTCCGTCGCGTACGTACATTACAGATATGCAGGTGGAGAGCTCGTCGGAATATATTCCGAAAACGTCCTGCTCAACGTCGGGAGCGGCTACCACTCTCTGCTTCTCGTTGAGTTTGCCCAGCGCCTTTATCGTGTCTCGGCAACGAGCCGCCGCCTCGTATTTCTCCTGCTCGGCAAATTCGAGCATCTGTGACTCAAGCTCCGCGACCGCCGACGATATATTTCCGCGCAAAATGTCTGCCGCACACTTTATAAGCGCGTTGTATTCTTCCTCGCTCACCTTGCCCGTGCACACTCCGCAGCACTGCCCCATCTGATAGTAAAGGCAGGGGCGCTCGCGCCCTATATCCTTCGGAAAGCTTTTTTTGCAACTCGGGATACCGAGCGACTTTCTTATGACGTCAATGACCGAAAAGACCGTCGCCGTTCCGCTGAACGGACCGAAATATCTCGCCTTGTCGGCGCGCCTCGTCCTCGTGTATATTATTCTCGGATACGCCTCCGCCGTTATCTTGATATACGGATAGGCTTTGGCGTCCTTTAGCTTTATGTTGTATTTTGGCGAATACTGCTTGATAAGCGTGTTCTCAAGCGCAAGCGCCTCTATCTCGGTCGAACACAGAATATAGTCAAAATCCTCTACAAGCGCTACCATCTTCTCGGTCTTGTAGCTCTTCCTGCTGTTTTGGAAATATTGCGATACCCTGTTCTTCAGCTTTCTCGACTTTCCAACGTATATCACCTTCGCGTTCTTGTCTCGCATAATGTATACGCCGCTTGAGAGAGGCAACGTGTTCGCCTTCTCTAATAACTCTTCAAGTCTCTTTTCACTCCTCGGCATACCTCTCTCCTTTCCTAAGTTAGTTTGTGTTTTGGATTTTACGCTCAAAAG
>JAZOLQ010000066.1:0-16916 GCA_045653185.1 Eubacteriales bacterium
CGTTCTTCTCCCCTCCTATCCACCCTTATTTTTGTTTTAAAAAAGAAAAGTAAGCAAAAGAAACCATTGGCTCTTATTTTTCTTTTGAAAAAGAAAAGTAAGCAAAAGAAAACATTGGCTCTTATTTTTCTTTTGAAAAAGAAAAGTAAGCAAAAGAAAACGTTGGCTCTTATTTTTCTTTTGAAAAAGAAAAGTAAGCAAAAGAAACCATTAGCAAATAGTAATTTCTTATTACAGTATGCGTTTCTTGGTGTAGCTTGATTTAATCTTGATTTAGTATTTACAGTAATTACGATTTATTATTCATCATCTGCGGTATTGATATCGGTAACGCCCGAGTCCTCGTCAGTGAGGTCTCCGTCGTCCTCGACTATCGGAGTTTCCTCCTTAGGCGGCAACATTATCTCGGTTGCGGGAAGCTCGGAAAGTGAATTTATTCCAAACACCCGAAGGAATTTTTCCGTTGTGACGTAGAGCATCGGTCTGCCCGGAGCATCAAGTCGTCCGCAAGCTTCTATGAGGTCTTTATCAATAAGCGAGTTCATCGCGTATGAGCTGTCAACACCTCTCACCTGATCGACGAACGAGCGGGTCACGGGCTGATTATAAGCCACCACGGCAAGCACCTCCATCGACGACGCCGAAAGATTGCCGCCTCGTTTGATGCCAAGCGCCTCTCTTATATATGGGGCATACTGCTCCTTAGTGGAAAGCTGGCAGGTCTCGGGGAACATGAGGAGATTTATTCCGCGTTTTGATTTTGCTCCGTTATATTCCTCCGCCATGTGTTCGATTACATTTTTTGTGTTTGCGACGTCAAGTCCCAACACCTCTGCTATTTTTGAATATTTTACGGGATATCCCGCCGCAAAGAGTATTGCTTCAACGGCGCTCTCAAGCGATTTTATTTGTTCAAGCTGTTCTTCCATATCACTTTGCTCCCTCATCGTCGTTTATGTCGTATTCGCTTTTCTCTATCGTGCTTTCGTCTGTATTCAGTATAAATCTTGTTGAGGCATCAAGAAGCGCGTTTGTCTCGTCTATATCATCGGAGACGAGAAGCCTTCTCACCTTGATAAGCTCAAGCACTCCAAGAAAGCTTGCTATCATATCTGGCAGGGTATTCTCGCCCATAATAAGCTCGTCAAGCGTGGCGCAGCCGCGCTTCTCAAGGGTTTTTATTATTGAAACTATTTTTATCTCGACAGGTATGATAGGCTTACTTATCATAGGTGTAAAGGTAGTCGCCGCCGCCTTTTCAAGTGCGTTATTATAGGCGATTATGCGCCGCACCGCAGTGCAAAGGTCTGTCACCTGCTGATCCTGAACGAAGGTCTTATCGACAGATATTTCATCGGTATCCTTGACCATTCGTCCGCTGTAAAAAGCGTAAAGCGGGGCGAGCTTTGCGGCAGCTTCCTTGGCTTGCTGGTAACGCAGAAGGGCATCCGCGAGCTGTGCTCTCGGGTCTTCCTCGTCCTCTTCGGTCTTAGGAAGAAGCATTTTGCTTTTTATCAGCATAAGCTCGCTTGCCATAACGATAAATTCGGAAGCCACGTCCATATTCAGTTCTTCAGCGCCGTTTACGTATTCCATATACTGATCGCAGATAAGCGCTATCGGGATATCGCTGATACTTACCTTATTCTTTTGTATAAGGGTGAGCAGAAGGTCAAGAGGACCTTCAAACTGCTCAAGTCTGTATGTCACAGCTTCCATAGATGAAAATTAACTCCTTTAAAAACCTACAAGCGTAAGCAATAGTCGTGTGATCTTGCCTGTTGTGAAATTAAGCACGGGATCAAGCACACCAAACACAAGAAGGATAATGAGCGCAAGTCCGATATATCTTTCGTACTTCATAATGCCGAAATAATATTTGGGCGGAAGGAAGACGTAGAATATACGTGAGCCGTCAAATGGGGGCACTGGTATAAGATTGAAGACCGCGAAGGTTACGTTTATCTGAATTCCTATGAGAAGAAATTGCAAAAAGAGGTTAGCGATAAGAAGCGCTGTTTCGTTTGTAAAGTTTATAAAGGGCAAAAGGATATACGAAGCTCTGAGTAATATCGCAAATATCAGCGCGAGCAAGAGGTTTGAGACAGGTCCTGCCGCGCCCGAGAGCGCCATATCGCGTCTCGGATTTTTGAAATTTCTTGTGTTTATCGGAACGGGATTTGCCCAGCCTATTCCGAAAAGTATCATAGAGATAAAACCTATCGGGTCGAGATGCTTTATAGGATTGAGTGTCAGTCTGCCCAGATTTTTGGCAGTTGGGTCTCCGAGCTTATATGCCACGTATCCGTGAGCGGTCTCGTGAACAGAAAGCATCAGAAGGACTATCGGGAGACGGAGAAGCAAGGTTATAATAAATTGTTTTGGATCTCCGCCTGATAACAGATTTGTAAGCATAAATTTACTCCGTTTGCGTGATTATATTACGTCGTTTGCCGTGATGTCCTCGTATGACTCTCTCTTGACAGCCACTCTTGCCTCACCGTCCTTTACCATAACTATCGGGGGGCGGGGAAGGCGGTTATAATTTGAAGCCATTGAATGATTATAAGCTCCCGTCACGAGCACCGCGAGGATATCTCCTCGCTTTGCCGACTGTATCTCCATATTCTCTCCAAGCAGGTCGCCGGACTCGCAGCAGCGTCCCGCAAGTGTTGCGCGGTAATCGCGCGGAGCGTTTGCTCTGTTTGCGATAAGCGCCGTATACTGCGACTGATAGAGCGCGTATCTCGGATTATCGGGCATACCGCCGTCCACCGAGATATAATTCTTAAATCCCGGTATCTCTTTTACAGAGCCCACCGTATAGAGTGTAGCGCCTGCCGCCGCGACGAGCGAGCGACCGGGTTCGAGAATAACTCGGGGCATTTTGATGCCGTTCTTCTCGCAGAGCGAGGTGACGACCTCGGCTATATCCCTTACGCACTCCTCATAGTTTATCTCGCGGTCATATTCTGTGTATCTTACACCGAATCCGCCGCCGAGATTGAGCTCGCGTATCTCGTACGAGCATTCCTTCTTTATATCGGCTATAAATCTTGTCATTATCGCCGCGGCATCGGCAAACGGCTCGATATCGAATATCTGAGAGCCGATGTGGCAATGAAGTCCCGCAAGGTCTATTCCTTCAGCCGCGATAGCCTTTTTGACAATGTCCATAGCCTGTCCCGTAGCTATCGCGCTTCCGAATTTAGAATCGATATTTCCCGTAACTACGGCGCGGTGTGTGTGGGGGTCGATACCGGGGGTTATACGAAGGAGTATGCGCTGAGTGAGACCTCTGCGAGAAGCCTCAGCCGAGAGGGCTGAAAGCTCGTCGAGGTTATCGACGACGAATGTTCCGACTCCCATATCCATGGCGTCGCTTATATCACGGTCGGGCTTATTGTTGCCGTGAAAATATATCTTTTCAGCAGGAAATCCCGCCTTCTTTGCGGTATATAGCTCTCCGCCCGAAACACAATCAACTCCCATTCCTTCCTCTGCGGCAAGCTTATATATGCCTGTGAAGCAGAGCGCTTTTGATGCGTAGAGAGGCAGGGCATCGCTGCCGAAATATTTTGTTGCGGCACGCAGATAGGTGCGGCAATTTTCTCTTATCACGTTTTCGTCAAGGATGTATGCGGGAGTGCCGAATTCCTTTGCAAGCTCTACGGCATCTGCTCCGCCTATCGTAAGATGTCCTTTTTCGTTTACGTCAAAGTGGTTGTGAATTATCATTTGTTTCTCCAAAAGGGGTTATATTTTATGTATCGTGGTCAAGATATCCTGCACGTGCTCGGTGATATTTGACTTTATTACGTAGGGCTTGTTATCCTCTACGCCGAATACGTTTATAGATGCGTTAGCGACAAAGGGGATATTTGTTGTGTATTCGTATCCGTATCCTCTCGCCATAGCCTCGAAAACTCGGATAGGAGTTGCGTGTGTTGCGATGACGACGCTCTTGCCGTCGTTTTCCGCCGCTATCGAGAGTATCTCTCGGCAGGATCTGTCGTAAAGCTCGGCAATGCTTTCTCCGCCAGTGCAGCGGGAATGAGCAAAATCATCTCTCCAGACCGCGATATCGTCGGGGTAACGCTCGTTTATAACGTCAAACTCAAGACCTTCCCATACTCCCGCATATATCTCGCGCAAGCCCTCGTTCTTTATTATCGGCAGACTGAAAAGCTTTGAGGCGGGCACGGCTGTGTTATAGGCTCTTTTAAGGTCGCTTGCGTATATAGCGTCTACCTTGAAATTCTTATGAATATATTCGCCCGCGAGCTCGGCTTGGCGTCTTCCAAGCTCTGTGAGGTCAAAATCCGAATGTCCCGCAAAGCGTTTCTCTTTGTTTGCCACGCTCTGTCCGTGGCGTATCATTATCAGTTGAGTCATAATTTTTTCTTAAAGTTCGGTGTATCTGTAAATTTCTTTCCAAAGCTCGTTTCTTCCTTCGTTTTTAAGCGAGGAAAAATAGATTATCGGTGTATCGGGCAGAATGTATGCGTTCTGCGAAATAAGCTCGATGCTCTTTTTGCGCTCGGTGGCGTTGAGCTTATCGGATTTTGTGGCTACTATTATATACGGTATTTCGGCTTGATTCATAAAATCAAGCATCATCTCATCGTCCTTTGTAGGACCTATTCGGCTGTCAACAAGCTGTATCACAAGCTTAAGAAGGTCGATATTCGGGTTAGACGTGAAATATCCGTCGGTAAGAGACGACCACTGCTTCTGACTGTCTCCGCTGCGCTTGGCAAAGCCATAGCCCGGAAGGTCGACGAGGAAGAGCTTTTTATCAACGTCGTAAAAATTTACCGTTATAGTTTTTCCGGGCGAGGAGCTGACTCTCGCGAGAGATTTTCTGCCCAGAAGAGTGTTTATAAGAGAGCTTTTTCCAACGTTCGAGCGTCCCGAAAGTGCCACCTGAGCCATCTTATCGGTCGGGAACTGCTTTGGAAAGCCTGCGCTTATACGCAGAGATACGTTTTGTGTATTTATTGGCATATAGGTCTCCGTTCTGCCGCCATTTCGGAGGCATAAGTAGGTCGGCGTGTGAAGCTTGATTTAAAAATTCACTTTGCCTTATCTTGAAAGCGGTATCTGACAGCTTCCTCCGTTTGCCGAAGGGATTATTTCTGCCAAAGTCTCGCTCTCGGTCTTTGGGACGTCTTTTATAATATCGGCTTTTTTTGTTACCAGTGCGTGTCTTAGCACGTCGGACGCCGTTTTGCAGGGGATAAATCTTATATTCTCCTTTACAGCGCCGTCAAGCTCCTCGAAGTCGCGCATATTATCTTTGGGTATCAGCACAGTGGTAACTCCTGCCGAGTACGCCGCCATAGTTTTCTCGCGAAGTCCTCCGATGGCGAGCACGTTGCCTCGCAAGGATATCTCTCCCGTCATAGCGACGTCTCGCTTAACAGGGATACCCGTCAGAGCGCTCACGATGGCGGTTACCATAGTAACTCCCGCGCTCGGACCGTCCTTGGGAACAGCGCCCTCGGGGAAGTGGATATGTATGTCGTGCTTTGAGTGGAAGTCCTTGGGGATTCCGTATTCAGCCGAGATAGAGCGCACGTAGCTTACAGCTATCTTTGCCGACTCCTTCATAACGTCGCCGAGCGAGCCTGTTACCTCTATCTTGCCGTCTCCGTCGAGGATAAGCACCTCGACCTTGAGTACGTCTCCGCCCGCCTCGGTATAGGCAAGGCCGTTGACGCAGCCGACCTCGTCGTATTCGCTTATACGCTCGGGCAAAAGCTTTCTCTCGCCGAGATATTCCTTTACGTTTTCGGCTTTTACCGATATTTTTGGGACGTCGGGCTCTTCAACAAAGCGCTTTGCGGCTTTTCTTATGACGTCGGCGAGGGCTCTCTCAAGGTTTCGCACACCCGCCTCGCGCGTGTAGCAGTCAATGATCTCGAGTATCGCGGAGTCGTCTATCTTGAGCATTCTCTTATTAAGTCCGTGGCGCGCAAGCTGCTTTGAAAGCAGGTGGTTTTTCGCTATCGAAAGCTTTTCGCTTCTCGTATACGAGGAGAGCTTGATTACCTCCATTCTGTCAAGAAGCGGCTTCGGCACGGTATCAAGCGTGTTTGCAGTCGCGATAAAGACGCAGTTTGAGAGGTCGAAGGGCATCTCGATAAAGTGGTCGCGGAAATTCTTGTTCTGTTCTCCGTCAAGCACCTCGAGGAGCGCCGAGGATGGATCTCCGTGGGCGTCGCGCGTGAGCTTGTCGATCTCGTCAAGAAGTATGAGGGGGTTGTTTGACTTCGCCTGATTTATAGCGTTTATTATACGTCCCGGCATAGCTCCGATATATGTCTTTCTGTGACCTCTTATATCGGCCTCGTCACGTATTCCGCCAAGAGAAACGCGGACGTAATTGCGCTTCATCGCTCTTGCCACCGACGCGGCGATAGAGGTCTTTCCGACACCTGGAGGGCCTACAAGGCAGATTATCTGGTTTTTAAGGTCGGGATTAAGCTGTTTTACCGCAAGGAATTCGAGTATTCTTTCCTTTATTTTTTCCATTCCGTCGTGGTCCGCGTCGAGTATCTTTTTTGCCGCCGACACGCTTGCGCGGTCCTTTGTGGATATGCTCCAAGGCAGCTCAAGGCATACGTCGATATAAGAGCGGAGAACAGAGGCTTCGGCTGAGCCGAAGGGGAGCTTTGCGAGACGGTCGGTCTCCTTGTGAAGCTTTGCCTCGACCTCGGCGGGAAGCTTTGCGGAGTGTATTTTTTCATGATATTCGGCAATTTCGTCGTCTGCGTCGCCAAGCTCGTCGCGTATTACGTTTATCTGCTCACGCAGGTAATATTCCTTTTGGTTGCGATTGAGATTTTCTCTGACCTTTTTGTGTATGCCAAGCTCAAACTCAAGCATCTTCGCCTCGCTCTCAAGAAGCGCGATAAGCACCTCGATACGCTTTACGGGCTCGTAGCACTCGAGTATCTTTTGCTTGTCCTTATATTTTACAAGTATATTCGCCGCAATGAAATCGGCAAGCATGGCGGGTATCTTTATTGAGCGCGCGGCGGTAATAATGTCGTCGCTTACAGAGGGAAGAAGCTTGACAAGGTTTTCTACCTCTGTGAGCATAGCGCGCATATACGCCTCGTTTCTGAGCGAATCCTCGTCCGACATAAGAAGCACCTTGGATATTACGTCAGCGCAGATATAGTCGGCAAAGGTGCGGAATTCCGAGATAGTTGCTCTGCTGAAGCCCTCGGCTATGATGCGCATATTGCCCTCGGGCGTTTTTACCGACTGCTTTATTTTAGCGACAGTTCCGACGCGGAAAATATTTTCGCTGTCTATCTCGTCTCCGTCGTCTATAAGCTCCTTGGTAGAGGCAAGAAGCACCATTGAATCTGTTTCAAATGCCGCTTCGGCAGCCTTTATCGCGGTCTCATTGACCATCTCAAAGCTGAGTGTGACACCGGGGAAGGCGACGATACCGTTGAGCGGTATCACAGGGAGTGTAAGTTTTTCGATTTTTTCTATGTATTTTCTCATAATATTCCTTTGCAATAGGGGGATTTTGCGAAAGAGGAGCGGGAATGCTCCCGCGCTCTGCCCAAATATAAATATTCCATTACATTATATCACAATTTTTTCTCGATTTCTACCCCTTTTGCTTAAATTTAATATTTTATTAATATAGATGTTATACATGGGCGCTCTTGTTCGAGGGCGAGTGTAAGAGCGTATTGACAAAGGGGGTAAAATATACTATAATGAAGCTGTAAAAATGAGTTTTAAGGGAACAGATTATGGAGGGATAAAGCCATGCCCCGTTTTTTTATAAGAAAAGATCAGATAGAGTCAGATACAGTGAAAATATTCGGTGAGGACGCCCATCATATATCGCGTTCGCTCAGAATGGCGGCGGGCGAGCATATAACGGTGTGCGATATGCAGAAGAGAGAATACGACTGCGTGCTTGAGGAGTTTTTGGAGGGCGAGGTCAGAGCGAGAATAGTGTCCTCAAAGGAGTCCGAGAACGAGCCGAGATGCTACGTGAAGCTCTTTCAGGCGCTTCCGAAGGGAGACAAGCTTGACAGCGTTATACAGAAGGCTGTTGAGTGCGGAGTCGGCGAGATAACTACCTTTGAGAGCGAGAGATGCGTGGTCAAGATGAAGCCCGACGCCGAGGAAAAGAAGCTTCAAAGGCGAAACAGGATATCCGCCGAGGCGGCAAAGCAGTGCGGAAGAAGCTCTATACCCGAGGTCAAGGAGACTGTAAGCTTTTCGGTAATGCTTGAGAGGGCGCTTGAGTGCGACGTCTGCCTTTTCTGCTACGAGGGCGACGGCACTCTGCCTCTTGGAAAACTGCTTCGCGAGAAGCTGGGCGAGCCTGACGGCAAGACGGTATCGCTGGTTATCGGCAGTGAGGGCGGTTTTTCGCTTGACGAGGCAAAGAGGTGTATAGAGGCGGGAATGCTTCCCGCGGGACTTGGAAAAAGGATACTCAGAACCGAAACCGCATCGGGCTTTGCCCTCGCTTGTATAGTCTGTTTTTCCGAGCTTTTTTGAAAAAATGCAAATATTTTTCTTTTTATCCTTTTGTCGAATATATTAATAAAAAACCGAAAAAAACAAAAATTTTATAAAAAATATTGAAAAACCTATTGAAAAATCACAAAAAATAGTATAAAATATAGGGTAGTATACACAATGCGACAAAAAACATATCAAAATGTGAGGTAAAATATGGCTAACAGACTATTTCAAAGCGTAATATACCAGATGAAGGGTGCTTTTGATAGGATAATTGGTGTTATAGATGAAAACGGAGTCGTTATTGCCTGCTCTGATCTTGCGAAGATGGGAGATATAAGACAGGGAGTGCGCGAGGAGCTTTCCTTCTCTGCCGAAACTATGGCTATCGACGGTTATACATATCGCTATATGGGAGTCGGTCAGAAGAGCGAATACATAGTTTTCGTTGAGGGACAGGACAAGATGGCTGAAAAGATGTCCAAAATGCTCGCCGTTTCTCTTGGAAATATAAAGAGCCTTTACGATGAGAAGTATGACAAGGGCTCGTTTATCAAAAATATCATACTCGACAATATCCTTCCCAGCGATATTTATATAAAGTCCAAAGAGCTTCATTTCAACACCGATGATTCGAGAATAGTATTTCTTATCAAATTCTTCGGAAAGACAGATATGATGCCCTTTGAGATGCTTCAGAATATGTTCCCCGACAAAGCCAGAGATTACGTTATAAGCGTTGGTGAGAACGATATCGTGCTCGTAAAAGAGGTCAAGCCCGGCATAGATACAAAGGAAGTAGAGAAGATTGCTACGAATATTGCCGATACTATTTCCTCTGAGTTCTATATGAAGGTCGCTATCGGTATTTCCACCGTCGTTGACAACATCAAGGATCTTGCCAAGGCTTATCAGGAGGCTCAGGTGGCGCTTGAGGTCGGAAAGGTATTTGAGACCGAGAAGAATATCATAAGCTATGAAAACCTTGGAATAGGCAGGCTTATATACCAGCTTCCCACAACCCTTTGCGAGATGTTCTTGCAGGAGGTGTTCAAGAAGGGAGACCTCGAATCTCTTGACAGAGAAACGCTTATGACTATCCAGTGCTTCTTTGAGAATAATCTTAACGTTTCCGAGACGTCGAGAAAGCTCTTCGTTCACAGAAACACGCTTGTTTACAGACTTGAAAAGATACGAAAGCTCACAGGTCTTGATCTGCGCGAGTTTGAGCACGCTATAACCTTTAAGGTCGCCCTTATGGTAAAGAAATATCTCAATTCAAAGCCCACAAAATTCTAAGGGGCTGAATAAAATCCTTCTCTTAAGAAAATATTTCTTAAAGGAGGCATAGACTTGTAGTGAAAGCTGTACGGAGGGCGTTCTTACGAACGCTCTCCGAGTGTGTGTTTTTATGCACTTGCACTTATTGATGCTTTATCGAGGATTGAGAAAATTTTGATTTAGAAAGGTTTGGTCGTAAGGTGTCGGAGAAAAACGAAAATAATGAATTTTTGCCTGAGGACAGCTTGGGCGAGAAGATAGGAGCGCAGGACGGATGCGGAAAGGCATCGCCGAAAAGGACGGTATCATTAGGCACGTTTGTTATCTCGGCAATAGCGCTCGTAGTTGCCGCGGTCATGCTCACCTACACGCTTTGTTGCGCGTTTTATAAGAAAAGGCTTGCGGATGCAAGGCTTGACGTTATTACGTCGGGTACGAACGAGGGCCTTGCGAAGCTCGATCTTTTGCAATATCTTTTTGATACCTATTCTTATTTTGACATTGACGACGACGAGGTAATTGAAAACGTACTCAGAGCCTACGTGGCGTACACGGGCGACAGATACGCTCAATACTACAACAAAGAAGAATATGAGCAGTTTCGCGCACAGACCGCGGGAAATACCGTTGGAATAGGTGTTACCGTCGTCGAGTCGGATAAGGCTTTCTCGCAACTCGGATATAACGTCATAGAGATAATTGCGGTATCCCCCGAAAGCCCCGCCGAGAAGGCAGGAGTGCGGGTCGGAGACCTTATAGCTTGGATAGGCGTGGGCGAGGCTAAGGAAAAGCTTAGCTATGATGAAGCGCTCGCGAAGCTTCGCGGTGAGGAAGGCAGTATTGCCGAGCTTACCGTGTTGCGTCCTAACGGAGACGGATATGAGGAAAAGGAATTCTCGGTCGAAAGACGCGCTGTTAAATCGATTTCGGTATATTCGTCGCGCAGCGAGACCGACGCGAGCGTCGGCATAGTAAAAATATCGCAGTTTGATCTCACAGTTCCGAGGCAGTTCTCAAGCGCTGTTGACAGTCTGCTTGAGCAAGGCTGCACAAAATTTGTTTTTGACGTCAGATACAACGGCGGAGGAGACCTTGCGTCTATTACCGCGGTTCTCAGTTACTTTTTAAATGACGGAGATCTTTTGATAAGCACTGAGGGGAACGACGGGCAAAGGACCGATACTTTGGTTGGACCTGTAAGATATGCGGACGAGGATTACAGCGTTTGCAACGTATCGAAAAGCGATATCGGAAAATACAGAGACCGTATCGAGAAGATAGCCGTGCTGTGTAACGGCACAACGGCGAGTGCGGCAGAGCTTTTCACTGCGGCCTTCAGAGATTATGACCTTGCGGCTATCGTGGGAGAAAAGACCTACGGCAAGGGAAGCATGCAGCGTACCATTCCGCTTTCGCAGTATGGATACGAGGGAGCTTTGAAGCTCACAACAAAAATGTATTTCCCGCCGTCCGGCGAGGGCTATGACGGTATAGGTATCACACCCGACACAGAGGTGGCGCTTAGCGAGGAAGCTAAGAAGTACAACGTATATCTGCTTCCGCAATCGCTTGATAATCAGCTTGCGGCGGCTATTGAAAGCTTTTATAAATAATACAATACAAAAATGAACATTAAGGAGAATTGAAATGTCTAAAGAACAGCTTTACACACCCGAAGGCTATCAAAAACTTGTTGATGAGCTTAGCTATCTTTCTACAACCAGACGTGAGGAGATCAAAAAGGATATCGCTGAGGCGAGATCCTTCGGAGACCTTTCCGAGAACGCTGAGTATGATGCCGCGAGAAACGAGCAGGCAAAGGTAGAGGCGAGAATAAAGGAGCTTGAAGAGCTTATACGCAACGCGAAGGTAATAGATGAGGACACTGTTGACACAACAGTGGTAAGCATCGGTTCTACCGTTAAGATAAAGAAGGCTGACGGAGACGTCGTTGCTTACAACATAGTAGGCTCTAACGAGGCAGATCCCGAAAACTTCAGAATATCCGATCAGTCTCCCATCGGCAAGGCGCTTATAGGCTCGCGCGCGGGAAGCAAGGTCACAGTAAACGTTCCCTCGGGAGTCGTTGCGTTTGAAGTTGTTGAAGTTTCAAGATAAATAATAATTACGAAAACCGATGACTTCACTGTATGTGCCGTTGTCGGTTTTGCGTTTTTGGAGGAAAAATGGATCGAGAAGAAAAGCTTTCCGAAGCTAAAATAGTCCCTGAGGGCAAATTTCTTCGTTGGTTTGACAACTTTTGGTATCATTATAAGTGGCCAACTATAATAGTGTCGTTTTTTGTCATCGTGCTTCTTGTTTGCACGCTTCAGATGTGTACAAATGAAAAAGAGGATATAACTCTTGCTTATGCAGGACCTGCGTATCTTACGGCGAACGACGTCGATAATATTAAAAAGGTCATGAATCACGTAATGCCTGAGGATTTTGACAATAACGGCGAAAAAACGTCAGCCTTTGTGCATTATCAGATATACTCTGAGGAGCAGATAAAGAATATTCAGAAAGAGCATCCCGACGAGGATATAGGGCTCTATATAGACCGCGCTTATAACTCTAATAACTATGACGAATTTTACAAATACATACAAACAGGAGAATCCTCTGTCTGCTTGATCGATCCGTCGCTTTTTGAGGCTTTGAAGGAGAACAACAGAATTCTTGAGCTCTCCGAGGTTTTGGGATATACGCCCGAAAATTCGATAGATAATTACGGATTGCGGCTTGGTGACTTGGCGATATATGATGAATACAGCGTTCTCAAAAAGCTTCCCGAGGATACTGTGGTCTGTATTTTGCGCTCGCTTGTCGTCGGAAAAAGCTCTAAGCCAAAGCTGTATGCGCAGGAGATGGATATGTTTTCCGCAATAGTTGAGTTTGGTGACGAAAAATAAAAATATTGCTAATAAAATTCTTCTGCTAAATAGAAATTGACATTTTATAGTGTGAGAAAAAATACAATTATGAAAACAAACAAATTATCGCTGTTTATCTTGATATTGACGGCGTTTATTTGGGGCTTTGCCTCTGTGGCGCAGGTGAGCGGAGCTAATTACGTAGCGCCGTTTACCTTTAACGCGACGAGATTTACTATCGGTACGCTATCGCTTATTCCTGTCGTCCTCTTTTTTGAGCGGGGAAAAAGCGAGCCGAGAGCGCGAAAAAAGACGGTATTCGCCTCGCTTATCAGCGGCTCGGTGCTTTTCGCGGCGTCTATGCTCCAGCAGTTTGGCGTTCAGTACACAAGGAGCGCGGGAGTAGCGGGATTTATCACTGGGCTTTATACCGTGTTTGTTCCCATCGCTTGCTTCCTTCTCTTCAAATCGAAGGTCACTCTCTGCAAATGGATCGGCGCGCTTTGCGCGGTTTTGGGACTCTTTATGCTTTGCTATAAGCCTGAGGAGGGGCTTTCATTTGGCTACGGCGAGCTTCTCTTGTTTATAGGCGCATTCTTTTGGACGGCGCACGTTATATCGGTTGACCGCTTCGGCAAGGAGCTCCGCTCTCTCCATTTCGCGTGGGGACAGTTTGCTGTCTGCTCGGCGCTCTGCCTTATATCAATGTTCATTTTTGAAGAACCCAGCTTTGAGAGCATATATCTCGCAAAATGGTCTATCCTTTATTGCGGAGTCCTCTCTGTCGGCGTGGCGTATACCTTGCAGGTCGTGGCTCAAAAGAGAAGCGACCCCACGATCGCTGTGATAATCCTTTCGACCGAGTCGGTCTTCAGCGCTGTCGGAGGCGTACTGTTCGGCATAGATTTCATATCTTTAATAGGATACATAGGATGCGCGTTTATTTTTTGCGGTATAGTCATATCCCAGCTGAATATTGAAAAGAAAAAGAGACTTGAATAACAGAAATGAGTCAATAATATATCATAGGGGTGATATTTTTGGCTTATAGAAATAAAGAGGAAACAAAGAAGCAATTTTGGATAGGCTTCTTTATAGGACTTTCACTTTGCGGCGCGATAGCGGCGATACTTCTCGCTATACTTATGATGTGACGCGAGAAGCCGACGAAGTCCGCTTTGGAGGAAAAATGAGGCTTGATAAATTTTTGAGTATATGCGCGGTCTCGAGCCGCAGTGAGACAAAAAAGGCGGCGCGCAGCGGTGAGATATTCGTCAACGGTGTTTGCGCCAAGACCTCGGATATATCGGTGGACGAGGAAAGGGACGAGATAATATTTCGCGGCGAGAGAGTGATTTACAGGAAATATACCTATATATTATTAAACAAGCCCGAGGGGTACGTGAGCGCCACCGATGACTCGAATGAGAAGACGGTGCTCGACCTGCTTCCCGCGGAATTCAAGAAGAAGGGACTTTTTCCTTGCGGGCGGCTTGACAAGAATACGCTCGGTCTTATGCTTCTCACCGACAACGGCGAGCTTGCGCACAGGCTTCTCTCTCCCAAAAATCACGTTGAGAAGAAATATCGTTTTCGCTCAAAATTTCCGATAGCCGCCGAGGATGCGGCGCGCTTTGAGGGCGGACTTACGCTTGAGGACGGATACGTGACAAAGCCCGCTAAGATAGAGCTTTTGGGAGGGCGAGACGAGGGCGTGATAACGCTTCACGAGGGCAAATACCATCAGATAAAAAGAATGCTTGACGCCCTTGGAAACAAAATAACTTACCTTGAAAGAATAAGCTTTGCAAATCTTACTCTTGACGAAACACTTTTACGCGGAGAGTGGCGGTATCTCGAGGCAGATGAAATTGCAGAGCTTGAAAGCACGGCGGGGCTCTCGCACTCTGCCGATATACACTAACACAGGACGGTACAATATGGATATCATCAAAAAACTTGCAGAAGAACTTAATCTCAAAGCGGAGCAGGTCGAAAAGACTGTCGCTCTTATCGACGAGGGAAATACTATCCCCTTTATCGCGCGTTATCGTAAAGAGGTAACGGGAAGTCTTGACGACGAGATACTCAGACAGCTCGATGACAGACTTACATATCTCAGAAATATAGAAAAGAGAAAAGAAGAGGTAAAAAATCTTATCGCCGAGCAGGGCAAGCTTACAGACGAGCTCGCGTCGCAGATAGACAACGCGCAGACGATAACAGAGGTCGACGATATTTACAGACCTTACCGTCCCCACAGAAAGACGAGAGCGTCGGTGGCGAGAGAGAAAGGACTTGGAGAGCTTGCCGAGCTTATTATGGCTCAGCTTGATAAATACGAGCCCGAGCTCACACTTACGGCGGAAGCCTTTGTCAGCGAGGAAAAGGGAGTTGCGAGCGCGGCGGACGCGCTGAAGGGCGCTTGCGACATAATCGCAGAGGACGTCTCCGACAACGCCGAATACAGAAAGGTAGTCAGAAAGATAACCTTTGATTTCGGTATGCTCACCTCGAAGGCGGCAAAGGAGGAGGACTCGGTATACTCGCAGTATTATGAGTACTCGGAGAACGTCAAGAAGATGCCTCACCACAGAATACTCGCGGTCAACAGAGGAGAGAAGGAGGAATTCCTCAAGGTATCTATTACTGTTGAGAAGGAGATGATACTCAATTATCTTCTTTCGGAGACTATAACCAACCAGTCAAGCCCCGCTTCAAAATATATCTACGAGGCGGTGATAGACAGCTACGACAGGCTTATAGCTCCCTCTATTGAAAGAGAGATAAGAAACGATATGACCGACGCGGCGGGCGAGGGAGCTATAAAGCTTTTCGCGGAAAATCTCCGACATCTGCTTATGCAGGCGCCTCTTAAGGGCAAGACGGTGCTCGGATTTGACCCGGGTTACGTCAACGGATGTAAGACGGCAGTCGTTGATAAGACGGGAAAGGTGCTTGACACAGCGGTCATCTATCCTACCACACATTCTAAATTCAAGACAGAAGAGGGCAAGAAGATAATATCCGCTATGGTCAAGAAATACCATATCGATGTTATCGCCATCGGAAACGGAACGGCATCCAAGGAGAGTGAGCTCTTTATTGCCGAGACGCTAAGGGAGTCGGGTCTTGACTTCTGTAAATATATAATAGTCAACGAGTCGGGCGCGTCGATATATTCGGCGTCCAAGCTTGCGGCGGAGGAATTTCCGCAGTTCGACGTTATGCAGCGTTCTGCGGTATCTATCGCGAGACGCTTGCAGGACCCTCTTGCTGAGCTTGTAAAGATAGACCCGAAGCCGATAGGCGTCGGACAGTATCAGCACGATATGAAACCCGCGCGGCTTGACGGCGCGCTTGAGGGAGTCGTTGAGGATTGCGTAAACTCGGTGGGCGTTGATATCAACACGGCTTCATACGCTCTGCTTTCCTATATTTCGGGAATAAATATGACGAGCGCAAAGAATATCGTTAAATACCGCGAGGAAAACGGAGAGTTTACCTCGAGAGCGCAGATACTCAAAGTTCCGAGAGTCGGAGCTAAGGCGTTCGAGCAGTGCGCGGGATTTCTCAGAGTTCCGCATTCGGCGGAGATACTTGACAATACGGGCGTGCATCCCGAATCCTATGCGGCGGCGAAAAAGCTTCTCGCTATCTTCGGATACACCCCTGACGACGTTGCCAAAGGCAAGCTTTCCGAGCTTGAGCACAAGATAGCCGAGAAGGGAAGAAGCGCCGTTTGCGACGAGCTTGGAATCGGAGAGCCTACGCTCAAGGACATCACGTCCGAGCTTCTCAAGCCCGGCAGAGACGTGCGCGATTCGCTTCCGCCCCCTGTTTTGCGCGATGACGTAATGAGCATGGAGGACCTCAAGCCCGATATGATACTTGAGGGAACTGTCAGAAACGTTATAGATTTCGGCGCTTTCGTGGATATCGGCGTTCATCAGGACGGACTTGTTCATATCTCCGAGCTTTCAAACAGATTTGTAAAGCATCCTTCCGAGGTCGTCTCGCTTGGCGATCAGGTCAAGGTAAAGGTGCTTTCTGTTGACCTTAAAAAGAAGCGCATATCGCTTACGATGAAAAATCTTTAATATATTAAAGCTAATCGAGCGATATTAAAAGCTCCTTTGTGTATCAAATAATCTCCAAAACGACGTTTTTGTGCATTGTGCATAAATATGTGTATGAAAATTTGGAGAATTACCCTCTTTAAATTTGGCTGAAAATTTGGTACAATATTGG